>JBEKLM010000004.1:0-137110 GCA_050010195.1 Verrucomicrobiia bacterium
CCCGCACCCAACTTCCCTACTCTGTGGACACAACCCACCCGCGCCACAGGCTCGCACTCAAGCCAACCCATCGCGTCTTCGCCATCCCTGACGCCATCTTCACTTTTCAAAGAACTCTCCCAACCACCCAGCATATCTGACTACCGATACTCCAGTCAAGCCAAATATCGCTCTCGCAAAGCGCGGTCTGTCGCCCGTCGCTGGTAGGGCGTGCTTCGGTCGCTCTTCCTCCCCACGGTGTCACCCCGAGCACGCCGAGGGGTCTCTCGCACGTCTTTCCGCGTCCAATCCGCAGGGCGTCACCCAGGCAGACCAACGGCTTCCCTCGCGCCGAAAGGAAACCGGCCCCGCCTCCCGTCCCCCACCGCCTCCGCCTGTCCGCTCCCCTCCACGGAGGGGCCAGGGGTGGGTGCCGTCCAAACCTCGACGTCGACCCCGACCTCGACTCCCTCGCCAACCTCGCCGAATACCCGTGCGTCTACCGCTAATCGCGCCGCATTGTCGCCCCCGGTTGTCACCCCGAGCTCGTCGAGGGGTCTCTGTCGTGCACGCACACCCGAAATCGCGCAATCCGTGTTGTCCCGATGGAAGAATTCAAGTGCGAACCGCGCTGGTCTGTGATAGGAGTCCCGATTTATGGATGCAGATATGCTGAGAGCGGTTCGCCAATCCTCCACCGCATCGCGCCTTTTTGTGCTTCCCTCAGCGCCCCATCAAGGGTGTAATGGGTCCCACACCTGACCGGCGTGGAGGGAATAGACGGCTCCAACACATGTTGTGCAAACACATCCACGAGTAAAAATCTGCTGCATCAAGTCTCCCGCAGAGGCGGCACTGGCAATTGCCTGCGGAGCTTCCGCCTTGGGACTCGTTTCCGCGATGCCCAGTGGCCCGGGCGTCATTTCCGAGGACGTAATTGCGCGGATTGCCGCCACCGTGCCTCCGCCGATTGCCACGTTCCTTCTCACCAGTGAACACTCACCAGAGACCATCATCGCGCAGCAGCGCCGCTGCCGCACGAACACACTTCAGCTTTGCGACCATTTGCCCGCCACCGTTTATCCCCGCCTCCGTGACGAGTTGCCCGGCATCGCTCTGGTCCAGGTCGTCCATGTGACCGACTCCACCTCGGTGGATTACGCGCTCGCGGCCGCGGAGCACGTGGACGCTCTATTGCTCGACTCCGGCAACCCGAGTCTCGCCGTCAAGGAGCTTGGCGGCACCGGGCGCACTCACGACTGGACACTGAGTCGACGCATTCGCGACGCCATTGGCAAGCCGCTCTTTCTCGCAGGTGGTCTCAGTCCGGCCAATGTCGCTGACGCCATCGCCGCTGTTGAGCCGTTCGGCCTCGACCTGTGCAGCGGCGTCCGCACCAACGACCAACTTGACCCCGTCAAAGTCCGTGCATTCTTTGCTGCCATCCCAAATGAAGCTGCCTAGCACATCGTCCGCCTCCTGACTCCTGAATTCTGACTCCTGGATTCTCTCCCCCCCGCATCAGACTTGAAGTCCGCCGGTGAAGATGTACTGATACCGACAGCAATGAGAGTCCAAATGCCCATGCCAGGAGAAGCCGACGGCCACGACGCCGCTTGGGGAGACGCCACATGAGAGGTGCTCTGGGCGGTGCCGCGGCGCTGTTGGTGGCGGCGACTTTCTTTGGTTGCAACCACGACCGATGCGACGACAAGGGGCCAGCCGCCCTGCAGGCGACAGTACCCCATCTCAGCCCGGATGTGGTCAGCAATCTCGTTCGCGAAGCAACCCTCTGCATCGCCGATGCCATGGCCGACGCCAACGCCCCGCCGTTCTATACGCCGACAACGGATAAAGCCCCGGTGGCCTATGGCTTGAGGGTCGAACCACCCTCGCAGTTTAGTGTGGGCATGGGTTCGACGGTCGTCGTGCGGACTCGTGGGACAAGCGCACCCTACATGGCGGTTCGCGTTCCGCTTCACGTCGGGCCCGCATTGTGCCTGTGGGGCGTGTACGTGTGCGTCAAACCCGGCGGCGGTTTCGCCCAAGACAACCCGGGTTGGGTCGTGGCCGAGGGAAGCACCAATGCCGCGCCCGTCGTCACACTCGGCGACGAGGTCCGGCTGTACGCACAACTACGGCAGAGCCTTCAGTAAATGCGCGGGCGACTGATGAAGGTGCGCCCAATGCCTAATTGACGGTGTCAACGACGTTGTAGCGTATGGTGCGCCGTTTCATCCATCGCACCGCCAACAAATCGCTGGACGACTTGAACAAACGGTTCCACACCCCGTAATGCGACTTGCCCGTATGCCGTGGATGATGGTCCACGGGGACTTCGACAACGCTAAATCCCTCCATCTTGATCAGCGTCGGTAGAAACCGATGCCCTCCCTTGAAAAACCTCACCCGCTCGACGCATTCGCGCCGAAACGCGCGATAACAACAACCCGCGTCGCTGATCGTTTCGCCGGACACCTTGTTGCGTACCCAGTTCGCAATCCGCGACGAGGCCCGGCGCAGCCAACTGTCGCCCCGGGCCCGGGCGGCCACGCGGCTCCCGCAGACGCAGTCGGCCCCCGCCAGCGCTTCGAGCAGCCGCGGGATCTCCGATGGGGGATTTTGCATGTCGGCATCGATTGTCACCAGGATGCGGCCGCGCGCCGCTTGGATGCCCGCCCATAGCGCCGCGGATTGCCCGCAGTTGTGCTCGAACCGCACGCCGCGAATCCGCGAATCACGGCGGCCAAGTTCCAGAATCGAGTCCCAGCTGCCGTCCGCGCTGCAGTCATCGACGATGACGATCTCATAGGATCGATGAAGCGGATCGAGCGCCCGGCAAATGGCCTCCGTCAACGGACCCAGATTGTCCCGCTCGTTCCAGCAGGGGGTCACCACGCTAATCTCCGGGTCTGGGCTCATTTCAATTTCTGCCGTGTGCCGCTAAACGCTTGCTACCAGTCGCTGTACCGATGTTTAATGTTGTCTACCAGATATGGAAAGCGCTGCCAAGTACGATACCGCAGGCCGCAGTCTCGTGTTTCTCGCGTTTGCCCTCAGCGCGTTCATGGTTTTTGCCGGGCTGGGCAAACTTTCGCTCATGAAACCGGACGAGGAGCGCAACGCCGAAGTGGCGCGGGAAATGGAGCAGTCGGGCAGTTGGCTGATTCCCACCTACAACGGCTTGCCCTATCTGGACAAGCCAGCGTTCTTCTTCAAGGTTGTCGGACTGTGCTTTTCCGTGTTCGGTGAATCAAGCGCGGCGGCGCGGTTGCCATCGGCCGTCTTTGGTTTCGCGTTGTTGGTGATGCTGTTTCGTTTTTGTCGCGGCGCATACGATGCGCGTACGGCGGCTCTGGCCGTGATGATCGTCGGGACGTCTCCGTTGTACGTTGCCTTCTGCCGGCTCGTTATTTTTGACATGGTCCTGTCCTTCTTCCTGTGCGGCGCGATCTTCGCCGGCTACATCGCCGAAGAAAAACAGGGTCAGTCGAGAAGCCGTTGGTATTTGGTGGGCGCAATCTCATCCGCATTCGCCACACTGGTCAAGGGCCCTGTCGGGTTTATTCTGCCGGTGCTCGTGTTGGGCGTCTTCAACGGGGTCGATGGCCGGCGTGACGCCTGGAAACGTCTCCTCGCCCCCTGGAATGTGGTCGCTTTCTTTGTCGTCACATTGCCGTGGTTCTTCGGAGTAACGTATCACTACCACGACTTTGCCTACTACGGCATCATCGAGGAATCGTTTCGTCGGTACACCACGCCGGCGTTTCAGCGCACCGGGCCGATTTACTATTATCTTCCGTGGATCCTCGGCGGTTGCTTTGCCTGGAGTGTGTTGTTGCCCGAGTCAATCGTGGCCGCGTGGCGCTCGCGATCGCGGTGGGCGCGAGCCGACCGTCTCTTCATTATCTGGTCCATCGTGATGCTGGTCTTCTTTTCCATCTCGAAGTCGAAAAGGGCCGATTATATCTTGACCGTCATTGTGGCCCTCGGCGCGCTCACGGCGCGTGTGTTTGCCGTGGCCATCCGTGGCGGCAATCGACGGGCAACGGCCATCGTGTCGCGCGGGACAATCGGCCTGGCAGTGGCCAGCGCACTCGGGGCCGGCGTGTTGGCCGCCGTGGCGCTCAGGCCCGACGAAATCCCCTGGCTTGCCAGCGCCGGCAGCAAGCGATTCGCGTGGCACGAGCCGACGTATTGGCTCGCCGCGGGCGCGCTTGCCGCCGTTGCGCTGATGGCAGGGGCCGCTTGCGTCAGGGGCAATATGCGGTTGGCATTCGCCACATTCGTGCTGTTGCCCTGCGTGGCGGTGGTGGTGTGCGCCGACGGCTTGGCGCGCTACGCCGAGGCGAAGTCCACCCATGCGCTCGCCAGCAGAATCCCGGCGCTGCCGCCACAAGCCGAGATCGTCTGTCTGGAATGCTTCCCCACGGGTCTGCCATTTTATCTCAAACGGTGCGTGACCGTGGTCAGCGACGATGGTAGAGAACTCACCAGCAATTATATTATGTTTATGCTCAAAAGAACCAAACCCTGGCCGTCTCCGCTTGTGCCGGCGACCGATTTCGATCGCTGGCTGAAAGGTCAGGGCCGATCCGTCTATCTGATTGCCCAGGAGAACGGACGGGAAAGGCTGGACGCCCTTGCGGCCGGGGTTGGCGTCGCTTCGACGGAACTGGCACCCGGGTGGTGGGCCGCACTGCTCCCCGCGCCGAAAGGACCATAAGATGTGCGGCGTGTGCGGTATCGCTTCGTTTCGGGACACCTTCGATCGTGACGCAGTAAACGGGCGCGTCAGCACAATGGTCGAAGCCCTGGCCCACCGGGGGCCGGATGAGTCGGGCCAGCGGAACAGCAGTTCGGCCGTGCTGGGCGCGACACGGCTGGCCATCCGCGGGATACAATCTGGCAAACAGCCCATCGTCGATCGTGACAGCGGCGTGATGGTTGTCTGTAATGGCGAGATCGACAATCATCAGGAGTTGCGCGCGTGGTTGGAGACGCGGGGCCGCCGCATCGAGCTGGCGACGGACATCGCCGTGATCCCGGGTTTGTATCTGGAGTTGGGCGATGCGTTTGTCGAGCGCTTGGTGGGGGCGTTCGCGGTCGCCGTCTGGGACCCGAAGCAGAAACGCGTGGTCCTGGCGCGAGATCGGGCAGGGGAGCGGTCGCTGTTTTTTGCCAGGCAGGACGGTGCCGTGCGTTTCGCAACCGAGATCGCTGCGCTCGCATCCGACAACGCGCTTCCACTCAGCTTCGACCGCCCAGCCATCAGCGGTTATCTGCAATTCGGCTGTTTCGTCGCGCCCACAACTCCTTTCCGCGAAATCCGGAAGCTTGCGCCGGCCGAAGTCGTGACGATCGACGCGCAAGGCATGCGACATCGACGTTATTGGCGATGGAACATCGCAACGACGCCGAAACACCCTCCTTCGGTGGACGATTTTGACCGCGTATTCCGTGAATCGGTGCGGCGGCAAAGCGATGTGGACGTGCCGTACGGCGTGTTTCTAAGCGGTGGCGTCGATTCATCTCTGGTGGCCGCGATGGCCCGTCGGGTGCGTCCCGATTACAAACTGAAGGCCTATACGCTGCGCTTCAGCGAAGCGTCCTATGACGAGGGGCATTTCGCGGAGCGCGTGGCCAAACTGCTGGGGATCGAAGCGGTTCCAGTGTGGGTGCGCCCGGAGGCGTTCCGCGACGGCATCCACGAGTTGGTCGGTCTGGTTGGCGAACCTCTGGCTGATCCGGCATGGATCCCAACCGCGCTGCTGGCGCGCCGCGCGGCGCAGGACGTGAAGCTCGCCTTGGTGGGGGAGGGCGGTGACGAGTTGTTTGGCGGATATCCAACCTACATCGGCGCGCAAGTCGCCGAGTCCTATGCTCGACTTCCCCGTCCTCTGAAGCAGGTGATTCAACGCGTCATCGGAGCGTGGCCGCCCAGCGACAAGAAGGTGACACTCTCGTTCGTGTTAAAGAAATTCGTGCAGGGCGCGGAAATCGAGGGCCTCGCCCGCCACCGGCTGTGGACATCGAACATCTCGCCAGCACTGCTGCGGCGGCTGGGCATCGACAAGATGCCGCAGCAGCTCGTCGGCCCTTCGCGGGAAGCGCTGCTGGACGCCGCACAGCAAAACGACCTGGAGACATCGCTGGCCGAAGGTCTCTTAACCAAGGCTGACCGCGCCAGCATGCGCTGGGCGCTGGAATTGCGCGCTCCGTTTCTCGATCAGGCGGTGATGGAGTTCGCGGCGACATTGCCGCCCGCCGAACGCGTCAGGGGGGTGAGGACGAAGGTGTTTCTGAAGCGGTATGCGCTCCGGTATTTGCCGTCGTCGATTGTGTATCGCAAGAAGCGCGGACTCTCTGTGCCGCTCGCGGGCTGGCTGCGAGGCCCGCTGCACGAGTGGGCCGAATCGCGGCTGCGCTCCGAGCTGCTGGGCGAAGTGGGTGTGGATCGGCGCACGGCTCTGGAGCTGCTGGAGGAGCACCGCCAGTGTCGCGACAATCATGCGCGCGCACTGTGGACGTTGATTGTGTTGAGCGAGTGGCTGACGTGGGCATCCAACCGGGGAACGCAATGAACGTCTTGGTCACAGGTGGAGCGGGCTTTATCGGGTCGCACGTGGTGGAGGCACTGCTCGCGCGGGGTGACGAAGTTACCGTGCTCGACGACTTCAATGATTTTTACGACCCATCGGTAAAGCGCCGTAACGTCGCCAGTTTTGCCAAGCGCGTATGCATCATCGAGTCCGACGTTCGTGGGGACCAAAGGAGGTTGTTTCGTAGTTCGACGTTCGACGCCGTCGTCCATCTTGCGGCGCGCGCGGGGGTGCGCCCGTCATTGGATCAGCCGCGCCTGTACACCGACGTCAATGTGATGGGGACACAGAACCTGTTGGAATGGGTACGCGAGTGCGGCATTAGGAAGTTTATTTTTGGGTCATCTTCGAGCGTGTATGGCGCGGCCCAGAAGGTGCCGTTCCGTGAATCTGATCTGGCGCAGCAGCCCCTATCACCCTACGCGGCGACCAAGCTGGCGGGAGAGGCGCTCTGCCACGCCTACCATCACCTCTACGGTTGCGACATCGTTTGCCTGCGTTTTTTCACCGTGTATGGCCCACGTCAGCGTCCGGATCTGGCGATCCATGGATTCACGCGAGCCATTTCGGAGGGGAAACCGATCGAATTGTTCGGCGACGGCACAACGGCACGCGATTACACATACATCGACGACATCCTTCAAGGCGTCATCGCGTCGCTCGACCGCAAGCTCGGCTACGAGATCATCAACCTCGGCGAGTCGCGTACGGTCGAATTGCGCGAGCTGGTGGCGCTGATCGAGAAAACGCTCGGCAAGCCCGCGACGATTAAACGCCTGCCGATGCAGCCCGGCGACGTGCCTCTCACCTACGCTGACATTTCGAAGGCGAAGAGATTGCTCGGGTACAACCCGCGAGTAGCCATCGAGGACGGAATTGAGCGGTTCGTCCATTGGTTCCGAAAGCAAACATGAAGATCCGGTTGCCCGAACGAGACTTCGCAGCGCAGATCTGCGACTGCGACGGCGCACTGGTCAACGGCCTCAGCGCTTTCCAGTTTCCACATCCGTCAGCAAACACTCGTCCCCAATCGCGTTTCCCTTAAAACCGCCAGACAAAACCGGCGCGCGGGTTGTAATCATAGGCCCGTGTCTGTCCCCACACCCAATCCGCTGACGTCACGCCGAACCCAATTCCGGCGAACACTTGCAGGTTGCGGGTGAAATTATATTCCAACCCAAAGCCGGCGTAGCCATACCATGTCTGGGCTGGGTCGGACGTTACGGTGGAATTGAAATAACCGTAAGCGTCGGCCTTGGAACAAAGAGTTTTGTTGATGCTCGCCGCATTGTAAAAACCGGCAAAATGCCCGTCGCCATTGTTCTCGGCCACGTAAACTTCCGAATCGACCTTCACCGACAGTTCCCAGGGCAATCGCACCAGCAGCGCCACGTCGCCGCCCCCCAACACGCCGCCGCCCCCAAACCCATCGCCGCGACTCGTAGGAATGGAGACATAAGGCTTAACCGCCACCGCAAACATCCCGCTATCATCACCGAGGAGATTGAGTTTTACTCCGGTGGTGATATGCCCAAACTCACTGGAGCTATTCCGGTCATAATGCTCCCGGATCTCGAATGACGGACGGACATAAAAATCGAGATTGTTCAACAACCCCACTGTAATTCGCGGTTCCCAGGCGTATTCGTCTCGGTCATAGGTGGAAGGGGTCGAGGAATTATAGTAGTAATTGATGAAATCTCCTTCAACCTGGTAATGACCGGCATCCAGGGTGCGGGCATCCATCACTTCATCGTATGTCTCCGAAGATAATGGCCGCATCTGGTCACTCGGCACCGGAGTAAGAAGTGTATAACCACTTTTATCGGCGGACTGGGTATCCGTGGCAAAAGCCGCCAGCGGGAGCATGAAACACGGTATCGCGATGAGAAAGTATCGTTTCATATCGGGTGATTTGGAATCTATTTTGAAAGCCCTGACCCTTTCAATCTCTAATTTCGATCACCCGGTGACGGAAGGAAGTCCGCGCCGGTCAACGGCCTCGGCGCTTTCTCTCCGCCTCCCTCCGCCATAAAACCTTTGTCAAAGCTCACCGTGCCGCCTAAGCTGACCGTGTGAATGGGCGCAGGATGTTGCTGGCACACGTGGACGAATTGTCGCCGGGCGCGACGAAGAAGTTTACCGTCGAACTGCGTGGTCAAACAACCGAGGCGTTCCTGGCGAATGTCCAGGGCGAGTTCGTCGCGTTCGTGAACCGCTGCGTGCATCTCCCCATCACCCTGGACCTGGACGACAACGATTTCTTTACTTGCGACGCCAGGCTCTTCGTTTGCAAGACCCACGGATCCGTCTACGAGCCTCACGCGGGCAAATGCGTCGGCGGCCCGGGCCAGGGCAAATCGTTGGAGCGGCTACCCTTGGTCATTGAGAACGGCGCGGTGTACTTGGTGGATGTGCCGGAGCAAAAGACGTAGAGCCCTGACAAAACCCGTGGCCGCAGGCTTTAGCCTGCGCCAAGACCTAGCGCGCCGCCTTCTCGTACCAGTGTTCGCAGTACTCCTTGCTGCGAATTTTCTTCTGCAATCCAAACCCAAATCCGACAAGCTTCGTGATCATCGTGAACAGCGATGTCTGGTCGATCTTGCGCGTCGACGTGATGACCCAGCCCTTCTTGATCAACTCGAATTTCTGGCCGCGCGGTTTGCCGATCCTTTTCAAATCGTAGGCGAGCTGCACGTCCTCGGCGGCGTAGATCGATTCGTCGAATCCCCCAAATGTCTCGAAGTCCGCCTTGCGGCAATGCATCATCCCCACGCCCACGCCGCTCCCACGAACGTAAATGCCCCACAACAAATAAAAAAAGCTGATCTTGAAATTGCGCCGCTCGGGTTCGATCCACGTCCCGCCACCCGCGATCTTCGGATCTTCCAGGTGATCGTGGATCAACACGAGGAGGTTCTCGGTGACCTGGTTGTCTGCGTCGCAAAACGCGATGTGCTTGCCCCGCGCCGCCTTCACGCCCGCGTTGCGCGCCTTGCCAATGTTGTTGACCGGCTCGACCACGACCTGCGCGCCGTGCTCGCGCGCGACCGCCCCCGTGCGGTCCTGGCTGTTGTTGTCGACCGCGATAATCTCCGCTTCGCAGCCGCGCTCGCGCCTGTATACCTCCGCGGCGTGCTTCAGCGAATCAATCGCCCGCCCAATGTATTTTTCCTCGTTCCACGCGGGAACGATGATCGAGAGGGTGGGTTGGCTCATCTTCCCTGTAGTTTTTCGGCCTCGTCGATCAACATCACGGGAATCCCGTCACGAATCGGGTACCGCAAACCGCACTGCGGATTCTGACAAATGAGTTTCTCGCCTTCGAGTGTGACGTCCGCCTTGCACTTTGGGCACGCCAGCACATCGAGCAACTGTTTATCGATCATAACGTTTCCCCCGCGACACGCGCCGCCTCATTATAGACATCCTTCACGCCAACACTACACCGCGCCGCTGCTTGCTGGCACGAATCGAATTCCGGCGACCGCTGAACAATTTTACCACCCAATCGCCCGATTTTCACCTCAATATCGCCAAACTTCGTTTTCACCGTCACCATTTCCCGGGCGAGCTTGCGTCGTTGCGCTTCATGCACGCGCACGCCGAAGCTCGTCGTGTGCGTGAGCAGCAGTTCGGCCAGCGCATCGACACTATTCCGCTCACACAGCACCGTCAGCAGGGTACCGGGCCGGTTCTTTTTCATCTGCACGGGCGTCAGGAACACGTCCAACGCGCCCGCCGCCAGCACTTGCTCCATCACGTCGCCGAACAACTGCGGATTCATGTCATCAATGTTCGTTTCGATCACGGCCACCGTATCGGCTTCGGTGTAGCGTCGGTTGTCCCCAGCCGATTGTCCCAGCACGGCGCGCAGGACATTCGGCGCTTTGTCCAGGTCGCGCGACCCGGCCCCGTAACCGATCTTCTCAATGCTCATTGCCGGCATCGGGCCGAACTTCGCGCAGAATTCCGCCAGCAACGCCGCGCCCGTCGGCGTCACCAATTCGACGGGGTCCGACGACGATTGCACGGGAATTCCTTTCAACAATTCCAACGTGGCCGGTGCGGGCACGGGAAACCGGCCATGCGCCGTCTCGACGAACCCCGAACCGAGCCGCGGCGGCGACGCCTGGATTTCGTTCACGCCCAGCGCCTCGACCGCGATGCACGCGCCGACAATGTCCACAATCGAATCCACCGCGCCGATTTCGTGGAAGTGGACTTTTCCCAACGAGATTCCGTGAATATTCGCTTCCGCTTCACCAATCCGGCGAAACACACGCTGGGCCCGCTCCTTCACCACCGACGACAGCCCGCTCTTCTCAATCATGGCGATGATTTCAGAGTACCCTCGGTGTTCATGATGCGTTGTAGCGGCGCTTCTATGAAGCGCCGACTCGATCATCGTAACCACATCAAACTTGGTAGCGGAGATGTTCTGCTTGATCACTCGGCGTGACGAAATCTGATACCCGGGTAGTTGGAGTTTCGACAACTCCGCGCGCAGACCGTCTTCCGACACGCCCAGATCAAGGAGCGCGCCGAGAAACATATCGCCGCTAATCCCCGCAAAACAATCGAGATAGAGAACTTTCATGTCTGCCAGCCAGTTGCGGCATGGATACTAACAGATGCGCTTCCCCCATGTCCACCCGGGCTTCCAGCAGCTTGGCCTTACCACTGCGTCCGCACTTCTCGGCCTTCGTCGGCGTCGAGCAGGTCGAAGAAACACTGAATGTCATCACGATGGACAATCCCAAATTCCTTCTTGCGTTCGGTGAGGCGTTTGCTCGCATCGTCACGCCAGCCGCGTTTGCGCAGGTAACTGCTCCACACGTCGATTTCTTCTGGTGACGGTCTGCGGCCCTTGGCGAAACACCATTCGAGGATCTCCTGATCTTCGCCGCCGAGCTTCACCCGCGCTTTGACATCTTCATATTTCACACCGAGGAAAGCGCAACAGCGTCCATCGAACCCACCGCCCAGCGCCGGATGGTAATCCGCGGGCAGCTTGCCCTGCGCGTGAAGCTTGATCTTGTCGAGCATCCGCCCGAAATGAACCAAACCACCAACCATTTCATGTGGACTGCGAAGACCGGGGATTTTCATGGGACAATTCTACCGCGTGCGAGCGCCCGCTGCAACAGGCGCAGTTCAGAATTTCAGATTCCACTCATCCCGGGCGTACTTTTCGTGCACCAGGCACTCAATCCGCTCTTCGGGGACCTCTTCAAGCACGTCGGTTGCGTCCCAAACCTGTTTCATCGCTTCTTTCACAGCATCCGCCTTGAGGGGCAGATTTGTGAGAAAATCCTTGTGGGCCCGGTTGCGACGGTACGACGGCTGTTTCGAGGGCAACCGGAGCACTTGTTCGACGAGCGCGAGATCGAGATGGAGCAGGAACGAGCCGTGGAACAAGAGGAACCGACGTCGGCGGCGCTGGGAGTTGCCGGAACACTTGAGTCCATGCAACGTGAGGTCCGTGTGGCCCTGGATGAGAACCGGGCCGTCGAGCAGGGAGTTGAGCGCATTGCGGTTGCGGTTCATGATGAAAGCATTGGCTTCGGTGATATTCTCCATGGCCGACCCCTCGCGAATCCTCAAGATAAGGGCGTAATTGAGGCAGCCCGGCCCCTGCAACACCGTCCCGCCCCCGCTGCACCGGCGCAACACGGGAATCCCAAGCGCCTGGCAGGCATCGAGATTCACTTCGGCGCGCGCTTTATTTGAGTAACCGAGCACCACGAAGTGCTGGCGAGGTTCCCAGAAGCGGAGGATTTCGTCGGGATCGCCTTCCTCGCACCCATCGAGCAACGCCTCGTCACACGCGAGATTCTCTTGCGCAGTGCGGAGGGTTCGGTCTAAGTATTTCATGGCGCTTGGATTGTGGTCAGAAAAGGACTATTATCCACTGGTTGCTCGGGTAACATTGTGAGAGTGGAACCGAAAGAACAACAACAAACTATGGCTTCGTCAGGTCGGCTGGAACAACCGCGCGAGTCGGCGCAGAACCGGAACGGACGCGAAGACCAGCGGTCGCTGGATTCGCTGGAGTTCATCCTGGAATATTTCCTGAAAATTCAGGGAACAGACCAGGCCCCCCTGATTTTGAGCAAGCTGTACAAACGCTTGCGCGACGCCGGCATCCAGATGCCGTCGACGATCAGCACGCCATACGTGAACACAATTCCGCCCGAGGACGAGCCTCCCTACCCGGGCAATCGCGAGTTGGAGCGGCGAATCAAGAGTTTGGCCCGCTGGAACGCCATGGCGATGGTCGTCAATGCCAATCGCGAGCACGCCGGGCTCGGCGGCCACATCTCGACGTATGCGTCGTGCGCCACGTTGTACGAAGTCGGCTTCAACCATTTCTTTCACGGCGGTGACGGCAATCGGCCCGCCGATCTCGTGTACTTCCAGGGCCACGCGTCACCGGGCAACTACGCGCGCGCGTTTCTCGAACGCCGGCTCGACGAACATCATTTGCAGCATTTCCGCCAGGAACTGGCCGAAGGCGGCGGTCTTTCCTCGTATCCACATCCGTACCTGATGCCGGATTTCTGGCAGTTCCCGACTGTGTCGATGGGGCTGGGCCCGATCATGTCGATTTATCAAGCGCGCTTCAGTCGTTATCTGCGGGCGCGCGGTTTGGTTCAAGGCGAAGAGTCGAAGATCTGGTGTTTTGTGGGTGACGGCGAGAGCGACGAGCCGGAGACGCTTGGCGCGCTCACGTTGGCTTCCCGCGAGGGGCTTGATAATCTCATTTGGGTGGTCAACTGCAACCTGCAGCGCCTCGACGGTCCCGTGCGCGGCAACGGCAAGATCATCCAGGAACTCGAAGCCGCATTTCGTGGCGCGGGCTGGAATGTGATCAAGGTCATCTGGGGTTCCAATTGGGACCCACTGCTCAAAGCCGACAAGACCGGCTTGCTCGCCAAGCGGATGGAAGAAGCGGTGGATGGCGACTATCAGAAGTACACGGTCGAGCCCGGCAGTTACACGCGCAAACATTTCTTCGGAAAGTATCCCGAGTTATTGGAGTTGGTGAACCATCTTTCCGACGAACAAATTCAAAAACTGGTGCGCGGCGGTCATGATCCGCAAAAGGTCTACACGGCGTTCAAGGCCGCCGTGGAACACAAGGGCGCGCCGTCCGTGATTTTGGCCAAGACCGTGAAAGGCTACGGTCTCGGCGAAGCTGGTGAGGGACGAAATATCAGTCATCAGCAGAAGAAGATGAACGAAAAGGAGCTGCGCGAGTTCCGCGAGCGGTTTGGCGTGCCGATCAGCGACGAGGAAGTAGCGCAGACACCGTTTTATCGGCCGCCACCAGACAGCCCGGAGACGAAGTACTTGCTGGAGCGCCGCAAGGCGCTGGGCGGATTCCTCCCGTCGCGCCAATTGCGTGCCGCGAACGTCGAAGTGCCGGCGCGGAGCGAGTTTGGCGAGATGTTCAAGGGGTCCGGCTCCGTGGAAGCCTCCACGACCATGGCCTTTGTGCGATTGCTCAGCATGCTGCTCCGGAACGCCAAAATCGGCAAGCGCATCGTGCCGATTATCCCTGATGAGGCGCGCACGTTCGGCATGGATGCGCTCTTCCGGGAAATCGGCATTTACGCGCCACGGGGACAAGTGTACGAACCCGTCGACCGCGAGGCGTTGCTCTATTACCACGAGACGAAGGACGGGCAAATCCTCGAAGAAGGCATCACCGAAGCCGGCTCGATGTCGTCGTTCATCGCGGCGGGGACGGCGTACGCCAACCACGGCGTCAGCATGGTGCCGTTCTACATTTACTATTCGATGTTTGGGTTCCAGCGCGTCGGCGACCTGATGTGGCTGGCGGGTGACATCAAGGCCAAGGGGTTTGTGCTTGGCGCGACCGCGGGACGGACCTCGCTGAACGGCGAAGGGTTGCAACATCAGGACGGCCACAGCCAGTTGGTGGCGGCGACGATCCCGACATTGATGTCGTACGACCCGGCCTTTGCGTACGAGATTGCGGTCATCGTTCAGGATGGGATGCGCCGGATGTATCAAGAGGGTGAGGACATCTTTTATTACCTCTCGCTCTACAACGAGAACTACGCCATGCCACCGATGCCCGAGGGCGCCGAGGATGGGATTCTCAAGGGACTGTACAAGTTCCGCAAGGGCGCGGACGGCAAGAAGCACAAGGCCCACATTCTTGGCAGCGGCACCATCATCCGCCAGGCGTTGCGCGCGCAAGAAATCCTGGCGGAGTGTTACGACGTTTCCGCGGACGTGTGGAGCGCTACGAGCTACAAGCTCTTAAAAACCGACCAGCAGCGTTGCTGCCGCTGGAACATGCTGCATCCGACCGACCCACCGCGAAAATCCTATCTGGAGACGGTGCTCGAGGGCGAGCAGGGCGTGTTCGTGGCGGTGTCGGATAATATCAAGCTCGTGCCCGATCAGATCGCGCCGTGGATTCCCGGCGGTGTGGACACGCTTGGCACGGACGGCTTTGGCCGCAGTGACACGCGCGAGAATCTGCGCCGATTCTTTGAAATTGACGCCGAATGCACCGTCATCGCCACGCTCTATTCGTTGGCCAAAAAGGGCAGGATCGAAATGAGCGTGGTCGCGCAGGCGATCAAAGAGTTGAAAGTCGATCCCGAGAAGACGCATCCGTTCATCGTGTAGGCGTGTCGACCCCGGGCAAAAGGAAATCGAATGGACATCAAATTACCGCGTTTGGGCGAAGGAGCCGAGTCGGGGACGGTTGTTAGCGTCTTCGTCAAGGCCGGAGATCAGGTCAAAGAAGGCCAGACGATTGTTGAGTTGGAGAACGAGAAGGCCGTCGCGCCGATTCCGGCCAGCGCGTCGGGACGGGTGTCAAAGCTCTATGTGAAAGAAGGCGACAAGATTTCGGTCGGCCAGCCGATTCTCGCTTTGGAGACCGATGGCGCGCCGTCGGCCGCAGAGACAGGGGCGGGGGAAACGCCGCGTGAGGGCACGCGGCCTACAACGACCACCATAGCGACAGTGCAACCAGCGCCTCGTCAGCTCGTCGAGGCTCCGAGCGTCGATGTCGTCGGTGATCTCACGCAAAACGAGTCCGTTGCCGCGTCGCCGACGGTTCGCCGGCTGGCGCAGGAACTCGGGATCGATTTGACGCGCGTGCGCGGCAGCCAGCGCGGCGGACGTGTGGCCGTCGAAGATCTCCGCGGTTACATCCAGCAAATCCAGCGATTGGCGTTCGAAGGAGGTACTGCGCCACGCACGGCGGCAGCGCCAAAGGCAGCGGCGGAGAAGATCGATTTTGAGAAATGGGGGCCGGTGTCGCGGAAGCCGGTGTCTTCGTTGCGCAAAATCATTGCCCAACGGATGCACGAGTCGTGGACCAGCGTTCCCCGGGTGACGCAATTTGACGAAGCGGACATTACGGGCATCGTCGCCTTGCGAAAGAAATATGTCGCGAAGTATGAGAAGAAGGGGGTTAGCCTCACATTGACGCCGTTCCTCATTCGGGCGGTCGTGGCCGCATTGAAGAAGTACCCGATCTTCAACAGTAGCCTGGACGAAGCGACCGAAGAGATTGTATTCAAGGACTATTATCATATGGGCATCGCGGTGGACACCGAGCAGGGATTGATCGTGCCGGTGATTCGCGACGTGGACAAGAAGAGCCTGTTACAGCTTTCCAGGGAACTGGCTGAACTCGCCGAGAAGACGCGCCAACGGAAAGTCGCCACGGATGATTTGAAGGGAGGCACGTTTACCATTTCAAACCAGGGTGGCATCGGCGGTGGGTTCTTTACGCCCATTGTAAACAAACCCCAGGTGGCGATCCTCGGCGTGGGACGCGGCGCGCTCAAGCCCGTTGTCCGGGGCGCGAAGATCGAGAAGCGCATGCTCCTGCCGCTGGGGTTGTCCTACGATCACCGGGTTGTCGATGGCGGTGCGGCGGCGCGGTTCATCGTGGAGGTTGTGCAGGCGTTGGAACAATTCAAAGAATCGGAAGTGAAGATATAGCATCGATTGTAGAAGAGGAACTCGATGGATTCGATCAAGACTGAAGTGGTGGTGTTGGGAGCCGGCCCGGGCGGCTACGCGGCGGCATTTTACGCGGCGGACAAGGGCAAGAAAGTCATCCTGGTCGAGCAGGAGAATCGACTCGGTGGCGTCTGCCTCATCCGCGGCTGCATCCCGTCGAAAGCGTTGCTGCACGCGGCCAAACTCATTACCGAGGCGCGCCATTCCGAGCATATGGGCATTCAGTTCAGCGAACCCAAACTCGATCTGGACAAGTTGCGCGAGTGGAAGAATTCCATCGTGGACAAACTAGCCGGCGGCGTGTCGACGCTCGCCAGGCAACGGGGCGTCGAGGTACTCCAGGGGCGCGGGTACTTCGAGGATTCCAAGACGCTGCGGGTGGAGACGGCGGACGGTCAGAAGTTCGTCACCTACGACGCGGCGATTGTGGCCGTGGGCTCGAAATCGGCAATGCCGAAGGCGTTCGACCTCGGCAATCCGCGCATCATGACGTCGCGGGAAGCGCTGGATGTGCCGGATGTGCCCGGGACGCTATTGATTGTCGGCGGCGGCTACATCGGGATGGAATTGGGAACGGTGTACGCGACGCTGGGTAGCAAGGTTGTCGTGGTCGAGGCGCTCGGCTCGATTCTGACGGGCGCGGATGCCGATCTGGTCCGGCCCGTGCAACGGTACGCGGAGAAGGCGTTTCAGCAGGTACGTGTCAAAACCAAGGTGCTTTCCATGGCAACGGCGGGCAAACAGATCAAGGTTGTCATGGAGACGGACGGAAACAAGCTCGAAGAACTGTACGACCGCGTGTTGGTGTCGGTCGGTCGCGTGCCGAACCACGCCGATCTCGGTCTGGAAAATACGAAGATCACCAAGGACGACCGCGGGTT
This sequence comes from Verrucomicrobiia bacterium, assembly GCA_050010195.1. Classification (GTDB taxonomy): domain Bacteria; phylum Verrucomicrobiota; class Verrucomicrobiia; order Palsa-1439; family Palsa-1439; genus Palsa-1439. Next base: position 17,486 of record JBEKLM010000004.1, read on the forward strand.
CATCAAGGTCAACGAGAAACAGCAGACGAATGATCCGTCACTGTACGCCATTGGAGATGTGACGGGCGGCGTGCTGTTGGCGCACAAGGCGTCGCGCGAGGCGAGGCTGGCGATCGACGCGATCACCGGCGACCATGAATCATTGGACAAATATATTATACCGGCGGTGGTGTTCACCGATCCCGAGATCGCCTGGTGCGGGTTGACGGAGACCGAGGCGAAAGAGAAGGGGATCACGGTCAAGATTGCCCGTTTTCCGTGGGCCGCATCGGGGCGCGCGCTGACATTCGATCACCCCGAAGGCGTGACCAAGCTCATCATCGACCCCGAAACCGAACGGGTGCTGGGCGCGGGGATTACCGGCCAGGGTGCGGGCGAGCTGATTGGCGAAGCGGTACTGGCCATCGAAATGGGCGCCACCGCCTACGATCTCGCGGCCTCGATTCACCCGCATCCGACATTGTCGGAGACCCTCATGGAATGTGCCGAGGTCTTTTACGGTAACGCCACGCACACTTACACGCGTCGAGAAGCTTCCCACCGCGAATCCTGAGGCAGGGCAACTGCTCCGGCTCCAACTGTACCCGGACGGTCGCCATCGGGATTCCGCCAGGCACAAGCTACCAGTAGAAGTTCATCACCACCGATTGCCCGACCTGCTACGGTGACCCGCCGCGATGCATTCGGGGCAATGGCGGCAGGTTACAACGGCGGTTGATGGCGCCAACATGGCAAGCGGCTTGCTCCTCATGAGAGGTGTATGAGTCGCAACGGAAGTTCACAACAGAATTGCATTCTCGCTATCGACGATGAGAAGGGATTCCTGGGTCTTCTCAAGGCCGCGTTGGAATGTCAGGGCTACACCGTGCATACCGCTTCCAGCCCAGATGAAGCCATCAAATTTTATGAGGAAAAATGGCGGGACATTGGGATGGTCATTTTGGACTTCTTGCTACCCCAAATGTCGGGCGACTTGGTCTTCGATGAACTCCAGCGTCTAAATCCAGATGTGCGGATCGTTTTGCTGACAGCCTGTGAAGAATCCGTGGCTGACAAACTGTTTCAGAAAGGTCTGCGGGGCTACCTTCAAAAGCCATTCAGCCTGCCTGACCTGGCTCAAAGAGTGCAGGATGCTGTCAGCACGCCGCGAGCATCCCCCGCAGCCTTGCCAACACCCGCCTGACCTGTCCGATTCGCCGAGCACGGGAGAGCGGCGAACGTCAGACAGCATCTTGTTTTGGACCGCATGCCACTCCATTCACTTCCGAACTTCCGCCGTCGGGTAGTTTGCTGGAATATCGCGACCCGGAGCACATTCCAGAGCGACCACCATCGATTTCAACGGAGGCCTGCGTGTCAGCAGGCATTGTCATGGAATGACGCCCAGGGGGAAACGGTTGCACTCGCGTGGCAAGCTTGATACTCTGTCCGCAACCAGGAAGCAGTGCGCCCAGAGTGCCAGAGTTGACTTGGCGTGTGCGAGGACTAAGATTCATTTGTCATGACCATCATTGATGGCTTGGTGGCCGAGCACCGCGTATTCCTGATGCTTTTCGACCAGGTTGAACGCGCTTTGCCCGGCGTCAAGACCGTGGACGAAGTCGCGTTGATGTGCCGCCTCTTGGAGGCGCCACTTCACGACCACGGCGGGGCGGAAACGGATTTGGCTTATATCGCTCTGGATCATATCCTGCATCAGCAGAACCGACTGACCCGTCTGCACCACGATCATCAGGAAATTGATGGGTTCCTGAAAAGGGTCGAAGGGATCAGGGATCTTCAACAAGCCCGCACCCAACTGAAGGCAGCCTTGGACGCCTGTCGCGCCCACTTCGCCGAGGAGGAGCAGACCGTGTTTCCCTTGATTGAGAAGGCGCTCCAATACGAAACGCTGCAGATATTGGGGAAGGTGTGGAAATCGCAATCGCAGGGGTCGCACCACTCATCGATAAACAAGAACTGATCGTCGAAAACACGAAACGAACCATGAGGAGGTCGTCATGGGTCTCAAAGTGAGCAAGGTGGAGGTGTGGGCCGCAACCATCGAGGATCGCACGGGCGGTTTGGTGCATAAACTGGCGCCGTTGTCCGCGGCGGGGGCCAACCTGGAATTCGTCATTGCCCGCCGAGTGCGCGAGCAGCCAGGCAAGGCCGTGGTGTTCGTGGCGCCGCTGACGGGCGAAGAGCAGGTCAAGGGCGCCACGGATGCCGGCTTCCGGCCGGCGGACGGCCTGCACCCGGTTCGCATCGAGGGACCCGACCGGCCGGGGGTGGGCATGATGTTGGCCAAGGCACTGGCCGATGCGGGAATCAACCTGAAGGGACTTTCCGCCGCCGCCATCGGCAAGAAGTTCGTCTGCTATCTGGCGCTGGACACGCCCGAGGATGCCGAGAAGGTGGTTCGCACCGTGAAGAATTTGTCCTGACCCGTCGCTCAGCGAAGCCATTGGTACAAACACGCCATGCCAACCCGTCTGTGCGACCGCTGCGACCAGTTGATCGGGAAGGCGCGGGAAGGCGCGGGGGGGCGCCGCTTGATTCCGGTGCCCACAAACAGCAATTGAGTTGTCAGAAGGTTTCCCCGGTCCAGCCCCATAGGTCACGCCCACTTTGTGACGCTATAGCTGACGGCTCGACGCAGGGCTTGTCCACGGTTAGGTTGCGGAAAGGAGGCTCGACGTGTGCGAACGATTGCTGAAGTTCCTGCGCGAACATCAGGTGCTGACGCTGGCGGTTATGGAAGCGGACGGCAGCCCCTGCGCGGCTGCGCTGTTCTACGCGGTCGACGATGAGTTGCGTTTCCATGTGGTGACGGATCCGTCGACACGCCACGGAAAGGCGATGCTGGCAAATTCGTCCGTCGCGGGCACGATCCAACTTGACGGTCAACAGTGGGACGAGATCCAGGGTGTCCAGTTTCGCGGCATCTGTCGCCAACTCGGAAGCCCGGAGCGGGTGAGGGCCTGGGAGATCTACAGCGTCCGGTTCCCCTTCCTGCAACAGCCCAACGCAATCCTGACGCGAGAGTTGGCGACTGCCGCGATGTGGCGAATCGACACCACATGGATCCGGTTGATCGACAATCGAATCGGTTTCGGTCACAAAGAGGAATGGACGCCACCTGCGGCGCACAGCACGTAGCCGCCGGCCATAAGCGTCAGGATTACCCCGCTGGTCTGTCGTCCCGCGTTACACGAGCCACGGGATGACGGCTTGGTGGCCAGTCATCCAACCACAATTCGTGGTTGGGAAGCTTGCAAACCAGCCGCATGGAGGAAAGTCGATCTCGAATGCGAAGACGGGAACAACCCGGTTAACAGCTTGTCGTCCTGGTGATCCTACCGCCCGTGGGCCGGTGTTGGCAGCAATGCGCGGGCGGTGGGTTGCTGGCTACAGCGCGGTCGGCTCCGGTGCGATTCGTTGCATCCGGTGTTTGCGCGTTGGCGGCTCACTGACGGTGGTTCGCGCCAGTGATTTTGTCAGGCACCTAATTAACGTCTCCAACATAAATCGTCTGAAAGTCGTCCAGACCTTTCTGAAACAGCTTCGGGTAGACCCGAACGCTACCCAAGCAATCGAGGGACACCCATTCCACATCCACCTGATTGGTATCCTTCATTTCTCCGTTCTTGGGTTCTGATCCGGACACAAGACCACACTCGAAATACAATTCCACCTGATGAACATCGCCGTCAGACTCCGGAAATTCATGGTTCTTTCCGATGTATTCTCGCACCAGGCGCAGAGGCCCCACAGAAATCGATATGCCTGTCTCCTCGAAGCATTCCCGGCGTAGCGCGGCGACCATGTCCTCACCGGCGTTTTGCCCACCTCCGGGGAACACGTACCAGAAGCCGTCTTTATCAATATTCTTGATGAGGAGTACATGATGGTCACGGATTATGACCGCTTTGATAGAGTTGCGAATTGGCTTCATATGATCAGTCAGCTTTAACGTCGAAGACACGGTCACACACAGGCCTGAAAGCCTGCACATTTCGGATCAACTATCTAATTCTGACAACCGTCCATTTTGAACACCCATTCCGGATTATCGCAACCACGGAATTTTTACCGGAGTCAGAATACGAGCTAGGTCTTTTCCCGGGCGTCGAGCCGCCTGCGGGCTTCCGAACATGCTCCCTGGTTGAGTAATTGCGAGATGCGATCCAACTCCGCGGCTGGGACGGTCCCTTTCTTGCGGAGCGCGTAGAGGCGTGCGGGCAGCCGCAGGTCTTCGGCTGTGAATGGGAAAGCCTGACCCAACTCGTTGCGCCGCGCTTGCTGGATAATCTCCAGGAACGTGTACCCGAACTCGTGGGTCGGCTCGATCATGGTTCCTTCGCCGTAGTCGTTCCATGTGACCAACTGGATGAGCGGCCACGGACCTTCCATGCCCACTTCCAGAGTTTCCTGCAGCGTCTTGCCGCCGCGATAATCGAGAGGCTGTTGGTGCTGTTCGTAGGCGTCATCGAAACCGGGGTAGGCGGACACGATCACCTCGTCGCGGTTCGTGGAGAAATAGGTAAAGACCTCGTGGATACGTTCGCGGATTCTGGCTTCGGTGGGCGTGCCTTCCCAAGGGTCCCGGTGAACCCACGTGAACCCGCCATCGCCGCCGGCCTTCTTCCAAAGATGATGCAAGGCATAGAACGATGGTCGGGTGGGAATGGTTTGGAACGCGGCATCCCAAACGGCTCGATTGGTGAGATAGATCGGGCCGAAATTGAGGAACAGCGGTCGACCGTGGAATTGGAGGTACTGCGGTTTCGTGAACCATTCCTTCTGCATCCACTGCATCGTCTGGGCGAGGTGGTTGGTGATCTGGTCCGGCGGGAGTTTCTTCCAATCGACCATGAGTTGAACGGAGCGATCCTCATAACAGACGGCGAACTTCATGCCGAACCGGCCACAAGCGTCAAACAGGGCGCGGGTGGCCTGGTGAACAGGGGGGTAATCAGCGGTCTCGCCAATCCCGTACCAGTCGGGGATGACCCCATCAATTCCCGCCAGCTTCATTTGCAGGAGGTGACACTCGAGGACGTCCGGGTCGGTCGAATCGTACAAGCCGATCAACGGATGATAATGGGACCAGATATCCGGCAAGCCGTTCGTGGCGGTTTGGTCGGGGTGATGCTGGGGTGGAAACCCCGCCCAATGGCCGCCCCATTCTCCCCGGACAGCGGGCGTCATGTACCAGGTCATGTAGTGCATCATCAGGGTTTTTCTGCTGGTCTCTGGTGTGGGTACGGGTCGTTCCCGCGGGCTACAGGACGTCAGCGCCAATCCGGCCAGTACGATGGCCAACCACCGCATTGGTTTTATCCCGCAACTCATGAACGCATGTCTCCCATCAGAAAGTTCGGCCACTGGAATTTGCCGGCATCTGAATCTACTGGCTCGGTCAACCTGTCGCCGATTGTTTGATCAGCATACCACACGGGTTCCGATAGTCGCCGTTGTGGTTGAAGCTATCACGCGAGGTGATGGTGCCAACGACCGAAGCGGATTTACGTAAAGGTGGCCTCCGATTGGCACAACAGCCAATTTTTATCAGGCTGTGGAAGTGAATCGTATTGCCAGACTGGCCGTCATCATTGGTGGCGCGGTCATTCCGATGGCGACGCTTTCTGCCAAGGTGACGGTTTCGGAAGTGCCCCCGCCACCGCCGCCGAGCAGTACCGTCTTGATCAGTTTCGGAAACAACCAGAGTTACCGCGGTGCCAACATGCCGAGTCCGGATCTGCATGGGTTTTTTTGGAACAGCGTTTGGGCGGGCGCTTTTAATAGTCCCCTGACGAACGCCGCCGGCGGGGTGACGACCATGGGTCTGGGTTTTCATACCTCAGCCGGAACAGACTATTACAACGGTCCTTCAGGGACGACCCAGAATCCCAGCGCCTGCGTCATTGACACGGACGCGCTCGGCTACCTGGGCATCAATGAAGCCGTGTATCACTATTACGTCAATGCAACTTTCCAAATTCAAGGGCTGGATCCGATGAAGGCTTACGCGCTGACCTTCTTCGGATCGCATAAATACAGCGCTAGTGATTACACGACCTACTCCGTTTGCAGTGACGCGAGTTATTCGAGGGTGGTCACTTCGATCAGCCTCTATGTCCAGAGCCCCGGCAACCCTGGGGCTCATAATGCGAACAAGGTGGCCACCATTGGCGGGATCTCGCCGCAGAGCAACGGCATCATGTACATCAAGTTCCAGGGAACGAACAGCAATCCCAGCGTTGGTGGCTATCTGAACTGCATGCAGATCGTGGAACTTACGCCGACGAATGCCCCGCCGCCGCCTCCCACGTTGGTGAATCCGTCACAATAGCTGCCAATGATTGAATCGCACTGACAGGTAGGTCAAGACACTGCGTTGCGTTTCTTGACGGTACTCTTGCCCGGTTTCCAAGAGCCTTCCACCTCGGTCCGTAAGGGGTGGACGGGTACGCCGCGTTGACCGCGATTAATCGCGGCAACCAGCATATCAACGGCCGCAGCGCCGACAATTTCCGAGTTTTGATCGATGCCGCTCATATCCGGATATTCATTCGCATCCCCGTCCACATCCAGCGACGCGTAGCCGACCTCCCCGGGTATATTCAGCCCTCTATTGATAAGCAGATGTAACCCGAAGCGATCGACACTGATGATCGCCTCCGGGCGGTAGCGGTCGAACCATCGGTCAAAAACCGCTTGTCTTGGAAAGTCCAGGATCAAGGGAGGAGGCAATCTCTTGGCACCCCACTGGTTTCGATAACGCAGGTAGGCCGCAGTCCATTTGCCATTTACGCGCAGGTCCAACGCTTCCTCGAGCACCAGTCCGATGGTCTTGTAGTTCAGATTGGAAAGCTCGTCCAGGGCTTTGAGCATTGACGTGTACTGATCGTGAACCGCCCGGTCCAAATCGGGCCACTCGACCGTTTCGCTAATTTCCGCGGCTGAGAACAAGTTGAAATCCAGCCGGATCGAACGCGGTGCTTTCTCCGAGAGCTTGCTCTGTAGCGGAGCAATAATAACGCCTTCAATTCCCCGGCTCCAGATGATGTTGCCGAGGCGGGACAGTGTCATGCCGGGCTCGTTTATCCAAAACTCTTCGATGTGGTAACCGTATTCCTTGGCGCGAGCGTGAGTGCCCTCGACGTACTTGCGTTCCGTCGGGTACAGTTTCCAATCTTGCGATGTCGCACCGGAGGTCAGCAATGCGAGGCAGGCTTTCGTGCTGATGGGGTTCTTGAAACGGATGTGGGAGAGCAATCTCGCAACATCCGGATCCGGTTCATAACCCAATTCCTTGGCGATCTTCAGAACCTTCTTGCGGGTCGCTGCTGAGACCCCGGACTTGCCCCGGAGCGCGAGTGAAACGGCCATGCGTGAGATGCCGGTCTTGTCGGCGATTTCCCGGAGCACAACTCTGAACTTGGCAGCCACACCACGATTATCCGCTATCTTTACGTAAAGTCCAGAGCATTTCGTGCTAAGGCGACCCGACCCGATAGAAGAGCTGCGGGTTGCTGGCTGCACCCGGGTCGGTGAACGTCACCGAGCTGCCGGTGGCATTGGTTACACTGTTGGGCAGGATCGCCCAACTGGCCGGAACGAGATTGGTGGTGACTTCGACGTGGTAAGCAAAGCCGGGCGTTGTGGCGTAGATGATCGTCACCGAGGAATCGGCGTTGACGCTGATCGCCAGAATGGCCAGTGTTGGCGCGTTGGTCTCAGCGAAGCTGGCGGTCTCGGTGATCGGTCCGTTCATCGTGACCGAAGCCGAACTATTCGATCCAGAATATGAACCGCTCGCGCTGCCGACCCATGCGCTGAAAGCATAGCCGTTAGAGGCCGTGGCGCTGATGTTCACTACGGCATTGCTGTTGTTCCAGCCGCTGGCAGGACTAACGCTGCCGCCCGCAGCTGCATTCATGGTGAGAAAGTACTGCGTCGTAAAGTTCGCGGTGTAGGTCGTGCCGGAGGTGGGCGTGACGGTGTGTGAAATCGCCCCGCCATCAGTCCACGAACTCCATACGTACTGAACTCCCGCACTTCCGCTCTGCGGCGAAGTGGTGGCAATCGTGTGGCCGGAACCTGGCGTCCAACTGAAAGTCTGGGCATTGGTGCAGGCGGTGCCGTCGACGGTGAACGACAGCCCCGCCAGGCTCGCTTGCACCGTGACCGCGATGTTGGGCGTAAAGTTCGCCGTCTCCGTAATTGGTCCGTTCATCGTGACGGAAGCCGGATTGCTTTCTCCCGAATATGAGCCGGAGCCGCTGTCGGACCAACTGCCGAAACTGTAGCCGTTCGACGCCGTGGCGCTGATGTTCACATTCGTTCCGCTGTTGTTCCAACCGCTGGCGGGACTGACGCTTCCGCCCACGCCCGCGTTCATGGTCAGGTAATACTGCGTCGTGAAGTTGGCCGTATCGGTCACATTGGTGGTCGCCGTGACCAGATGCGACAAGGCTCCGCCGTCGCTCCACGAACCCCAGACGTATTGAACGCCGGTGCCTCCGCTTTGCGGCGAAGTCGTCGCAATCGTGTGGCTCGACCCGTAAATCCAATTGAATGTCTGGGTGCTGGTGTAGTTGGTGCCGTCCGCCGTGAACGAAAGGCCCGTCGGACTGGTCTGCACCGTAACCGGGACGCTCGACGTGACAAAGAGGAAAGTGAAATTAGCGGAGCTGTTGAGGTATTCAACGATCGTTGAATTGCTGACGGTCATGCTGCCAACGGCATCACTGCGCACCCACAAGCCATTGTGGCTGCCGCCTCCCAAGCCGTAGTTGGGGATGTTCACGTAGGACATGATCGCGCTGGAAAGCGTGCCCTGGCCACTGGTGCCCGAGCCACCGATGATACTCATGCCGTCGCAAGCGCTGTTGGTGATATTCAGGTTGTTGAGATTGAGTCCTGTGACGCCGCCGTTGTACGTGCCCAGGCAGATTTGCAGGCCCGCGCCCATGTTCAGGCCGCCGCAGCGGTTCAGCTCGCAGCCCTGCGCAACCGTGGTTCCACTGAAGGTAAACGACCCTACGTTAAAGGTGGTGCTGATTAGGATGCCGCAGTCGTAGGGAATATCCTGGAACAGGCAGTCGACGATCTGGTTATTGGCGCCGCCATAGATCGCGCCGCCATTGGCCAGGAACGGCACTTGCCCGGTGCAGTGGGTGAAGACGTTAAGACCGGGGGAATACGTTGCCGGCGTGTAAGTTGCCGGCCACATGGCAAAACAATCATCGCCGGTGCCGCGCGTCGTGCAGTTCGTGACGGTGGTGCTTTCCATCCCCACATCGATGTTGCACCCGTCGGCGATCGTGTCGCGGAAGCGGCAGCTATTCACCACCAACCCGAGGGAGTTGACAATCCAGGCACCGGTCTTGGTGTGCTCCACCCACAGGTTTGAGATGGTTGACCCCGCTCCATACGATCCGACCAGGCCGTCGTTGGGTTCGCTGTCATTCCGATAGTTCAATTTTCCCACAATCGCGATGTCCGACATGTGAATGTTGCTGCCGTTCCCGTTCAGCGCGACCCGCCGGGAAGAGTTGGTATACAACGTGGGGCTCCCGACCAACGTGGTATACCACATGCCCGCGCCGCGAAGTGTCAGGTTCGAAGGGAGATTGAGGGGGGCCGTGATCAGGTAATTGCCCGGCGGCAGGTAGACGTTACTGTTCGCATTGATGCAATTCTGCACGGCAGTGGTATCATCAGTCGACCCGTTGCCGGTGGCACCGTAGGTCATAACGGAGACCGAACCGGCGGGTTGACTGATGGGGGCGGCGACATTTTCCAAATCAACAAGGTCGATGTCGTAAAAGGAAGCCGTATCAGTGGCATTCTTCTGCAGTGTGATCACATCGCCCGCGTTAATGGTCCACCCATTGGTGCGCACCTCGTCGTAAAAGTTCCGCGGCGACCCGGCGCTGGGGTTGTTGGTAAACGGATACGCGCCGTAAAGCCAGGAGTACATGGAGGTCATCGGCAATTCGGCCGCGAATATTCCGTTGGTATAAAGACTGAGGGTGTAATTGGTCCCGACCCCGTTCGCGGTGTCGGGCACACTGTAGCGCACGACGATGGCCGTGGCGTTGGACTGGGCGGTGAATTGCACGTACGCCCCATTGGTACTGAGCTGGACGCATTGTCGCCCCGACGATTCCGAGGCGACATTATTCCCCGCATACGACGGTCCGAGCACCGTGCCGGTGTTGGTCATGTTCTCGGCTTCGTAGGTGATCCACGGCACGGTCGCGCCGCCGGTAAATGAGGAGGGAGAGTTCGACGAAATGACCGTAGAAGCGGTCTGAATTTCCAGGGCGTTCAAATAGCCCAAGTTGGTACCGTCGTGAATGCCACTCCCATTCGCTCCGTAGAATCCGATGTATATGATGCCGTTGGCTTGCGGCGACACGTTGTCGAGGACCGCCACCAGGTTCGTGTTCCACTGCCCCGCGTTACCCGGGACATAAACATTGAGGCTCACGGACGCGACCGCGTTAGTATAGCCGTTGTCGGTGCACAGGGAATACACCGTCGCGTTGTCCGTGCTGTAGGCATGCGAGCCGAAGAATGTCAGGTTGTACTTCTGCGCCGGATTCAAGCCCTGGATCTCAAACCCCGAACTGGTGTAATAGTGATAGACGCCCCAATTGTAGCCCAGATCGCCCAGAGCAGCGTTGTTGATGACCACGTCATTCGGATTGAACGTGAGCCCGGCAGGGCCATTGTACGAGTCGTTGCCATTCGAGTAGTCGAAACCCAGGGCGACGCTCGTCGCTTGGCCGCTTGTGTTCGTCAGGCTGGGAAAATAATGGGCCGAATCAACGGCGTTCCAGTAATGCCCGTTGGGATCCGGGCTCGGCACGTTGGTGCCGCGGTAGCTATTCAGGTCCCCCATGGCGATCAGCCACTCTTCCTGGCCTTGAGCGGGAATAGTAAAACCCAGGATGAGCAGCAGCGCACCCGCCGCGAGTTGGCCGAGCGCCACGCCGGTACTGCCGCTGCTGAAAGATCGAACGGCTGTGGGCCTGGCTCCAGAACTAACGGCGGATCGGGTACGAACGCTCCCACGAGAACTACCTCGGGTTTGTTCGTCTCGGCTGCCTGTTGATCCTCGTGGGCGCATATTACGAGACCGCTCGTAGGGTAGGCATGAGGGCGACGCTAAGCATCTTGGCTTTCAAACCGAAAAAAGTTACCAGACCCCCCGCCGCTCACCAAGGAAACGTTTGCTTTACGTAAATGGATCAGGCCAGCGGCCTCAACCAGACAGGGCCGTTGTCCATGCGCCTTCCGTGCTGGATGTTCATCCACAGATCGGCAGGTTGCCCGAAGTCTGAAGAAAACTCTCTGTTTTCATTGGTTTTGGGCTATCCGGCGCGTCCTGGCTCGCAGAACGCCTCTTAACGTAATCCTCCCGACGCTCGCGGGTAACCAGAACGGGCGCATTTACGTAAAGTGCTGCTCGATCTGGAAGCGCGCGCCGCCTCGGGGTTAAATCAGTCACGATAATTCAGACAGGAACCGGAATTAAGGAATCATCTCATGCAATTCGCCAGGAGAGGGCGCTGTCATTCTTGGGCTGCTGGCTCTTTCGCTGGCGACCCGAGCCGGTGCTGGGGCTGTGACGGAGGCGCAAGGCTGGAGAACACCAGATGAAATCAAAAAAGTCGAATCAACCTTGGTATGCCACGGGTGACCCGTGGTATTTGACGGAATCCGAGTGGGCCCCGGAGAAGAATATCTACTTCGAGACGATATTCACCCAGTCCAACGGCTACATGGGCGTCCGGGGTTATACCGAGGAGGCCAACGCCGGGCTTAAGAGTTTTCGCGAGGGGTATCTGGCCGGAGTGTTTGGGCAGATTGACGAGGCGGCGCTGAAACAGGTCCGCGTCGACTATGGCTGGCCCATGCTGGCCATGATCACGCTGCCGGAACTGTTTGCCTGCGAGATCACATTAGAAGGCGAACCCTTCAAGCTCTCCCAGGGGACGATCGACTTTTTCAGCCGATCGCTGAATATGTACAATGGTGTATTGGCCCGACACGTGTCCTGGGTCAGTCCGACCGGGTTACGCACCCGATTGCTCTTCGAGCGATTTCTTTCGGCGGCTGAGCCCCATCTGGGGATGCAACAAATCACGATCATGCCGGAGAATTGGACCGGCACGGCGGTCTTGAAATTCGAACTCGATGGCTCGTATCCAACGTATTTCCGCTGCGGTGACCGTGCCTTGCCTCATCTGCGCCAGGATCTTCTCCAGAATCCACAAGTTAATCTGGGCGCGTGCGGGGAAGCCAACCTGACCGTTCGTGTCAAGGGTACCGGACACACGGTGAGCATTGCGTCCAACGTCACCGGCGGTTCCTGCCTCACGTCCGCAAGAAACTCAACGGTGTTGAAACAAGAGGTCACACTGGCGCTACAGAAACGAGAGTCAGCGAGTGTCCTTCATACCGTGGCCGTAGTTAGTTCCCGGGACGAAGTGGCGCCGTCGCGCGTTCACGAAGTGGCCACCGATATCGCGCGCGAGGCAGCCAGAGTCGGTTATCACAGTTCATTGGCAGAATCTGAGAAGGTCTGGCGCCGCCGCTGGGCAATGGCGGACGTGACGATTGACGGTCCGGCACGAGATCAAGCCTACCTTCGGTTCAGTTCGTTCAGCATGCTGCAGATGGCGCCGTTTCATACGGACAACATGAGCGTGCCCGCCCGGGCCTATGCCTTCAACCGGTATCACGGTCTCTACTACTGGGACAGCGAAACGTTCCTGTTACCGTACTACCTGCACACGTGTCCGGAGGTCGCCAAGAATCTACTGAGCTTCCGCTATCGCACATTGGGCGGAGCGCGACGAAACGCTCGACGTCTGAAGTCACCGGGCGCCTGCTTTCCGTGGATGACGGATTCCCAGGATGGGACGGAACAGGCGCCGTGGAGTATCGGTGATTACGTGTGGCATCAAAACGCGGACATCGCCTATGCGATCGATCAATACGTCCAGGCCACCGGTGATAACGCGTTCATGAGGGACGAGGGGCTCGAGATACTCGTGGAGACGGCGCGTTTCTGGATGTCGCGCCTGGAGGAGGATAAAGCGGGGGTCGTGCATCTGCATAACACCGTGGGGCCGGACGAGATCGACAAGCACGGCAAGGATAACGGCTATACCAGTCTCATGGCCCGCCGCCATCTTCAGCTGGCCGCACACTGGTTGGAAAGTATCAAGGCCGCCGAACCGCCCGCAGCAAAAGCGCTGATCGAAAAGCTGGAGATCGGAGCCAGGGAGGTCGCGAGTTGGAAACACGCCGCGGACCGGATGGCCGCGCCAAAGGTGCCGGGCAAAGACTTTCCGCTCCAGGACGAATTTCTGCTGGCAAAGAAGCCTATCGACTTCAATGGGTTAAGCGCGGACGAGGCGTACGCAATGCGACACACGCACCGCATGGTGAAACAGTCGGATATCATCCTCGTGATGTATTTATTGCAGGACGAATTCACTGTGGAGCAAATGCGGGAGGCGTACGACTTTTACGAACCGATGACACTCCATTTCTCCTCGTTGAGTTACAACACCCACTCCATACTGGCCACAAAGATCGGCCGGGATGACCAGGCTTATGACTACTTCGCCAAGGCGGCCGGTCTGGATCTGGACGACTTACGTTGCGCAACGATGGACGGACTTCATGCCGCAGCTCTCGGGGGCACCTGGCAGACCCTCGTCTACGGGTTTCTGGGGATGCGCCTTCTCCCCAAGGGCATCGTGTTTGAGCCACGCCTCCCGGAAGCTTGGAAATCCGTGTCGCTGCGGATTGCTTACCGAGGATACCGGTTGAACCTGACCCTGACACACGACGGTCACCGATTGGACGCGGAGGGTTCCGGAGGACAGGGGCCGGCACAAATAACCCTGAACGGTGAGACGCACATTTTGACAAGTGAACTGAGTGTCACTTCATCTCCCCAGGTGCTGGCGATCGGCTCGGCGAAGAGGACGAACCAATGAGGAGAATCAAAGCCGTTATCTTTGATCTCGATGGCGTCATTGTTTCCACCGATGAGCATCACTTCCAAGCGTGGAAGCAGCTCGCCGATGAAGAGGGAATTCCTTTTGACCGGAAAGATAACGAGCGCTTACGGGGCGTCAGCCGCATGGAGTCATTGGAGATCATATTGGAGAAGTCGGCGAAGCGGTATTCGTTGGAGGAGAGACGCGAACTGGCCGAGCGCAAGAATGCCTATTACCGGGCGTTGCTGAAGGGATTGTCGCCGGCGGACATCTTACCCGGGGTCATCAACGTGATCAAAGCGCTGAAGCACCGGCAGGTGAAAATCGCGATTGGCTCCTCGAGCAAGAATGCCCGCGCAATCCTGCGGGCCGTGGGCCTCGAAGATGAGTTCGATGTCATCACCGATGGCAACGACATCCCCCGCTCGAAGCCCGATCCGGCCGTGTTCACGATCGCGGCCAGGCGACTCGGCATCTCCCCGGAGGGATGTTTGGTGGTGGAAGATGCCAACGCCGGTGTCGAGGCCGGGGCGGCCGCCGGTATGACCGTGCTGGCAGTTGGCGCCGCCGCCGGGCACCCGCGCGCGGCGCGGTGCGCGGAGAATTTGTCCTGCATCTCGGCCGACGAACTGGTGGTGGCGGAGAGTGTCTGCAGCTAGGAGTTTTATGGGACCTTTACGTAAAGAGGACTTGTCATTGCGCCCGCAAAGCACTCCTGTCAGAGTGACTCGCGTTCAGAAGAACGGGAACTTTCAAGAGCCACGGACGTGCATATGTTAACAAACATTAACAGGGTTTATCCCGAAAAGCCCGCGCAGAGAAACGGCTTCACACTCATCGAACTGCTCGTCGTCATTGCGATCATCGGGATCCTCGCGGCCATGCTGCTTCCCGCGTTGAGCAAAGCGCGCGAAAAGGCGAATACTGCGATTTCTCTCAGCAACCTGAAGCAAATCTATGTGTTGATGCGTATGTATGTCGACGATTACGACGGGTATTGGCCCAAGCCGTCGGGGGATAGCCCCAGTCCTACCTACCCTCCTGGCACTTGGCGCCGCACTATCTGGGAACACAGCTATGGAGCCTTCCCCGTGGACCAGACCGAGTATCTGGCAGCCATGGGCCACCCAAGCTACGCCCAAACGATGTGGTGCCCGCTGATGACCCGCAAATTCGGCCAAACGCAGCACCAAAAGGGCCGCGGCAGTTATGCCATGGCCAAGTACTTTCAGGTTTCAGCCAATTGTATACCGGCCCTCGGCGCCTGCGTGTATCGCCGCGATGGCGACGCGGCGATGGTCGGGAATATCGAGCCAATTGTCATGACCGGGTCGGTCGGGACTGGCGGGGGACTTGATCCGAGTTTTGGCACGTATGATTTTACCGAGTACGGTACCGTTACGGCCAATCCCGTGCAAGCTGGAACAGTCGGTTGGGAATATCTCAATTATGCATATGGCAACGCGGCCCTCGGTGTTTACCTGGATGGTCATGCAGGGCTCATCACGGCGGCGCAGGCTACCAGTCCGACAATAATCCAATCCCCGGACGACAACACCGGAACATTTAGCGGAACATTTTCCGATGCCCTCTACAATTACGGCGCCTTGCCCTGACGATTCATTTAGCTGGGTGGGGGAAAAATCGAAGTATCATTTGTGACGAAGCGGATGCCAAAGACGGGATGAAGTAGATTAAGCAAGGTTTGGCGGAAGACTTTCTTACAGCCAGCGCAACAGAAGGGGAAAATTATGAGGACGTGGAAGGTGATAGCTAATTTCAAGTCAGTGGCGGCTGTACTTACGCTCATTCTAGGTCTGGTGCTTTCCGCCCGAAGCCAAACCGCCCTGATCAAAATGGGTGACAATCAGAGCAACCAGGGCACCAATGCGCCAAGCCCGGACTCGAATGGGAATTACTGGAACAGCGTGGACAGCAGCCAATTCTTCCCAGGCCTGACGAACATTGATGGCTCGGTGGGAGTAAGCTGGGCCGTGGCGTTCGGATTTGAATCTAACGCAGTCGGCAATACGGGCGCCAGCAACGGCCCCGCCGGACCCGTTCCCCCGGGGACCCCCGCCAATTGTGTCGTTGACGCGGCGGCGCTGGGCGACCTCGGCATTCAACAGGCCGTGTTTAACTATTACGTCAATTCTGAATTCGAGCTTCAAAACCTGTATCCGTCGCGCGAGTACACCCTGACCTTCTTCGGTTCGCATTCCCAGAGCCCCAGCGACTACACGGTCTATTCGATTTTCACAAACAACACTTACTCGTTGTTGGAGACTGCGGTGGCCGAATATGCACAGTACCCCGCGACCCCTTCTGTTCCCAACTCGAACATGATCGTGACCGCTACCGTGTTGCCGTGGACCAACGGGACGCTTTATGTCCAATTCTTGGGCACGAACACCGTCGGCGGAGGGATCGGCACCAACGGGGCTGGCGGTTATCTCAACTGTATGCAGGTCACGCAAGGGCCGAGCACGAATGCTCCGCCTCCGGCCACGCCGCTCAACCAGACCACGCTCATCCAGTTTGGCAACAACACCCTGACCAACTGCACTGTTGGGTTCTCCGGAACGAACGTTATCTATGGCACTTGTCCTCAAACCCCGAATCCGGATATCTATGGTCATTACTGGAACAGCGTGACCTCCGCGAACTTCTTCCCCACCACGAACGCGCTCGGCCAGATCAACTCCGTGGCGTATACGGCCGACGCCGAGGGGTCCGGTAGTGAACCCCAAGGTGGTTATGACACTTACAACGGGCCGGATTCCGGCACCAACGGAATCACGGTCACGAATATTGTCTCCGACATTGCGACCAACGCGCTGGGTTATCTCGGCGTCCCGACAGCCGTGTCCACCTACTTCCAAGATTGGGTAATCAAGCTCGACGGCCTGGATCCGACGCATAAGTACACGTTCAACTTCTTTGGATCCATGAAGTATGCGCCAAGTCAAATCACGAAGTTATATGTCCTGAACAATCCGGAAACCTCGATACTTGGCCTATATAGTTTTTCTGTCGGCAGTGGACAGTTCAACAATGAGGACCGGATAACGTCAATAACTATGACGCCGCCAGCAGACAGCAGCTTGGCGTTCTATTTCTTCGGGACGAATTCCCTGCAAACCGGCTGCTTGAACGCGATGTCGATTGTGGATTTGACGACGTATCCCGCCCCCACGGCACCGCCGGTCAATGCGACGTGGTTGCTCAATTTTGGCGACGCGAACACCTACCGCGGCTTTAACAACCCGAGTCCGGATAGCATGGGACATTACTGGAACAGCGTCGACACGAATTATTACGGGACCCCAGTCGTGGTGACCAATGCTGCCGGTGCCGCGACAGCGATGACCGTGATGATTGACAGCAACCCCGCGTACACCAACAGCGCCACTGGCTTTGGAACAGACTCTTACAATAGCCCGTGTTCCTGGCCCGCGGGGGCGGTCCCCACTAGCGCAACCAATGCGGTGATCAACACCAATGCGCTTGGCTATTTGGCTGTCTCGCCCGCCGTGTGCCAATACTACGTCAATGCGCACTTCATCCTGCAGAATATGAATCCGGCACATCAGTACACATTGACGTTCTTCGGCTCGCATGCGTACAACAGCGGCACCGGCGGTGGTCCTCTCACTGGCGACGGCGACCCTGTGACGGTTTACAACGTGTACAGTGACTCGGGCTACTCTTCGTTGATCGCGTCGACCAACCTCTGTATCGGCGGCGGCTATTATCAGGATTGGAATACACACAGGCTGGCGGTCATCGGGCCGATTTATCCGTCGGCCAGCGGGGCCATGTACCTCGATTTCGTTGGCGCGCAAGGCGACCTCGGCTACCTGAACGACATGCAGATTGTGGATGTGACGGCGGCCGCGATACCGCCAAATCCGTTCACGACATGGCAGAGCAACTATTTCTCGAGCGCCGAACTGGCGAATCCCGCCTATAGTGGACCCAATGCTGATCCGCTGGGCAAGGGCATCAGCAACACCAACCAGTTCCTGGCCGGGTTCAACCCGACCAATAGCGCCGCCTATCCACGCATCATCAGTATCGCGAAGTCGAGTTCGACCAACCTGACCATTACCTATCTCGGCGCGAGTGGCGACAGCACGTACTCACCCGGCTTCGCGTCGCGAACGAACGTGCTGGAGTTCACCACCGGCACCGCGAACGGCAGCTATTCGAACAGCTTCGTCAGCACCGGTCAGACCAACATTCTGAGCGGGGGCACGGGCCTTGGCACCGTAACGAGTTTCATCCAAACCAATGGAGTGACCGGATCAACGCGTTACTACCGCGTGCGCGTGTTGCTGCCGTAGGTGGGAGAATTAATTGGAGTGCAGTCGGGCGATGACAGGAAAACTAATTAACAAGAGCCTGGTTCACGACTCGGTGGGCATGTCGCACGACTGCGCTCCCGAACCCTTTGGAATGCAAGAGCATCGGGAAGCGGCTGGAGAGCCATGAGTTTACGTAAAGTAACGTTTGCGTTCCTTTTGGATACGGTTCGTACGAGAATTTGTATACGAAGCAAGACGAGTGTGGAAAAAGCCAGATAGCCGTAAGACGGGAAAAAGGATTTGCTGCCTATACGCTTTCTGGGAACGACGGGAGAAACAGGAGAAACATAGGAAAGGGAGAAACATCTATGAAGCGCAGAGCCCTAGTGAAACAGCTGCTTGCCGTGGTGGCCGGGTTGGCCTTGGCCATTTCGACGCAGGCGCAGGATTACATCAACGGACAGCAGTACTTGTCTAACGTTACGCCGACCGGCCCCTACAACGGCTGGTCGGGCAGCACGGTTACTGTAGGCCCGACCGGCGTCGAGGTTGTGAATCCGATTAGCGCAGGGTACGGCGGGGAGTATTTTAGTATCAATACACCCGTGACGATTTCGAATCCGAATGACACGGCTCTTCAGCTCACGCTCACGGTGAATGGAGACGCCTCAGGGTATGTGTGGTTTTCACCTGGCCAGTTGGTGATCAACGACTCTTCGGGGATATACTATTACGGCGAGCCGTATAATGGTTACGGCAATGGTGGCAATCCTCTGAACGCTGTATGGAATGGGAATACGGTCACCTGTACGGTACCTCTCCAAGCCCTGGAACAATTCTCCATTCAGAATGGAGGCGTTACGGTGTACGGCTTCAACCTTGACCTGGATCCGGCCGTGATTAACACGGGCACGGGGAACTTCGATGTTACGTACAACAGCGCCGCGTTTATTCCGGAGCCCGCTTCAGTGTCGCTGGTGGGCGTCGGCCTTGGCTTGCTCGGGTTGTTCGGTCTGCGTCGGCGGCACACGTCCTAGTTGTTGACCCTGTCAAGAGTGTTGCTGCATGCGAACAGGCCCACCGCGTTGGCGGTGGGCCTGTTTGGTGTTTTGTCGCGCCGCTGCCTTCAAATCCAGAACTGGCACGAAACTCTACCGCGGTGAACGACAGGCCAGAAAATCGCCGTGGGAAGTAGGCATCGGAACCCGGTGCGCGATGATTTCGATGGTGGTAAGGGGGAGAGAGGGGGGGGAAATGCGTCAGCGGTGTGATCGTGCCGCTGGCGGCCTACTGTGAAGCAATACGTGGCTGCGTAGCGGCTCTGGTGATCCTGCCGGAAGTGGGCCATTGTTGGCAGCAATGCGCGGGCGGTGGGTGGTTGTCTCGGTCAACCGTTGGCGGCTTTCATCGCCACGATCTTCTCGACAGCATCGGCGTCGGGGCGCAAGCTCCAATACCGTTGCACGTCGCCATGGCTGACCAAGCCCTTGTAGTGGTTGTGGACCATGATGGCCGAATTGCCCATTTGGAACGCGGTTTTGGTCGGGTCGCCGTGCAGGGCGAGGTGGTAGCTGGCGAACGAATGGCGCAACCCGTTGTGTCTCCACTTCGATAGACCAGCATCTCTTGTCGCTTGGCGGATGCGGAAGGCGAGTTGATCTTCACGGAAACCAGCGATGGCCCCGGATGGTTTCGCACACAGGGCCAACCATGCGGCGAGCGAGTCGTCGATCTCGACAACGCGGCGCGAGCGTCGCTTTGCCACTTCCGCGCCGATGATGATGCACTTCTCTGAGAGTCTCACGGCAGACCAGTCGAGACGTTGAATCTCGGCGGTCCGCAGCCCGGCAAAAAGCCCGATGGCGATAAACGGCAGCAACCCGAGTGGTTCGGCGTGTGCGAGTAATTGACTGGCTTCCGTCGGGGTGAACACCTCGACGGCTTTATCTTCGAGGCAGGGGCGAGTGATGCGCTCGACAAGGTTCGCGGCGGCCCAACCCTGTCGAATGGAGTAGTTGAAAAGCTGGGAGATTTTCGTTGCGTTGTGAATCCGGCTCCGCGCTCCGAGCGTCGGGTCGTCAATCCACGCTTTCAACTCTTCGAGGCTGATACTGGAAAGCTGCCGGGTGCCGAAGGTCTTGGCAATCTGGTAAGCGACTTGACCACCGCTTCGACGCAGGTGTAGAATCGGCGGTCATGAAGGCTTGCTCGGCTTGGTTGGTTTCAACGGTGGCAGTTCCTTTCTGTGCGTTTGTTTGCCACACAATTGCCAATAAGCCGGGCCAATATTCGTAAGTGCTTGTGGAGAGGTGGCCGAGTGGTTGAAGGCGGCGGTTTGCTAAACCGTTATAGGGGACTAAAGCCTCTATCGAGGGTTCGAATCCCTCCCTCTCCGCCAGTTTTCTACCGTGACTCCGCTGCTCCTGAAAAAGTGCACCCCACCTGTCGCAAACAGGTGGGGTGTTGTGAACTGCGCTTGTATGCGATATCGGGCTTATTTCCTTTGCGCCGCCTTGATCTTCGCCCATCGGGCGCGCTGCGCGGCGGCAATTCTGGCACGAGCCGCTGCCGAGAAACGAGGCTTGCGCCGAATTGTTAACTTCGACAGTCCGGCCGTTCCATTGATTGACGTCAATGCGCGGATGGCGAGATTGAGCTTCTCGATTTCCTGTTCGGCACGCTTTCGCTGGGCGTGCAGTTGCTGAACGACTTGGTTCATGCTGGACATAATCCTCCTGCGTTTGTTTGTTGACCGGGTACTAAAGCACCCTATGGAGACAAGAATAGCAGGCTTATTAGTCGACTTCAACCCATTTGCTCTGTAATTACCGCTGGCAATTTTCCGGAACCGCACTAGAATAGCCATGTCGAATTGCCGTCGTCCGGTCCGGCGGTCACGAAGAGAAGTCGCTAACGAGCGAGCCGAACATGAACTTGTTGCTTCCATTGGTTGCTGCTACCGCGATGGTGGGAATGGTCGTGGGTTGCGAAACTCCGCGAACGTATCCCCCGCCGCCTCCTCCCACGGTTCGTTATCCGAGCCAGCCGTTGGGCACGGCGGATGTAAAAATGCTGGCCAGGTCTGGTATCAGCGATGACGTTATCATCAGCCAGATTCGGAATTCGCGCACGGTGTATCACCTGAGCGCCGCGGACATCCTCGACCTGAAAGATGCAGGGGTGAGTGAAAAAGTCATTGATTTCATGATCAACACTCCATCCCTGTACCGTTCGACACGCCCACCGCCGCCTCCCCCAGCGTACTGAAAACTGGCGGGATTCCTGCTCCCAATCAGAGGGACATTGAACTAATGCCTCTTTGTGAGTACGCTTCGGTATGCGATTCGCGTCGGCTCTGACAACGAAAACGAACTGGGCGGAAGCCGTCGAAGATGTGGGGCGCCAAGTGGCTTCCCAACTCGGGACGATGGAGGCCCAGTTCGCGGTATTGTTTGCCCATCCGGGGTACGTTCCGCACATTGAAGAGATAATCGAGGCGACGAAGAAGGCGGTCAGGGCTCAGCATCTGCTTGGCTGCACCGGCGCAGGCATTATCGGCACCGACCGTGAAGTCGAAGAGAAGCCGGCCCTGTCCCTGTTGGTGGGCGAGTTGCCCAGTGTCACCATTTACCCGTTCCACCTTGCGGAAAAAGATTTGGAGGAATCGACAGGGGCGGCGTTTTGGCATTACCAACTCGAATTGGAACCAAGCGGTCAACCCCAGTTCGTGTTGCTCGTCGATCCCTTTACAACGCGAGCCATGCAACTTGTTGACGCGCTCGCTGATGCGTACCCGCAGGCGCCCATGATCGGCGGTCTGGCCAGTGGCGCGCAGCAGGCCGGTGAGAATCGACTGTTTGTCGACGGCAAGGTTTATGACGAAGGAGCGGTTGGCATTGGATTGACGGGCCGGGTGTCGCTCCGGACCGTCGTGTCGCAGGGGTGCCGACCGATCGGCGAACCGTTGACCGTCACACGAGCCGACAAGAACATCGTGTTTGAGTTGGCGGGACGCCCGCCAATGAAAATCCTTCAGGAAATGTTGCCCCGGTTGCCAACCCGTGACCGTGACCTGGCGCGCTCGGCCCTGTTTCTGGGGCGCGTGGTCAATGAGTATCAGGAGGAATTCAGTCGCGGGGATTTTTTGATTCGCAATCTGATCGGCAGCGATCCCCAGTCCGGCGCGTTGGCGGTGGGTGATTTGATGCGCACCGGGCAAACAGTCCAGTTTCAGGTGCGCGACGCCCAGACGGCGGATGAGGACTTGCGTCATTTGCTCGCACAGGAGCGGAATGAACTGGCCAAGACACAACCGCGCGGGGCGCTATTATTCAGTTGCTTGGGGCGCGGCGAGCGGATGTACGGTACGGCGGACCACGACATCCGCGCCGTGCAGGAAAACATCGGGCCGGTGCCCACGGCCGGTTTTTTCTGCAATGGCGAGATTGGTCCGGTCGGTAGGCGTGCGTTTATCCACGGCTTCACCAGCGTGGTCGGGCTGTTTACCGAGCCGGCCGGATAAAGAAGGACCGGGAAGACGTCCGGCTTGTGCTGGCCCGGTGTTGACTGGACTTACCCACGGCGGCTTGGATGGAAATCAAGTCGTCGAAGCCAGCGAAGACTCCAAGGTCTTGACCAGCTTCTTGCCGTCCACCGGGGTTTGGAAGTAATCGACGGCTCCCTCGCTCAATGCGCGCGCATAGCCATTCCAGTCACCGTCACGCGTGACGACCAGGATCGGCAGGTCCTTGCGCCGCGACCGAGCTTCGTGCACGATCTCCATTCCGCTACGACCGTGCATGACTTCCTGAATGATGACGAAGTTGTATTGCTTCGCCCAGTTCTCAACCGTGTTCAGAGCCCGTTCTGGATCGCTGATGGTCGTGACGGAATAGCCCTTGGCACTCAACGTGTCGCAAACAGCTTGCTGGTCTTCCGGACCGTCCTCAATGAGGAGAACTCTGCATGCGTTCACAATCCGCCTCCTCTCGTTCAACATCTCGCCTGGTTCACAGCTTACGACGAGTTCCGGTGATGTCAATCACCGTCCGGAAGTTTTCCGCCGACCCTCCTATGTGTGAGACGCATGAGGTTGATTGTCGTGCTCGGAGAAAAGCAACTGGGCTACCTCGGATTGGTAGGGATGAAACGGATTGTTCATGATCAGCGGGTCTTTGCTCTCGACGGCGATGGAGTCCCAGTTGATGATGTAGCTGCCGGACTGGCCGCGCAAATGACGGACCGCGATGCCGCGGGCTTGGGCGCGCGTATTGGCCGGCGGATTTTGGACACAGAACGCGACGCGCTCGGGCGTGACCACGCGCTGCGTCCGCCCCTGGTCGACCAGGGCAAAATACAGCCCTCGACGCGGGTCGATGTTGTGGTATTCGAGATCGAGCGACTGCACCCACGGATCGTCCCAACCAATGTGCTCCTGCTCGATAAATGTCTGGAGCAACCACTTCTTGGCCACCCAGTCAATCTTGTCCACTTGCGACATCGGGTTGCTTTCCAAGCCGGCCAGAACGTTTTCCCATTCGCGAATAATCCAGTCATTCTCTGGGTCCATGCCGGCCAGGTAGTGTTTCGCCAGGCCAAGGAACGAATGCTGGATCTCCAGGGCGCTTCGCGTCTGGCCGTTTTCCAGCCGTACGATCCAGCTGTAATTTGGATCCCGTGAAATATCGCGCGTGGCCTGCACGGGATCCATCAACCCCACACGCTTGGGAAGAATACCTTCCTCGAGCAAATCCAGCACCAGCGAGGTGGTCCCGACCTTCAATGCGGTCGCGTATTCGCTCATGTTCGAATCGCCAATGAGCAGATGCAAGCGGCGGTACTTGCGGTAATCGGCCAGCGGCTCGTCACGGGCGTTGATGATCGCCCGGTTGAATTGCACCCACTGGTAAATGTCGTTCACGATGTGGTCGGCGCGCTGCGAAATCTGGAAGTGCACCGGTTGATCGTGGCGGCCATGGTCAAACTCGAAGGCGAGGGGATTGGCCTGGCCGACGCGGCCGGCTCCGGAGAAAATCTGCCGCGTCGCCAGGAACGAGAGCAGAGCGGACAGCACCTGCGGGGTGAATTGCGCACCGCGTTTCATCAGGTAGTTCTCGTGGCACCCAAAGGTCGCGCCCGTGTGATGGTCAATATTGTTTTTCACAAACGACACACGGTCTGCGATGGCCATGCTCTCCAGCGCGCTTTGCAGGAGACGATCGCCCGCATGGTCGAACGAAACCACGTCGCGCAGGCTGATGCATTCAGGCGTCGAGTACTCGATATGCCCCATGTCGAGATACAGCCGTCCACCGTTGAGCAGGAATCCGCCGTTGCCGGGCGGTTCCTCGTAATCCCGATAGTGCAGGTCGATCGCCCCGAGTCGGGCGACCTTGAACAGGTGGTTCTTGACCCGGATGGGGAACGCGTCGGGACCGCCTTGCCGGTCATCGCTGCTCACCAGGCAACCGTACTCGGTTTCCAGCCCAACGATCCGGTTCATAAATCCTTCAGGGCGGCGCGGATTTCTTTCTCGTCCAGCAAGCGAAACCTTCCGGTAGCAGGACGGCTGCGGTCGAGAACGGCGGCTTCCACATGACGGGCCTTCAGATATTCCCGCAAAACCTTCTCCGGCTCGATTTCGCGCGTTTCCGTGGCTTCGCCAGTCTTGTCCTGCCCGTGTTCGGCCATATCCATGCCGACAGCCCAGGTTTTGGCGGCCAGCTTCAACGCGTCCTCCAGCGTCCGCTTCGTGTTGCCATCGTGTTCGACAAGATAATCCAGCATCGCCGCCTGGGCCTCGTTGCCACCAGCCAGCGCGTCGAAGGGTTCCTTTGTCTCAATTTCACTGCGCGCGAATGAACCGTCATAGTCGAGCTTGACGACGGAATCCTGTTCCGAATCGTCACCGAGTTCGACGAGCAGCATTTTGACAATGTACGGGGCGCTAAATATCTGCTCGAAGGCTGTCTTCAGCGCCGGGCTGATTCCGAAATTGACCAGACGCCGCAGGGATACATCCGCCACCGCGCGGTTAAACCCTTCCATGTGGGCAAGATCAATGGCCACCAGCCGCATCCGCTCAATGTCGGCGGGGTGCCCGAGCGCCGCGAAGGCCACCCGGTCGTAGATCTCGAACACCTTGCGTGTCTCGCGGCTAACCGTCAGCAGCAGCAACCCATCGGCGTAATTCAGCACGACGACGGGACTGCCGAGCCGCAACTGGTCTTCGATGTACTCGCGGCGATTGGCGATGGCCTCGACCCAACGATATGGTTCTTCGATCATGCTAGTGCGACTCGTTGTTCGCGGAAACTAAACCTCACTCTTGTACACACGACCCAACTCGGACTCGGGGATTTCGCGGACACCTTCCTTCGTGATCACGCGAACGATGGGAAAAATGTTGGACTTCGGATTGTATCCGCTGGTGGCGGTGTCGCTGTCCGCCGCGGTGTCCAGAAGCCGAAGCGCCGCCACGACGATTTCAGACTCGTTGTACTTGGCCAGGGGCTTGCCACCCCACGTGTTCAGGTAATGCAACACACTGCGCACCGCGAGCGATCCGGAGCCGCTGGCAGCGTAATCCACGCCTTCGAATTGGGCTCCCAACGCATCATAAAAATAGACCTTTCCGCCGCTGTCCTTGCCATCGACGGTCTCGTACGTCGCGAAAATCGGCACGACCATGCCCACGCCCTGCAGCGTCAGCGGCAGGTTTTCCTTCAACAACTTTGAGAGCGAGCGTACCTTGCCCGCGGTGCTCATCTCTTGAAGCTGGCTGCGCTGGTAGTACTTGAAGCTGTGCTCGAGTACCCGCGCCATTTCGAACGCCACCGCCGGCACGCCGGCAATCGCCAGAATGGACCGCTCGTCAATCGTAATGAGCTTCTCGGCGCGCTCGTACATGACGAGGTTTCCTGCCGTGGCACGACGATCACCGGCGACCAGCACGCCGTCCTTGTACTTGACGGCGAGAACCGTTGTGCCTTCGGTGGCGATGCCGCCCTTTCCCATCTCGTGCTGGAATTTGGCAGCCGCCTCGGCCAGACGCGGCGCAATCTCGTAGCCGTGCGCCTTCAGCACACTTAAAAAGTCGCCGTCATGCAGGAATTGCGGAATCGGTAGGGGATGATCCATGGCGATTTCTCGCGGTGCAGACGCCGGCTTACTGACCGGTGCGTTGGCGGTACCGTTTGGCCTGGTTCGGATCGACGCGCCGCATCTTCTTCAGGAGTTCCTTCGTATCGGGCGCGTCCACATCCGGACGGCGCGGCCCGGCCTCATCGGTTTCCTTCTTTTCCCACGGGGCCGGGGAGTTGGGTCGATGTATGCGTTCCGGAAACTGTGCGTTTGGATCGGGCATTCGACTATCTCCGAATCATTTCCAAGTTCCGTAGTAATGTCGCTACATCCGGCGCTTTGTCAATGGCTGCATTGTAACGGGCCACGACGTCATCGTCAAAAACATTCAAAAGCCGCACCACCGATTCGTGATCGTTCTCGCCAAACGCGATCTCGTCCCATTGCACAGAACTCATTTGCTTCGCGAATTTCTCAATGCAACGCCCGCGGAAATACGCCCGCGTATCCCGCGGCGGCTGACGGATCGCCAGTCGCACATCGTCATCCTTGATGAACCGCTGAATCTTGTCCTGACGCATCAACTCGGCGTACAACCCTTCCTCCCGCCGCACATTGTGGTATTCGAGATCGAGGGATTGCAGCCACGGATCGTCCCAGGGAAGTTTCTCGGCTTCGACAAAGGCATCCAACATCCATTTCTTGGCCACCCAATCGAGTCGATCTCGGCACAACATCGGATCGCGTTCCAGGTCGGCCAGCGCCTGCTCCCATGTCATCAGCACCCAGTCGGTTTCCTCGTCGCGACCGCCCAGATGCTGCTGCGCGGCCACCAGGTACTGTCGCTGAATATCGACAGGCCCAATCGTCCGTCCGCCAATCAGCGGAACCGTGGTTTTCAAGGTTGGGTCACGCGAGATGGTTTTCAACGCCGCGATCGGATCGGCCAGATCAATGTTCAGGGGACAAAACCGTTGTTCCAGCAGGTCGAGCACGAGCGATGTGGTGCCGATCTTGAGCGCGCCGGAAATCTCGCTCATATTGGCGTCGCCGATGATGACGTGTAACCGTCGATACTTGTCGCTGTCGGCGTGGGGCTCGTCACGCGTGTTGATGATGGGACGACGGTTCATCGTGTCGATGGACACGAGGACGCTGAAAAAGTCGGCTCGCTGGCTGATTTGGTACACGCCAACGGGTGGGCCGTCCTCGTTTTCGATGCCCACCTTGCCCGCACCAGCGACAATCTGCCGCGTGACCAGGAAGGGCGTGAGCCCGCGAATGACCAGATCGAACGGGATGTCGCGGTCCATTAGATAATTGTCGTGGCAACCGTAACTGTGGCCGACGAAGTCGGTGTTGTTCTTGTAGACTTTCACGACACCGCCCGATTCGCGCAGGTTGCGGCGCCGCACGCATTCCTCGATGATTCGTTCCCCGGCTTTGTCCTGGGCAATGATATCGTGGAGGCGTTTGCACTCGGGTGTGGCGTATTCGGGATGGGCGTGGTCGTTGTAGTATCGCGCCCCGTTGGAAAGAACCAGATCGCTCTTGATTTCCTGGAAACTGAGCTTGCGGTTCTGGTCCTGGACGAAATACTTCGCCTCGTCGAAGTCCTGCATCAATTCATCGACCCGAAAACCACGCACGTCTTGGTGAGGATCTTCGAGGTTATAGTCCCACTTCAGCGCCGAATCCATGGCGGGGGGCTCGACCTGCGTGTAGCTGCGTACCAGGGCGATGGATTCCGCCACCACGTCCACGCTGTCGTGCCCGTCGACGGTGATGCCGTATTCGGTTTCAATGCCCAGGGTGCGTTGCATGGCTGGCGGAGCGCGTGCGTCTCGCTGCGTCCTCAGACAACCGCGCTCACTCCTTTCGACCGCGCTCCGGTCACGGGTCGAATCGGAGAAACCTTCACGACGTTCTCAGGATCGTAGTCCAGTAGCATCAGCCAGTCCTCCGTGATGTCCGTGGGCGGGAAGATGTCGTTTTCGGCATATTCCAACTCCAGCGACCGCAGCAGGTCGGCTTCGCTGATGCCTTCATCTTTCTTCGAGTCAATGCTGCGTTTGATGGCCATTTCCTTGGCCCGCTCCACAATGCTGGAGATGATCGCGCCGCTGATCAGGTCGCCCCGGTAGAGGACCGCGTTGCGACCGCTGCGCAACTGCACTTCGAGAAAACGATTCTCATCACGGTGTGCAAACAGTGCCTTCACAACCGAATCCACCAGCGCCGCCACGGCGGCCTTCTGGTCGCCAACATGTGCTTTCAAAGTGGCGGGATCAATAGGGAGGTCTTCCGTTAAATAAATCGAGAAAATCTCGTGCGAACCGTCCTTGTCGGGACGATCGACCTTGATCTTCCGGTCAATGCGGCCGGGTCGCAGGATCGCCGGGTCGATCAGATCCGCCCGATTCGAGGCGAGGATAATGACCACGTCGTTGAGCGACTCGATGCCATCCATCTCGGAGCAGAACATCGGCACCAGCGTCGAGAGGATGTTCGCATACCGGCCCGCCCGCCGCGTGCCGAGGATGGATTCGGCCTCGTCAATAAACAAGAACGGCATATACCCCTGTTTCCGTTTCCCGCGGGCCATGGCAAAAATCTCGCGCACGATCCGCTCGGATTCGCCAACCCACATATTGAGAATTTCAGGGCCCTTCACGTGCATGAAGCATTCCTTCATGTCGTGGCCGGTTTTTTCGCGCAGTTTGCCCGTTAAATTGAATGCCGTGGCCTTGCCAATGAGTGTCTTGCCGCAGCCCGGCGGACCATGCAGCAGGAATCCCTTTGGCTGCGCGTAGTGGAAGCGGTCGAACAGATCCGGGTGCAACAACGGCAACTCGATGGCGTCTTTGATGGCCTGGATGGCGGCAGTTTGTCCGCCCACCAGCGACCACGGCAATTCCGGAACGTCCTCCAGGTAAAATTCCTGCTTGTCCGAGGAAGCGAGCAACTCGACGGCAACACGAAACGACGGATCGATGCGAATCTCATCGCCAACCTTCATCTCGGCAGACAGCAGGTCACTTGATCGTTGCAGGATGACGGAATGCAGCCCGTGTTCCTGCCCGACGCGGAGGCGGCCATCTTTCAACACGTCGGTCACTTTGCCGACGGGGCCCGAATTGTCATAGCCGAGGTCGCCGACAACCACGTACGCCTCATTGACGAGCACGCGCGTGCCGACCTTCAAGCTTTGGATCTCGATCCGCGGGTCGACATTGGAATAGTAGTCATGGCCGGCGACCGCTACGTGCGCAATGTCTTTCTTGGGGAAACCGAGGAAGGTGCCGATGCGGTTTGCGGGTGAAGTCACCTTCTTGATAACTTCGTCCATCTTCTCAATGGCCGCGCGGGCTTCCGAGAGCGTCAACTCGTGTTCTTGGATTTGCTGGCGCAGACGGAACAAATCGAAGCGCGCCGGATCGCCTTCCGGCAGCGTTGCCAACAGCTTGTCCACCAACTCAATCGGTGTGGACTCTTCTCGCCCCCCCCATTTGTCCGAGAAATCCAACGGCCCTCCCGGAGGTGTGGGCTTTTTATACCCTGAATGGTCGCTCATGCCAGTTCTCCACGCGTACCCTGCGTCCTTGCCGCTTAGTATACCGCGATTGAAACAGGACTGCAACCGCGCCGCCGCAAATACACGGGAAACAGTGTGTAAAATAGACATTGACAGCGGTGAGAGCCATCGGCTACGTTACGCCGCTTCACGAGTCCATATAGAGTATTCATGAGTACATTTTTCGCTAAAAAGGAAGAGCAAAAGCCGCGGTGGTACGTCATCGACGCCAGTAATCAGGTGCTCGGCAAGGTGGCTGTCAAAGCCGCTAACGTCTTGCGCGGCAAGATCAAACCCACTTTTACGCGGCACGTTGACGCAGGCGACTTTGTCGTGGTCGTCAACGCTGAGAAGGTCGTGCTTACCGGCAAGAAGGAAACCGCCAAGACCTACATGACCTATTCGCAGTACCCGGGGAAGGAGAAATACCGGACGGTCAAGCAGGTGCGCGCCAGCCACCCGGAGAAGCTCATCGAACACGCGGTGAAAGGCATGATCCCGAAGAATCGGCTGGGCCGACAGATGATCACCAAACTCAAAGTCTACGCCGGCACGGCGCATCCCCACACCGCGCAGAAACCCGAGCCCATTTCCATTTAGGTTTTACAGCCATGGCAACCGCATTAGCACAAACCAACGCATTTACCGGAACCGGCCGCCGCAAGACCAGCGTCGCACGCGTCCGCTTGGTGCCCGGCTCCGGCAAAGTTGTTGTCAATGACCGGTCCCTTGAAGAATACCTGACCGTTCCCAATCAGCGAACCATCGCCTTGCAACCGTTGGCGGAGACGCAGAACGCCGGGAAGTTCGACGTGTTTATCAGCGTCGATGGCGGTGGCGTATCGGGCCAGGCGGGTGCGATCAGCCACGGCATCGCCCGTGCGCTGTTGAAGGCCTCGCCCGACCTCAAGGGTGCGTTGCGCGACAAGGGATTTCTCACACGCGACTCCAGAATGAAGGAGCGCAAGAAGTACGGTCAACCCGGTGCGCGCAAGCGCTTCCAGTTCTCGAAGCGCTAATCGACCAGCAAATCTCGACTTGCAAGCACGAGCCCCGGGTTTCATATCCCACCCGACAGTTTTAGCCTGTATTCGCTCACATTCGCTGGAGTCCTCTAGCCCAATAATCACCTGGGTTTCCGGCGTTTTGAGCGTTTGCTGGCGTTTACCTGAAACCACTCAAATTTAGCCGCGACATTGCAACAAAACATTGCAACACGCGTCATTGACCGAGGTGTGTGTGTTCGCGTCGAGTTCCGCACCAGTGTTACCAGCAGGTCGTAAAAGACAAACTCTCGGCGACGATTAAGCACGCCGTGGCAGGCTGTAGCGGGAATCGTGGCGGGTCCGGTGATAGTGGCGGCGGTCGCATGAATGTCGCCAAATGGAGAGAACCAACGCGACAGCTAAGGCATGGAGACCGTCGCTGTGCCGAAGTCCTCGAATCGTAGCAACTGCACCGAGATGCGGCGTTGATGTTTGAAGGTCGTGATCTGGTCGAAAACCATTGCCAACAAGGCGGTCGGAGCCTTACACTTCCGATGCACCCCGCTGTGATGCCGTCGTTGGAGGACGGATGCACGCTACATTGGTTTGTCCTTTGATCGGGGGATGGGGGCTCCCGCTGCCCATGCAGTCGCCGACTACGGCGGCTTCGGCAGGACTGACGCCGACTGGCGTAACAGTCCGGTTCTACATCGACCACCTTAAGGATGTCCCAACCCATTTGGTCAGTGTCTCAGTGCAGACATTCGCTACGGAGTTTGCCCGACGCCACTCCCCTGTGGTAGCGGGCAGGTTTCACGCGATGGAACCAGAACTATAAACCAACCCCAGAAGGAGGCTCATTCCGTGAACGCAGTCACAACAAGATGTTTCGCCGCTCTGATATCTGTGTCGCTGGTTGGATTGGCCGTCCGCGCAAATGCTGCGGAAGACAACCGGGAGGCGGATCACGCAGCCTTGCGTGCCCTACGAGCCAAGGCGGTCGAGGCAATCGACAACCAGGATAGCCACGCGCTCGCGGCTTGTTGCACCAAGGAATTCGCCTTCACGGCGATTGACCAGACGCTGATAACGAGCGAGGCCCAATTCAACGCGCTGTTCGACCGGATGTTCCGAGGCAAGGACGCGCCGATTGCCAGCCTCAAGACGGAGCCGGAGGCGGACATACTGACGCGCTTCATCGATGCGAACACCGGGATTTGCTACGGCTCAACCAAGGACACCTATACGATGAAGGACGGTCGTGTCGTCGTCATGAACGCGCGCTGGACGGCGACGGTGACAAAGGAAAATGGCGAATGGAAGGTCGCCGCGGCACATGTGGGAACCGATTTCCTGAATAACCCGGTCCTGACGCTAGCCGTTTCTTTTTGGAAGAAGCTGGCGCTGGGCGCTGGCATAATCAGTCTGGTGGTTGGCATTCTGCTGGGACGCGTGTTGTTCGCACGCAAGCCGACACCGGCTGTCTCCTAAGGTGTAGCATGCCCCATGACGATTCCAATCTGAACGGCGTGCAGCGATTGTGCGTGTTGCTTCTGAATTGCCTGCCGCTGCTGCATGCCGTCGCTGTTGGGTTGTGCATCGGGATCGCCTGGACCAGTTGGCCATGGCGGTTGCTGACCGGACTGGCGGTGCTATACCTGGTTCCGCCTCTGGCAGCCAGATGTATCAGGATGGTGCTTCCCATCCGCGAGGGACACATCGCCGTGGCCACTCTCGGGTTCTTCACGTGGTGGGCACTCTTCAACTTGCAGGTGATCTTTTGTCGGTTGCCCGCTCTGGAAGAATGTCTGCGGTTGGTGCCGGGGCTGTACAGTTGCTGGCTGCGGTTGTGGGGCGCGCGTGTGGGACGCTTGACGTACTGGGCGGCCGGGCTGCGCATCCTCGACCGATCGTTCCTCCACATCGGCGACGATGTGATCTTTGGCGCGGCGGTGCGGCTGAATCCGCATGTGTTGGCGCGGAACGATAACGGTCGTCTCGAACTGATTCTGGCCACGGTACGGATCGGCGACCGGGCCGTGATCGGCGGGTATTCGTTGTTGACGGCTGGCAGCCAGGTCGCCGCAGACGAATGCACCCGGGCGTTTCTGGTGTCACCGCCATTCGGACAGTGGCAGGACGGACGACGCGTTGCGAAAACGGAGACCGCATGACGCATTGGCGAACGAAACTGCTGCTCACCCTAGGGCTGCCCGTCGGTTTTTGTGCCGGGTACTTGCTGTTGCAGCGGCATCCGTGGCGGCCGGTAACGTCGATGAAGCCGCTCGTGCTGGACCAAATGACGCCGTTCGTTCCCGGTGCGATCTACCTTTACGAATCCCTGTGGTTGCTGATGCCGATTGCGCCATGGCTGATCCGCTCGCGGGCTGACCTGAACCGGTATTCCGCCGGCGTCATCGTAATCGCGGTGGCCGGTTTTCTCACGTTCTGGATTTTCCCAACGGCAGTCCTGCGGCCAGCGCTGCCGTCAGAGGCGAACGGCCTGTACCGGGCCTTGATCCGAATTGACGGCCCTGCCAACGCCTTTCCATCGTTGCACGTCGCGTTCGCAATCTATCACGCCGCGTGGTGCGGGGCGGTCCTGCCAAAGCGAGTCGGATGGATCATCTGGCCGTGGGCGATGGCCATCGTGGCGTCAACGTTGCTGACCAAACAGCATGTCGCGCTAGACGCCATTGCTGGCGCCGCCGTCGGTTGGGCTGGCTACCGGCTCTTCGCGCCGCAAATCGATGAAAGGTTGATATGAGCGAGCGTGCCGTCGTGGCCGTGGCGGCCTGTGCCTCTTACGAATGCACGACCGTGTCCGCCTCGGTGGTGGAGTTGTTAACGGCCCTCGGCGGCTTATCGACGTTTGTGAAACCGGGACAGACCGTTCTGATCAAGCCGAACCTGTTCAGCCCGCATCCACCCGAACACGCTGTCACCACCCATCCCGGGTTGGTACGGCAAGTGATCCTGTCGTGCGTTCACGCCGGGGCCGGTCGGATCTGGGTGGGTGACAGCCCGGTGGGGTTGCCGGAGGAAGCGGAACTGTGGACGCGCACCGGGATGCAGGCGGCCGTGGCCGGGACACCCGCCGAACTGAAGTCGTGGCGCACCCGGCAAATCCCGAAGCACTGTGGCGAAGACGTGCTCGCCGTGCCGGAGTGGTTTCCCGAAGTCGACGCCGTGATCTCGCTGCCCAAACTCAAAACGCATTCACTGACGACGCTGACGTGTGGACTGAAAAACGTGTATGGAATCGTCAGCGGCCCGGCGAAGTCGCAGTTTCATGTCAAATATCCGTCGCCGCTGGCGATGAGCGGGTTTCTGGTGCGGGTGTTTGGGACGTTGCGACCGACGCTGACGATTGCCGACGCGGTGGTCGCGATGGAGGGCAACGGACCGGCCCATGGCCGGCCGCGGCCGGTGGGCGTGTTGCTGGCCAGCCGTGACGCGGTCGCGCTCGATGCGGTGGCCTGTTCGGCGTTGCGGATTGCGCCGTCCACGGTCCCGATGATCACGCTGGCGGCAGCCAGCCAACTCGGTTGCATGGACGAAGAGTC
This sequence comes from Verrucomicrobiia bacterium, assembly GCA_050010195.1. GTDB lineage: Bacteria > Verrucomicrobiota > Verrucomicrobiia > Palsa-1439 > Palsa-1439 > Palsa-1439. Next base: position 52,019 of record JBEKLM010000004.1, read on the forward strand.
CATCGAGTGTGTCGGTAACGGCGTGGCGACATTGCAAGCTGCTCGTCTGAGACCGTCGGTCGCCCGCTTTCTGAAATACGTGCCCGAACCGTGTTACCGGCTCACCAGCCGGATGTTTCGGCTTCGGCCAAAGATCAAGAACGATCTGTGTGTCCGCTGCGGCACGTGCCATGACGTTTGCCCGCGCCACGCCATCGAAGACGATCCACGGACGGGATTCCCGGTCATCCGTTCGAAGAAGTGCATCGATTGTTTCTGTTGCGCCGAGTCCTGCCGCGAGAGCGCGATCGCGACGCGATTGTACTGGGGGGAAATTTGCGTCGGCCAGCAACAACGCCAGAAAGCGGGGCCGTCGTGATCCGGGCCCTGCTCAAAACCGGGAGGGTTTGCGACCGGGTGTTCGCCATCCGGGACCTGTTGATGAACTTATACGTCCTGCAAACCGACACCGGTTTGGCGTGCATTGATACCGGGTGGAATGCGACGCGGGTTCGTCGCGGCTTCGCGTCGCTCGGGCTGGATATGCGGGATGTGCATGAGGTGTTTCTAACGCACCATCACTGGGATCATGCTCGCTGCGCCGGGTTGTTTACTAACGCCACGGTCTTCATCGGCAAACCAGAATCGCTGGTGCCGGAAGACTGGCAACAGTTGCGCGATGGCGACACGGTGAGGGGTGTACAGGCAGTAGCCACGCCGGGACACACGCCGGACTCGATGTCATACCTCGTGGATGGTCGATATCTATTCGCCGGCGATGCGCTTCGGCTCCGGCGTGATGTAGCCGTGCCGTTCTACGCCTGCTTGAATCAGGACCAGGCCGCAGTGCGCCGCTCGCTGGAGAAACTTGCCCAGCTTAACGGCATCGAATGCCTTCTGACGGGACACTCCGGGCTGACCACGGACGTTGCGGGCGCATTTCGATTGTGGAGGTCGGCCTCGTGAAGATTCTCTTGGTCCATCCGCAGAACTATCTCCATCGTCACTCCACCGGCATCTACGGTCGCAGTTTGCGCTACGCGCCGTTGACGATGCCGACGCTGAAAGCCCTGGTGCCGGCCGAACTCGGCGCCCGTGTGCGGATTGTGGATGAGATGGTCGAGGACCTGGATTTCGCGACGGACACTGACCTGGTGGGCATCACCGCGATCACCGGCACGGCCCCGCGTGCCTATGAGATTGCCGACCGGTTCCGTGCAAAAGGCACGCCTGTTGTGCTCGGCGGCGTTCATGCGACGCTGCAAACGGAAGAAAGTTTGGCCCATGCGGACGCGGTTGTGCGTGGCTACGCGGAACGGGCCTGGCCGCAGTTGCTCCGCGATTTTGCCGGTGGTCGCCTGCAGCGAGTGTATGAGGACACCGAGCCGTTCGACCCGAAGTTGATCGTGGCGCCGGACCGCTCGGGCATTCACCGCCGTGATTACATTGGGTGGGGCACGGTCGAAATGGGCCGGGGCTGCTCGAACCACTGTGACTTCTGCATCAGCCATCGGTTCCACCGCAAGTACATCGCCCGCGATATCGATGCCGTGCTGGCCGAAGTGAAATCACTGCGCAGCAAAACGATTTTCTTCCTCGATCCCAATCTCATCAGCGATCGGGATCACGCCAGGGAATTCTTTACCGAGTTCGCCAAACTACGCCGGTGGTGGGTCGGTTGCGCCACATTGGATGTGGCGGATGACCCGGATCTGCTCGCGGTGCTGGCGCGCAGCGGTTGCCGTGGCCTGCTGATGGGGTTCGAGTCGATCCGTCAAGAAACGTTGGCGGCCGCCGGCAAAACCAAGAACCTCGGCAAGAGCTACGCCGACGTCGTTGACCAACTCCATGAACACGGGATCCTCGTGCAAGCCTGCTTCGTGTTTGGGTTTGATAGCGACGACGTATCCGTGTTTGAGGAGGCGGCCGATTACATCGTGTCCGCGCGGTTCGACCTGCCCCAGATCAGCATTTACACGCCATTCCCCGGCACGCCGGTGTTTGACCGGCTGGATCGCGACGGGCGAATCCTGACGCGGAACTGGTCGCTCTACAACGGCCAGCACGTCGTGTTTCGTCCGTTGCGGATGACCGCGCAGGAACTGGAACAAGGAACGGACTACGCGCGCAAACGAGCGTACTCCTGGAGCGCGCTCTCGCGGCGCCTCTTGGTGAAACCACTGTGGGTGAAGCCGCTCATTGCGTTGTCGTACCTGGGCTTCCGTCATTATCAGTATCGGATCGCAAATGTCGGGGCGCAGTTCGCGGCGGAGGTGCCGGCGTGAACGCGTCAACGGTCCAGCGGTTGAACGTCGGACTCGAAATACCGGTGAAAGCCGGTCGGCAACTGCCGGTAGTCAGCGTCGGCGGTCATCGCGGCCAGGTCCCGGGAGTTGTACGTGTTCCAGAACAAGATTGTCTTGCCGGCCAGAGTCCCGTTGGCCGCATCGGCCAGCAGCGCGGCGAAGGCCTTGGCGGAATACGTCCCGTTCATAGGAATGCCGGCGTGACGTTGCATCAACACCGCAGCGCGGATGCCGGTTCCGGTGAACCGCCCATAGCCGTCGCCGAGGCAGTCGGAGCGGAGGATCAGGTTCGGCGGCGGCCAACGGAAGCGCGGAGTTGCCGGGTCCAATCGACGCAGCAACGCGTCGGTGCGCTGCAACAGTCGATGCAGGTTGCGCGGCGGGTTCAGGCGTTCCTCGATGACACGGACCGCTGCGACTTCGCAGTTGAGTCCCGCAATCGCCAAGCCGAGAATCAACCCGGCTGCCGTGCCCATCGAGCCGAGCGGCACGTAAATGCGCGCTGGCACCGGCATGGCGCCGCCGGCGATTTGGTCGTTCAACTCCAGCGCCGCATTGACATAACCGGCCGCGCCCAGCGGACACGAACCGCCCGGCGGGATCAGCCGCGGCCACACGCCGAATTGCCGGCGGCTTTGCCACAATTTGCCGAGGAGCCCCAGCCGCAGCCGTGTCGGCGTCGCGTAATGATGCAGCTCGGTTTGTTGGTGAAAACTGGCGAGGAGATTGCGTCGGACGTAGTGCGCATTGACCTGCGGCAGCAGCAGGGCCGTGCATTTCAAGCCCAACTGCTTGGCGTAATACGCGGTCGCCAGCGAATGATTCGAGCCGGCAAACCCAAATGTGATTACTTCCCGTGCCTTGACTCGCAGCGCGTCGCCGAGCAGGAATTCCAGTTTCCGGACCTTGTTGCCACCGTAGCTGTCACCACTCAAGTCGTCCCGTTTGATGTAGAGTTGTTCCACACCGATGGCTCGACCGAGAGCCGCGAGTCTTTCGACCGGCGTCGGGAATCGCCCCAGCGACACGTACGGCAACTGTTCTCGCAAACGGTTCATGCGCAACCCGGTTCTGGCTCCACGCGGCGGCCGAATCAAGAACAAAACCACAAGGACGCATGATCTGTGACATTCACGTTCATCTTGTCGCCGGCGCGGACGCGCATTCCGGCAACTACATTTCACCACGATTGGCGCGGAGTTGGGGCGGGCGAATCCTGGCACGGCAGTTCCGCGGTGGCGACCGCGTGCGGAAAACACTCGCGTGGCTCGACGACAGTCCAGTGGACCGGGCCGTTCTGCTCGCGCTGGACGGGGCGTATCGTCATGACGGCACGCCCGACCCGGCCAACACGCTGCTGGTAAGCGATAACGATTTTGTGGCCAGTATCGCCGAGAGCAACCCGAAAGCGTTGTTTGGGGCCAGCGTGCATCCGTACCGGCGCGACGCCCTGTCTGTGCTGGAGAAGGTCATCCGGCGCGGGGCTTGTCTGGTAAAGTGGTTGCCAGCCGCCCAGAACATTGCCCCCGACGATCCTCGCTGCCGGCCATTTTACGAAATACTCGCGCACCACCGGGTGCCTCTGCTCTGCCACACGGGGACTGAACACACGTTGCGCCGGTTTTCGAACACGCTCAACGACCCGCGGCGGCTGGTACCGGCACTTCAGCAAGGCGTCACGGTCATTGCCGCTCACTGTGGCACGCGGTTGATGCTGCACGAAAGGAACTACTTGCCGGCGTGGCGGCGCATGGCACTGGAATACGAGCGGTTCTTTGGGGATATCAGCGCCTTCGGCGTGATCACGCGGATGTGGCCGCTGCAAACGCTCCTGGAAGAACCGGCGTTGACGGCCAAACTTGTGTTTGGATCCGATTTCCCGGCGTGGACGATGCCGCTGTGCTGTGGCGGCCAGGTCGGATGGCGGGTGGCGTTGCAGCTGCGGCGGATCAAAAACCCGTTCACGCAGGCCGTCGAAACGATGCGCGCGGCTGGCGTGCCGGCCGCGGTGTTCGCCCGTGGCGCGAGCCTGCTGAGAGTTCCAGCCAAAAAACTCCTCCGCGAGGTGCTGGTCGCATGAATTCCGCTATGATGCGGCTGCCGTGGACATTGGACAGCGTCCCGCACGCGGTCCTCGACATTTTGCGCGGGTGCAACATCCGCTGCCGCGATTGTTTCAATTCGCGCCCCAACCGGATCAAGCCTTTGGCGGAAATCGAAACGGAATTGGAGATGCTGTTGAGACTGCGCCGGTTACAGTCGGTCACGATTCTCGGCGGCGAAGTGACATTACATCCGCAACTGGCACAGATCGTCCGCATGGTTAGAAGGCACGGACTGGATGTCGAATTGTGCAGCAACGGCGTGGATCTCTCAGACAAACTACTGTCCGAACTGAGAGCTGCGGGGGCCAATGTGATCCTTCTCCACATCGAACCGCATCAGCAGCGGCCCGACCTGCCCGCGAGCGCATCCGTCAGTGACTTGCGGGCGCTGCGCGTCGCGATCGCGGAACGCGTGGTTGCCCACGGCATCGAGGCCGGGCTGTCCGTCACCGTCTATCCCGATCGGTTGGCGGAACTCGAAGAAACGATTTCGTTCACACTCGCTACGCCGCAAATCAACTACTTGCTGGTGACCTTGTGGCGCGACATCGGAGCCGTGCCGGAATTGACCGGCAATCTTACCGACGGGTTGCGCGCCGAGGCGGCCGTCGCCCGCCATGCCGACAAGATGACGAACCGCGACGTCCAGGCTTTCATGGAGCAGAAGTTCGGGCTCAGTCCGTTTGCCTACGTCGCGTCGAATGTGGATGCGACCGATCCGCGTTGGCTGTCGTATTTGGTGGGGATTGTTTACCAGCACGGTTCGCCGTTGCGGCAGCATTGTCTGCGAGCGACACGAGTCGAGAAATGGTTTCTGGAGATCAGCCGGCGCATGAAAGGCCGCTATCCGTTCTATCAACGCCATACCGCCGGACGTTTTGCCGTGCAACTCCTGCTGAATGGGCTCGCCGGCGGCGGTCTGAGTCGCAACTTGAAACTCATCGCGCAATCGTGGCGAGGCACAGCAACATTGAGCAGCAAGAAACTCCTGTTCCAGTGCCCGGCCACGGTCAATGAGCGCGGACAGGTGCTGCATTGCGACTGTTGTCCCGACGCGGTGCTGCAAAACGGCAAACTCGTGCCGGTTTGCATCTCCGACCGGTTCAGTGGAGCACCAAATACGGATACATTTTATGCATATACAGTGTACTGAAATTGTATGGAGCAGATAAAGGTAGATGACAGCCCAAATCACGCAACTTGTTGGCCAGCAATGAACTGCCCAATTATGGATCCAACGGCATGTCAACTGCCTACTGGGGCTGTGATGCGAATAGTGAGAGATACCGACAGCCGCCAATTGCGGTCGAAGAGGCGAGACCCATGCATGTCACGCTGATTTATCCCTCGCTTGGGAAGCGCGTGCGTGCGGTCCAGATGCAGCCGCTGACGATGGCGGCATTGGCGGGGCTGACGCCCGCGGATGTGACCTTGGCATTCTACGATGACCGGGTGGAAGAAATCCCCGTCGAAGCGGCCACGGATTTGGTCGGCATCTCGGTGCAGACATTCACTGCAAAACGCGCCTATGAGATTGCGGCGGAGTACCGTCGCCGCCGCGTGCGGGTGGTTCTGGGCGGGTTTCACGTGACCGCGCTGCCAGACGAGGCGCTCGAACATGCCGATGCGGTTGTCGTTGGCCAGGCGGAAGAACTCTGGCCGCAAGTTCTGGAAGACGCGCGCGTCCGGCGATTGCAGCGGGTTTACCAGACGGACCGGTCACCCTCGCTCCACGGGCTGCGGTATCGCCGCGACATCTTCGCGGGGAAACCGTATCTGCCGCTGAGCCTGGTCGAATTCGGGCGCGGGTGTCCGTATGCTTGCAGCTTCTGCTCGGTTGGCGAGTACTTTGGCCATCGCAAAACCTGCCGGCCCATCGGCGAGGTCATCGAGGAAATCCGTCAGCTTCCCCACAAGGTCTTGGAGTTCGTCGATGACAACCTGATCGGCGACGTTGCCCAAGCGAAGGAACTATTTCGAGCGTTGATCCCGTTACGCAAACGCTGGGTCGCTCAGGCGGGCATCGAGATTGCGTTCGATGCTGACCTGCTGGAATTGGCGGCGGCCAGCGGCTGCGCCGGGTTGCTCATCGGACTGGAGTCGCTGAACGAGGGTAGTCTGCGCCAAATGGGCAAGTCAGCCCGCTGCGCGGCGGACGGGTTCGCCGATGCCGTGAATAGGATTCACAAACGCGGCATCCGGGTTTGCGCTTCCTTCCTGTTCGGGTACGATCACGACACGCCGGACGCTTTCGCGCGCACGCTGGCGTTCGCCAACCAGCAGAGGTTTTTGCTGGCGTTGTTCAACCACCTGACGCCGTTTCCCGGCACGCCGTTGTACGAGCGGATGCAGTCGGAGCACCGTCTAAAACACGACCGCTGGTGGCTGGCGCCGGGTTTCCGATGGGGCGATGTCGTCTTCGAGCCGAAACAGTTATCCGCCGAACATCTGTCTGAAGGATGCCGACAAAACCGGCGGCACTTCTACCAGCCAGGCAACATCCTGCGCCGGGTCAGCCTGCCCGCCAACCGCCGTCACCTGCTCGACTCGCTGGCAATGAATTTTCTGGTGCGCCGGGATGTCCGGGAGAAACAAGGCTTCGCCCTCGGCCGCGGAGGTGAACGATGAAGATTGTCATCATCTCCCCGAAAGGCCCGCTGTACCGGCACCGCGGGGGCATCTTCGGGCGGGCGCTGCGGTATAAGCCGCTGACGCTGACCAGCCTCGCAGCACTCGTGCCGGCTGAGCTGAATGCGGAGATCGTCTTGTTCGACGAAGGCGTACAAAATGTCCCGCTCGACCTTGAAGCCGATCTTGTTGGAATCACACTTATCACTGGCAACGCGCCGCGCGCTTATGAAATGGCCGGTCATTTCCGCCGGCGCGGAATTCCGGTCGTGCTCGGCGGGCCACACGTCACGTTGATTCCCGATGACGCTCAGCCGCACGCTGACGCCATCGTGGTCGGTTACGCCGAGGACACCTGGCCGCAACTACTCCGCGACTTCACAGCCGGTAAGCTCCAACGCCGGTATGTGCAAGCGCCGGAGTTGAGTCTGGCCAACCGGCCGTTCCCACGGCGTGAATTGCTGCCGCGGCGCCGATATCTCACGGACGCGGTGTTCGAGGCGCAACGCGGATGCTTGCACGATTGCGAATTCTGCGTCGTGCCGGCCGCGTGGGGACGCAAACTCTGGCAAAAGCCGGTGGCCGACGTGGTCGCGGATATCCGACAGCACGCCGCGCGACGGATTCTGTTTGTGGACCTGAACTTGTACGCCGACCGGGCGTACGCCCAGGAATTGTTCACCGCGCTTGTGCCATTGCACGTCGAGTGGCACGGGCTGGTGACGACAATGTTTGCCGACGACACCCCGACATTGGAACTGGCAGCGCGTAGCGGGTGCCGGGGCGTGTTGATGGGGCTGGAGTCCATCAGCGAGGAATCGCTGCGGGATTGCCGCAAAGGGTTTAACTCGCCCGAAGAGTACCGGCAGATGGTCGAGCGGTTGCACGCCCACCGCATCGCGTTGAATGGATGCTTTGTGTTCGGCGCGGACCACGACACACCGGATGTGTTCTTGAAAACGGCGGAGTTTGCCATCGAGACGAGAATTGATCTACCACGTTTCGCCATCGCAACGCCGTTCCCCAACACGGCCCTGTATCGGCGGCTCGACGGGGCGGGACGCATCTTGACGCGAAATTGGGAGTTGTACGACGCGCAGCACGCGGTGTTCCGTCCGGCGCGGATGACTCCCCAAGAATTGGAGCGCGGCCACGAACTGGCTTGGAAACATACCTATCGGTATTCGGCCATGGCCCGGCGGCTGCGTGGTTCGCCGATGACGACGGGACTCGTCTGGGCGGCGAACCTGACCTATCGCCGGTACGCGCACCGGCTGCATGAGTTCTATACTTGTGACTGGTTTGTTGGGCGCGAACCGGTTCGCGAGGCAGCGTAATGAAGGTAACCTTGGTTCATCCATGCATTGGGCGGCGCGCCGGCGAGCGACGCGGGTTACGCACTTGGCAGATGCAGCCGCTGTGGGCTGCGGCGCTCGCCGCACTGACGCCGCGCAATGTCGAGCTGCGTTTCTACGATGACCGGTTGGAGAGAATTCCGTTCGATGAACCGACCGACCTCGTTGGCATCAGCGTCGAGACTTACACCGCGCGCCGCGCTTACGAAATCGCCAGTGAATACCGGCGACGGGGCGTGCCGGTGGTGATGGGGGGAATACACGCGACGCTCTGCTCGGAGGAAGTCGCCGACTACGCCGAGTCCGTCGTTAGCGGTGAAGCGGAGCAAACATGGCCACAGTTGGTGGACGATTTTCGCCAGGGCCGTCCGGCGAAGTTCTATCGGGCCACCGGCGGCGCATCACTGCAGGGCTTACGCTACGATCGGACGATTTTCCACGGTAAACGGTACCTACCGGTCAAGTTGATCGAGTTCGGTCGCGGGTGCCGGCTCACCTGTGAGTTCTGCGCGGTGCAGACCGCGTTCCACAGCACCTACCGGCAACGGCCCGTGGTCGAGGTGATCGCCGAAGTGGCCGCGACTGCGACCAACGGCGACCGCGCGAACCTCATCTTCTTCGTGGACGACAACCTCGCCTGTGAACCCGAACGCCTGAAAGAATTCCTACGCGCGTTGATTCCCTTGCGGGTACGTTGGGTCGGCCAGGCCGGCATCAATGTCGCGCATGATCCTGAACTGCTTACCTTGATCGTGCGGAGTGGTTGCCGCTGTCTCCTCATCGGCTTCGAGAGTCTTCAGCCGGCTAACCTTCGTGAAATGGGCAAGCCCATCAACGAAGCCCACGGCGGTGTCGAAGAGGCCGTGGGTGAACTGCGTCGGTTCGGCGTGCCGGTGTACGGTACGTTCGTGTTCGGATGCGACGCCGACAAGCCTGATGACTTTCAGCGCACCGTTGAGTTCAGCGTCGCACACGGATTCCTGTTGGCAGCATTCGCCCATTTGATGCCGTTTCCCGACACACCGCTGTACCGTCGCTTGGCCAACGAGCACCGCCTGCTTCACGATCGCTGGTGGCTCGATTCGCACTACGCGTACAACACGGTCGCATTTCAGCCGCGCCATCTGACACCCGAGGAATTGCGACAACGTTGCCTCGCCGCGCGACGGACGTTCTTCTCGTGGCCGAACCTGCTGCGGCGTAGCGTGGCCGCCGGCCCACATCAACGCAACTTTTGGACGGTCAACCTCCTCCATCGCGCAGAGTTGGGGCTGCGCGACGGGCATCCGTTGGGAGATCAAGCATGGACACAACCCTTGCTCCGCGCCCGCTGACCAGTACCCGATATGTTATTGGCTTCGCAACCCAGGCCGACGATGCGGGTTTGCGCCGGCTGCTCCGCGAGACACCGATGCCGGGGCCAATCCAGATTTCGTTGGAGCGCGAGCCCGACTTCTTCGCCGCAGCGCAACAGGAGGGTGGGCGATATTATACGGCGATCATTCGTGACCGGCAGACCGGCCAACCGGTGGCGATGGGCAGCCGGTCGGTTCACGAGTTGTTCGTCAACGGTCAACCGCGACTCATCGGCTATCTCAGCCAGTTGCGGATTGCGACGGAACATCGCCGGCACGGCCGCCAGTTCCTCCGTATGGGTTTCGATCTGCTCCGCCAAACGCACGCCGAAGATGAAATGTCGTTCGATATCACGACCATCGTTACCGGTCACGAAGTTGCCCGTCGGTTACTTGAAGCCGGTCTGCCAGGATTGCCCCGGTACACACCGGTCGAGCGGATTCTGACGATGCTGCTGCCGGTGCGCGGGCCAGCGTCCCGGGAGCCGGCGTTACCCGTTACGACAGGCGTAACACCAGTCCCACAATTCGCGCCGGCTGAGTTACCGCACAACGGGGTCTGGGATCAGCGCATGTTCAAACAGATCGTCGTCCGTGGGTACAACCCGTGGTTGCGATGGTGCAGGTGGCTATGGCGACTGCCGCCGGTAGGAACCGTATTACCGGTCGCCTACTGGACGTATCCCTCACTGACAAGCGATGACCTCGACACGGCGCGGGCTGCCGCGCGAGAGAAGGGGTGCCGGTGGCTTGCGTTCGGTCTTTCCGAACGGCACTCGCTGGTGAACATTGTGCGCCGTCGATACCGGCCGCGGGTGTACGAGAGCATTTTGTACGTCGTGCATGACCCGGACACGACTGTGGAACTCGACGGTCGCATCGCGCACGTGGAGGTGGCGTTACTGTGATCGGACGGTTGATCGCGCGTGCGGAACTTTCAGTGCCCCAGCGCACTGCGATGCTGGCGTTGTTGCAGGCCAACTTTGAAGGCGTAACGGCGCAGCAATTCGGCGACGATCTAGCCGGAAAGAATTGGGTTATCCTGCTTGAAGACGACGCGAAAGAAGTCCGCGGGTTCTCGACATTGCTCGTGTACGAGTCGGCGGTGGTTCCGTCGCGCGTGGTGTATTCTGGTGACACGATTGTGGATCGGTCGGCGTGGGGCAGTAATGCGCTGGCGCGAACCTGGCTGGAAGCGGTGCGTCAACTGCGAGCGGACTATTGGCTGCTGATCACGTCGGGTTTTCGCACATACCGGTTCCTACCGGTGTTTTGGCGTGAGTTTTGGCCACGCTTCGACTGTCCGCAGCGACCGGCGCTGCTCGATGCACTCGCTCGCGAGCGGTTCAACAGCCACTACAAACCGGCCACCGGCATCGTCCATCTCGCTACGCCGCAAATCCTCCTCAACGGGCTGAAGGAGATTCCACCGAGCCGCCTGGCCGATCCGCACGTGGCGTTCTTCGCACAGGCCAATCCCGGCCACGCGAGCGGCGATGAACTGGTGTGCCTCTGTCCACTCACACCGGCCAACCAAACGTCGATTGGAAGAAGGCTCGTGACCTTGTGATTCCACTCGTTGCCAACAGCCTGTGGTTCGCGTCGTACTTGCCGGCTGCAGCGGCGTTCCGCCGGGCGACGCACGATGTGGCCGGTGCGCAACGGCGTCGATTGCGGGAGATTACCGGCTTTCGCAGTGTGGCGGAGTTTCAAGAGTGTGTGCCGTTGTCGGACGAGCCAGGCCTACCAGCTGGGCGGGTGCTGCGCCGTGTGCCTACCAGCGGGACCACCGGGCCGACGAAGTTGATTCCGTACACACGTTCGTTACTGGCGGAGTTCCAAAGCGGCATTGCCCCGTGGACCGTGGACTTGTTCCAGCACAACCCGGCGATGTTAGCCGGCAAATCGTACTGGGCGATTTCGCCGGTGGCTGATGAGGCGGACGGTTTCGCCGATGACACGGAGTATCTCGGACAGGCCGGCTGGCTTGCGCGCGCGACATTGGCAGTACCGTCGTCGGTGCGGCACATCCGTGTCGTAGACGAATGGCGGCGCGCAACATTACGGCATCTGATGGCCTGTCGGGATTTGACGTTCATCTCAGTGTGGCATCCGAGTTTCCTGACCTTGTTGCTGGAGGGCGTAGCTACGCCATCAAGGCTGTGGCCGCGGTTACAAGTGATCAGCTGTTGGGGTAACGCGCCGGAGCTGGCAAAGATGTTTCCGCAGGCGACAATCCAGCCGAAGGGATTGATCGCAACGGAAGGATTCGTGTCGCTGCCGTTGTGGGGACGCGACGGCGCGGCACTGGCGGTGCGGTCGCACTTCTTCGAGTTCCTCGACGATGGCGCCAAGGCATGGCTGGCGCATGAGTTGGTTACTGGGCACGAGTATTCGGTTGTGTTGACGACGAGCGGCGGGTTGAATCGTTACCAGTTGCATGACCGGGTAAGGGTCGTTGGCTTCGAACACGAATGTCCGTTACTACGATTCGTAGGCAAAGAAAGCCATGTGTCCGATCGGTACGGCGAAAAACTCGACGAACGGCATGTGCGCGCGGCACTTGGGCTTGTTGGATTGGATACGACGTTCACGATGGCTGCTTGCGAGGGCGACGCTTACGTCTTGTTTGTAGAGACGACGGAGCGCGATGACCGGTTGTTAGTGGCAGCAGAACAACTGGACACTCTTTTGCAGGAAAACGTCCACTACCGCTACTGTCGCGAATTGGGCCAACTGGCGCCTCTTCGCGTGTTCCGCATCACATCACGAGGCCCCGCGACTTATCTCGAAGCATGCGAAAGTCGCGGTCAACGGATTGGCGACGTCAAACCGGTCGCACTTGACTGCCGAGACGGTTGGATGGAGGTCTTCGACGGGCGGCTCGTAACCGCAAATGGTTGTGCTACGCGTACCACATGATGAACATCAAGACATTTAGATCGCGGTGAGCTTACGACTCTGCGCCCGCTCTTGACATGGGTGGGATTTCCCACCATATTACCGCCATGCCAACTACTACTATGCGGCGACGGAAACCAGCCCGCGGCATCACTGTAGTCGCTGACTACGACGTGGCCGCCGACGCCAAGAAACGGATCAGCCTGCGGAACGCCAAGACGAAGTATTTTCGCGTCAAGGCGCTCTCCAACGGCTGTTTTCTGCTGGAACCGCGAGTGCTGGTCGCCTTAGATGCCATACCGGTGCGGACGCGCAAGATGCTGGATCAGTCCGTCAAGAACTTGAAAGACGGGGTCGCCTCACCGCCGATTGACCTGACGCCATTTCTGAAGGACTAAGGGCGGCGTGGCATTTCGCATCCGCATGGGCGTGCCGGAGATGGAGGCGTATTGGAACAACATCTCAACCCGGAAACTCGCCAGCAAGCTCGACAAGGACGAGGAGAAGTTCTTCAAAAAACTGGTCAAGACTCTGGGATTCCTCGGTCAGAACCCGCGCCATCCAGGGTTGGAGTCGCATGAGATAGCCGACCTGACCAGGAAGCACGGAATCAAGATCTTCCAATCCTATCTGGAAAACAACACTCCGGCGGCGGGGCGATTGTTTTGGGCTTACGGGCCGGAGAAGGGGGACATTACGATTCTGGCCATTGAGCCGCATCCTGAAAACCAGAAGCGCGGCGCTTACCAGCGAATCAAATTGTCCAACATGCCTTCCCGCACTCAGGGGCAGGGCAGATAATCGTCAGACGAAACCGGGTAATCGTCCGATGGTCACCAACTAGCAGCACACGTCGAGATCAAAACCCGTCATAAACCGGCTAAATCCGCCATTCAACTTCCCACACCGACCGCTTGGAAACAGGACATTGCCCTCGAAGTCCGGAAAAGGGACATAAAGGGGACAAACGAGACACTGGAAAAGGCACCGTATGCAAGGCATGGGCACGACTCACGCCGAAGGTTCTGATTCTGACCACCGGCGTGATTTTGTTTGAACGGCTGGAGCTAGCGCGGAAGTTTCACGTAGCGCGACCGCAGAAATAGTCGCACTCACAGGGGAACTGCTTCATTGACTACCCTACGGTGGGCTCCTGCTGATCGGGGTGATGATGATGGAAGCAACGAAGGGTCTGGCGGGGGCAAGATCGGCAAAGCGTCTGGACAGGACATTGACCGTGGCAAGATTGTTTTCGCGCAGCAAATCGGCCAGCCGACCGAGACGCCAGCCCAAGATCACCACGTCGGCGGTGGAAAAGGCAAGCGTGAGTCTCTGTGGCGGGGCATTCTTGTCCTCGCCGTCATCCGGGTTGGGTTCCAAGGTATAATCAATCAACTGACTCGTGTGGAAGCCACGTCGGCGCTCCTCGTCGAGATGGAACTCGATACAGGCGCAATACTTGACGGAGGTGGTATAGCAATCGTCTTTGATCGGGTGCATGGATTGATCCTTCGTTGATGGTCGAGGTTGAGAGTTCAGACACCAATGCCGCGAGAGTGGCCGATGCTTCCAGGCGGGGTGATGCCCCGACGCAGCTCGCGGCTGGTGGACTGCTCTTGCTGCAGAGGTTCTTTGACCGTGCGAGATCGTTTGAGGCCGCTGGTTCGTTTGACGGGTTCAGCCTGTTTTATGGATTCAGCTTGTTTGATGGACTCGGTCTGCCCAAACTTGCTCGTGACAGTTTCCTTTTGCTCAATGACGGACCGTTCGCGAAGCCATCGCTGCACATCTTCGGCCACCTGTGCGAGCCGTTGCACCGGAGACAAACGCGTGGCCCGGAACACTCGCGGCGACTGACGCATCGGGCGCACCATGCGAAAGTCTTGGTGCACCGTGGACACCGGTGCGCTGATTTTTTGCTCTTGCTGCGGTTGTCGCAGGAAACCGAGTTTGGCCAGGTCATCGCGCAGGCCTTGGAGTTCGACGGCGGCCTTGCGTTCATGCGAATCGGTCACGCGACGCGCGAGCAGTTCGGCATCATCGGTGAACACCTGGACACGCTTGCGCCCGCGAGAAATGGAAACGTAGAACTGTTCGCGGTTGACGGCGGCGAACGAACGCGACGATGCGACCAGGAGCACGTCATCGACGGTCTTGCTTTGTGATGAGTGCGAGGTGACGGCGTAGCCGTGGGTGAAGGTGTTGAAGGTGCCAGGCAGCACCCGACCGTCGGTGAGCGTGATGCGGCCGCCGCTGATTTCCCGAACCTGAACGCGCTCCCCGTTGATGATCTCTTTGCCGTAATTGGCCTGCAACAAGAGCCAATCGCCGGCAGCGACTTTCAACTCGCGGGACTCGCCCACGTCGAACGAGGCTGCGGCATTGGCCGGGACAAAATCCATTTCCGTTCCATCCGGGCGGCGAACGCGCAGGCCGTTCTCCATGATGGCCGCGACTTCCACCGTTTCGCCCCGGTCAAACGCCTTGGTCTTGCGAACAAAGCGCAGCCGTTGGCCGGGTTCGTACTGGCTCGCGTTCTTCTTTTGGGCGGTCGTCCACGAGAGCGAATCAAGAACGCACACTGTCTGCTCATCCTGGCTGACGACACCCTCAACTTTCAGAAAATCGCGCACCTTTTCCGTGACCGCTTCAATCTCGCCCCAAGTGGGTGAGACCAACAGTGCGGACCGTCCTTGTTTGGTCGCTGACAGGTATGCCTCAGCGGTCCGCTGGTAAAGCTGCTCATCCTCCGTAGCCGCCTCCGTGACCGCGCCAAGTTCCACGAGCTTCGCAAACGCCTTATGGGTCTGTTTGGCAGCAGCCAGTTCGACCACCTGACGGAAGGCGGCGCGTTTCTGGCGACGGATGGTGGTCAATTCGCTGAAGCGGTAGGAGGAATATTGTTCGAGGATGCGGAGCGCATCCCCACGTGCCACGGAAGCGTGCTGGCCGGTGTCGCCGGAGAGCACCACACGAGCGCCGTTACTAACGGCCAGATCGAATAGTTTCACCATGTCATCGAGGCCAACAGCGCCGGCTTCATCCAGGACAATCACGCTGCGGGCGGAAAGTGTTCGCCGCATGGCCCAATCCGTCAGCAGCCTGGCGAGCGTGACCGATTCCAGCTTGTCCTTGCGCAGCGTATCGGCAGCGGCAGCAGTCGGAGCGCAGAACAGGGCCTCGAAACCTTCCTTGTCGAGAATGCGGTTCAGTTCGACCAGAACCGTGCTTTTACCGGTGCCGGCCAAGCCGCGAAACCCTGTGAAGCGGTCCGGGCTGGTGACAACATGTTCCAACGCCTTGCGCTGATCCGGACCGAGATGAGACGCCGGTTCATAACGGCTGGTGATCGGGGCGATACTGTCGATGGCGGCGTTGACAGTGCGAATCAACGAAAGCTCCTTGGTGAGGATGTCGCGGGTCGAGAACTCTGAACCGACGCGCACCAGTTCGGATCGTTCCGCCAGAGCATTTTTGAGCAGCGGCAGGTCCAGTTGGCCGCAGCCGTTGACCAGGGCGGCTTCCAGAATCTTGTGTTGCGGCGCGACCGAGGTGCGCTCGAAAACGTGTGCGATGCCGTGGTCAATAGCCTCGCGCATTGTGACCGAGTGGGCGAAATCCCCCGACTCACCATTAGCCACTTTGACCACTTTGCCCAGCGCCCGTTTCTCGAAGTAACCGATCTCGCCAAGCTGCTGGCGGCGGACCTGATCGTCGGACGCGCCCTTGAGCTTCTTGGGGCGGGACTGATGGACGACGTGAGCGATCTCCTGCTTGGTCAGTTTGCGACCGAGCTTCGCCTCCTGACGTTTCACGGCCAAGTCCCGTTGCTGTGACCGCTTCGAAAACCGGTCAATCAACTCAGGCGCGACGCCCTCGATCTCGAACCCATTGGCGGCCTTCCGGGTGCAGTAGCCCAGCCGGTGGAGCCGCTTGGCCAGCTCGTTACGATAGACGGCTGTGCCGTAGTTGAGCGCGCCAAACATATCGCCGGTTTGCAGCGCCTTCCACCGCCTCTCGGTGTTGTCCCAGGTGCAGTTGAACAGGACGAAATGGGTGTGCAGTTGCGGGTCCAGGGCGCGGGAAGTCGTGTGCAGGAACGCTGCGCCAACCAAGTTGCCGGTCGTGCGATCCCGATCCTCGATGCCGGCCTTGCGAATGCGCGTGGCGGCAAACTGCTCCAGCTCGCGCAAGGCCATCGTGGAGGCCTCCCGGTGTGCCTCGATGATGCGATGGTCATTCATCGTGACCGCCAGAATTGACACGGACTTGGGCGGCGAGCAGACGAAGTCGAAGTAGAGCCGACGATCCCGGAACTGCTGCGGCGTCAGTTGTTCACCGGTCATCGGGTGCCGGTTGTCGCAGAGGCGCAGGAACACGTCGCGGGTGACGGCCGCCCCCGGCACCAATCCTAACTGTTCCGCGCCGATGCCAATCCAATGCCCAACTTGATCCTGCGTTAAGACTTCGCCCTGTGTGTAGTAGTCGTTGTGGGACAGATGCTCGTCGAAATACGTCGCGGCAGCGGCTCGATTCTTTTGTGGGATGGCGCTAAACATGGCTGCGGAGGTTACCGAAACCGTGTTGCAAAGTTGTTCCGAAACGGGAACAACATTCCAAGGGTCCGTGTGGTGATATAGGCAGCGTTGAAATGGCCATCTGTCATTGGTCTGCAGCGTCGCACGAAAGCCGGCGTGTGTTGTGTATCTGCTACACACGATGACGAGGTCAGCCGGACTATAACGCCGCCGATGTCAGCGAGTCTCACGCGGCAAATTGTAACTGGATGCGTCAGTCCAATTGTTCGCAAGCGCGAACAACCTAAGCGGGCCAAGTGTGGCAGAGAAAAGGAAGAAATGGGCAGGACACTTACCCCGCCTGAGAGCGGGGCCGAAATTGCTCGGCGGCTGCCGGCGTGGCCGCTTGGTGGACAAAGCATGACCGCATCGCGGACTGACGAGCGGACATCGCTCAGATGCCGCGCGGGTGGCGCGCGGACGCCGCGTGGCCGCAGGAGTCGGCGAACCGCTCGCGCCGCGATGCCAACCACAAATCAAACCAAGGAAATAACGATGAGCACAACGATTGATTATACGAAACTCGCCGCGACGCTCGACTACGCGGCGGTGGAAAAGAAACTGGAGCAATTGACCCAGCGCGATCCACCGCGGAAGCGCAAGACAGTCGCCGACGTGTTGAAGCCGCTGCGCCAACGGTTGCTGGACCTTCACAGCAAAGGATGGAGTGCCAGCCAACTGGCTGACGAGTTGAAAACTGCAGGCGTGACGGTCGGTGCGGCTCGGCTACGCGAGTGCCTTAACGGTTGGATGACTGGTGGCGACGGAGCAGAAAGATTGCGCACGCGCCGCCGACCGAAACGCACGGTGGTGAACGCTAAACCGACGGTTACGACGGAACACCTTGGACGGGGGTAACGAATCTCAAGCCAGCCAACGGGTGACGACGCGGTGAACACATCCACGTGTAATCTTCGCCGGCCAGTCGCCGACAAAATGCTGTCAGACCCGGCGCAGCGGTCGCTCAAATTGCCTCCCGCTCGCCGCGTCTGCCGCGCTGCCAACACGTACCGGATACCCGTCGCTGTCCGTGGCTGCGTGCTGCTCGCCACCGACAGCCGAAATGCGACTGTCAGTTGCCGGTCAGCCGATTCAAGCAGAGTCCTTAGTTATAGCGATGCTCCGTCTATACGCTGTCCACTCATAGACTCCACTCACTGCACTCGCCGTCTACGGAAATGTTTGCCGGAGAGTCCTTCAAGCATCCTGTGTACTTGCTACACAACTAGGCAACTTCCTTGTGCTACCAGTGGTCGAATGATTGCGCCTTATCAGTCATCGACTTTGCGTGACGTGCCGTTTCGATTGTACGGCTCGCCGCGCGCCGTCAAGGTTGTGCGTCCCTGTCGCCCTGACGCCTCCACCGTGACCGCGCTCGCTCCGCCCGTCGGCCCTGCTCGTATGGCTTCACGCAGGAGTAATCGTCGTCAAGAGATTCTTGAGACATGAAGGGTTGTAACGCAGAAACAGGAGATCACCATGCAGACAAACAATAAGGAAATTCGACTCGCGCTGACACGACAGGAAACGGCGAGAGCCTTGGGCGTGACACCGATCACGGTCGACCGCTTGGTTGCTCGCGGACTACTGCGACCTTGCCGCGCATTGCGGCGACCGCTGTTTCCGCTCCCGGAGATCGAGCGTTTTCTGAAGGAAACCAGCGCTGAATGACACATCCTTGCCCGCACCGCTCGTTGGACT
This sequence comes from Verrucomicrobiia bacterium, assembly GCA_050010195.1. Taxonomy (GTDB): domain Bacteria; phylum Verrucomicrobiota; class Verrucomicrobiia; order Palsa-1439; family Palsa-1439; genus Palsa-1439. Next base: position 70,926 of record JBEKLM010000004.1, read on the forward strand.
CACCCGCCTTATTTCGGGGCAGTCATGGGCACCACGTTTTCGGGTTCGGTTGTGGACACGCCCCAGTTCATGCGCTTGGCCATCGCTGCGCTGTGTTCATTGCGCAAATGACCATAGGTGCGGGCGACGAGTACGCCGCCGTCCTTGTGGCCCAGCCATCCCGCGATTGTCTTGAAATCGACTCCGGCCTCGATGGCGTTGGAGCAGAAGAAGTGACGCAGGCTGTGATGATGAAAGTGCGGAAGGCTCGCTGTTTTACAGGCAGATGTGATGGCCGTCTTCGCGGAATAAATCGGGAGGATGCGCTCATTCGCGTTTGTGGGGTCTTGGCGCCGCGACCGCAATTCGCACAGGAAGTTTTCCATCGCTGGAAAAAGCGGCACCGTGCGGGGCTCATGGTTCTTGGAGCGGGTGACGGTGAACACTTTCAATTCGAAATCCACATCGCGCCAGAACATCGGCGGCTTGGAGTATTTCGCGTCACCGACGATCTCGCCCTTGCGGCAGCCGGAATAGGCGAGCAGTTCGGCAAGATCTGCAGAATCTTTACTGCCTTTGGCACGCATTTCGTCCAGCATCTTGCGAAATTGGTTTTTGGTCGGGATGGCGACCGGCTTCTTGTGTGGCTTGCACCGCTTGATCTTGTGAGCAGGATTCTCCATGAGAATGCCATGCTCGACACCGTAGTCCAGGATGCGCCTGAGGGTTTCCAGTTCGTAGTTGAACGTGTGGGCGGAGCAGGTATTCCGCCGCGCCGTCGCCCACTGCTCCAATGTGCGGAGTGTGACGTTGCGGACGGTGAAGCCGCCGAGGCGTTGGTTGAGGTTCCTAAACACGACGAGCAGCCGGTCCCGGCTGCTCGGTTCCATTGTGCCGCTGGCAATGTCAAACCACCGCTTTGCCAACCCGCCGATCAATTCGGTGGGTTTGTTCTTGTCGTACTCGGCAAAGGGCAGGAGTTTGGCGCTGTCACTGGTCAAGCGCCCGACCTTTTGGCGATGTATCTCACGACGACGCTTGGCGAGTTCGGGGTCGGTGGTCTTGAGGCTGCGCTTGACTTGCCTGCCTTCGCGTTGGAAAATCGCATAGTAAACGTCCGTGCGGCTTGAACGATACAGGCAATCACCGACATGAATGAGTTTTTGATGCTTACGGGTTGTCGATGTGGCTTTCACGGTGAAAAATATCCTAGCCATAGCAACAAAGCATTGCAACACAAAAATATGACATACGGAATTCTTGTAGAAGTCAGTAAAATAAAGGCTTATACGAGTGGCTAGATTTTATAGAACCCCGGGTTTCATATTCGGGGCTCGTTGCTTTTGCGGAAACACGCAAGCCATCATGTCATGAAAAAAACCAAAGCGGCCATCGTCGGGGCCAGCGGCTATTCGGGTCAGGAACTGATCCGATGGCTGTTGCGCCACCCGCATGTCGAGATTACCCAGTTTACTTCGCGACAATACGCCGGGAAAGCCGTGGCCGAAGTGTTTCCGCGATTTCGAGGACAGGTCAGCGCCGCGTTTACCGAGCCGGATGTGAACCGGATCGACGCCGACGCGGTTTTCCTCGCGTTGCCGCACGGTGTGGCCGCCGAGTTTGCCCCGGCCCTCTTGCAAAAGGGAATCAAAGTGCTGGATTTGTCAGCCGATTTTCGGCTCAAATCAGCCGCGATTTACCAAGAGTTTTACGAGCACGAGCATCCGGCACCGGATTTGTTGAAGCAGTCCGTGTACGGGTTGCCGGAAATCCATCGGGAGAAAATTCGGAACGCCAAGCTCGTGGCATGCCCTGGATGTTATCCCACGAGCATTATCCTCGGCATCGCGCCCGCGCTGAAGAGTGGCTTGGTCAAATCAGACGGCATCATCGTCACCAGCCTCAGTGGCGTCAGTGGCGCGGGACGGAAGGTCGCGGACGAGTATCTGTTCACGGAATGCAACGAAAGCGCGCGGGCGTACAGCGTCCCGAAACACCGGCACTTGGGCGAGATCGAACAAGAACTGTCGTGTTTGGCCGGAGGGAATGTGACGATCTCCTTCACGCCGCACCTGATTCCGCTCAATCGGGGCATCCTCAGCACGATCTATCTGTCCCTTGCAACAAAGGCAGAAGATGCGCTGGCCATGTACCGGGACTTTTACAAAGATGAGACGTTCGTGCGCGTGACGCCATCGCTTCCCGACACGAAGAATGTCGAGGCGACAAACTTCTGCGACATCTCCGTGCGCGTCGATCCGCGCACCAACCGACTGATCGTGGTCAGCGCCATTGACAACCTTACCAAGGGCGCTGCCGGCCAGGCCGTGCAATGCTTGAATCTCGTGTGCGGTTACGACGAATCGACAGGACTTCTTTGATGAAGACTTTCTTTACCCGAATTGGTGGATCGGTCACGGCCCCGAAGGGGTTTCGCGCGGCAGGCGTGGCGGCTGGCATCAAGTTTAACGGTAAGAAGGACGTGGCGCTGATCGTTTCCGACACGCCGGCGACGGCGGCGGCAACGTTTACCACGAATCAAGTCAAGGCCGCGCCGGTAAAACTCAGCATGGAGCATGTGAAATCCGGCAAGGCTTGCGCGATCGTCGCCAACAGTGGCAACGCCAATGCCTGCACGAGCGACGGGCCGATTCACGCACGGGCGATGGCTTGCGCGGTCGCGCGCCGCCTCGGCTGCGCGGAAAACCATGTCCTTGTCTGTTCGACGGGCCGCATCGGCGTGAATCTCCCCATCGTCAAGGTGGAAGGCGGCATCAAGCAGTGTCTCGGCAGCCTGGCGCGACAGGGGGGTGCAGCGGCCGCGCAGGCGATCATGACCACCGACACATTTCCGAAAGAAGTCGCGGTGCAATTCAAAGCCGGAGGCAAGACGTGTCGCATTGGCGGCATCGCCAAGGGCGCGGGCATGATCCAGCCGAACATGGCCACGATGCTCGGTTTCATCACCACTGATGCCGCGATGCCTCGCGCCGTGTTGCAACGGGCGCTCGCGCATGCTGTAAACCAATCCTTCAACCGGATCACGGTCGACGGCGATACGAGCACGAATGACACAGTGATCGTCCTCGCGAACGGCATGGCGGGCAAACCGCCGCTGGCGAAATTCCAGGCCGCGCTCGACTTTGTGTGCCTCGAACTCGCCAAAATGATCGTGCGGGATGGCGAAGGGGTTTCGAAGTTTGTCACAATCAACATTTGCGGCGCGGCCACCGAACGCGACGCGGAGATCGCCGCGCGCGCCGTCGCGAACTCGGTACTGGTCAAGACGAGCTGGTGCGGCGGTGACCCGAATTGGGGCCGCATTCTGGACGCGCTTGGATATTCACGCGCGCGGATTAATGCCGACCTTGTGGACATCGCATACGAAGGGCTGCCTGCGGTTCGGGGTGGTATGCCAGCACACACGCCGGTCGCAAAGCTCAAGAACATTGTCGCGCAACCGACATTCAGCATCGACATCCACCTGCACCTCGGTCGCGGCCATTGCACGATGCACACCTGTGATTTGACCGAAAAGTATGTCGAGCTGAACAAGGGGGAGTGAAAGCGCCTGACATGACATTCGCCTGTAGCCGCACCCTTCAGGGTGCGCAAGATGTGGATTCAACGCAGGCTGAAGCCTGCGGCTACGGATTCTGTCACGCGCGATAGACGCTGACGCCGATGGATGATCTCATCAAGAAAGCCGACGTGCTGCTCGAGGCGCTGCCGTACATTCAACGGTTCCGCAGCTCGATATTCGTCGTCAAATACGGTGGCAGCTTCACGGATTCACCGGACGCGAAGGTGCGCGAGGGCGTCGCGGCGGACGTTGTCTTTCTCGAAGCCGTGGGCGTCAACCCGGTGGTTGTCCACGGCGGCGGCAAAGCGATTACCACGGCGATGGGAAAGGCCGGCATTACCGCCCAATTCGTCCAGGGCATGCGCGTGACCGACGGGAAATCGATGGAGATTGTCGAAGATGTGCTGGCGAACGTGATCAACCGCGACATCGTGGAGATGATCCAGAAGTTTGGCGGGAAAGCGCGCAGCTTCTCTGGAAAGGATGTCTTCCAGTGCCGCAAGCTGGCGAAGGACGGGGTGGATCTCGGATATGTCGGCGAGGTCACGGACGTTTCGACAGAGGCCGTGCGCAAATGCCTGCGGGCGCAGGTGACGCCCGTGATCAGTCCGATCGGGCTCGGCGAGGACGGGCACGCGTACAATATCAACGCCGACGTGGCGGCGGCCAAGCTGGCCATGGCCGTTGGCGCGCGCCGGCTCGTGTTCATGAGTGACGTGGCGGGTCTCCTGCGTGACCCCCGCAATCCAAAAACACTGATATCGAGCCTGCACGTCAGCGAAGTGCTCGATCTCAAGCGCGAAGGGGTCGTCGACAAGGGAATGATTCCGAAAGTGGATAGCGCCGTGGAAGCGGTGCACGCGGGTGTGCGTCGTGTGCACTTTGTGGACGGTCGCATTCCCCATTCCATTCTTCTGGAGATTTTCACGGATAAGGGGATTGGGACCGAAATTGTGAAGTGAGGCGCAGAAAACCCTGGTTGATCCTATTCTGTAGTTGCGGGCTCACTGACCTGATACGGCTCGAATTTGCTGTCCTCAAAGAGCCGAGCGCACGCGGCTCGGCGGGAGCCTCGCCCTCCAAGGGACCACCGAGAATTTCCTGAGATTTGCAGTTGACAGGTGTATCGTGTGTCGATATACTTGTGGGTTGATGAAATTTGGGAATCGATATTGTGAGGAGAGGGGGAGGGGAGGGTCGCAAGAAGTATTTTTAGGCAAAACAAACCCAGGGATTCTTGACAAATGATTAGCTGTGCGAGACTTGAACCAGAAGGACTTACAAAGGAGTTTTCGTGTTTCTATGGCTTGGGTTTGTTTTCGTTTTTTTGGGTTTGTTTTGGGATGTTTGGAGCGGTCCAGGCGACGAATTGGGGTCAATATGAGAGCGAATTGGGTTCGTTTTGTCCGGCACCGGGGGCTTGGGCCGGCTGTTCAGCAAAATCCTTGCAACCGGACACGGCAGTTCGCATGATGCGCGGTTTATGAATCGGACTGAGATTATTGGATTGTTTGACAAGTACGTGGTGCCGAGTTACGCCCGGTATCCGCATGTGTTCGTGCGCGGCAAGGGCGCGCGTGTGTGGGATGCCGATGGTCGGGAGTATCTCGATTTCGGCGGCGGTATCGCCGTGAACCTGCTCGGCCACTCGGCCATGGCCGGGATTTTGGCGAAGCAAGCCAATGTGCTGGTGCACGCTTCCAATCTCTATTACACCGAACCACAGGGCCTGCTGGCGAAACGACTCGTTGAATTGGTCGGTATCGAGGGGAAATGTTTTTTTTGCAACAGTGGCGCCGAGGCCAACGAGGCATTGTTCAAAATTGCCCGCAAGTTCGGCAACGAGCATGGAGGCCGTTACGAGATTCTGACATTCCAGAACAGTTTTCACGGTCGCACGCTGGCCGGGATCAGCGCCACGGGCCAGGAGAAGGTGAAACATGGATTCGAGCCGCCCGTGGAAGGGTTCCGCCATGTACCGTTTAACGATCTCGACGCGGTCGCCAAGGCGGTCACGCCGAAAACCGTGGCCATTCTTCTGGAGCCGATTCAGGGTGAGAGCGGGATTCTGGCGGCGACAGCGGAATTCCTGCGAGGACTGCGACGGCTTTGCGACAAGCATCAACTGCTGCTGATGTTCGACGAAGTCCAATGTGGCATGGGGCGAACGGGCGAGTTTTTGGGATTCCGGGCGATCACGACGGACGTTCAGCCCGATGCCATCTCGTGGGCGAAGGGGCTCGGAGGCGGGTTCCCGATTGCGGCGATTTGGGCCCGAGGTCCTTATGGAGATGTCCTGGGTCCCGGCACGCACGGCACGACATTCGGCGGGACTCCGCTGGCCTGTTCCGTCGCGCTGGCAGTGCTGGATACACTCGAGCGCGATGGGTTGCTGCGCAACGCCCGCGATGTGGGCAAGTATTTTATTGGCAAGCTGCGGGCACTCGCGGCACAATGCCCGACCATTCGCGAGGTGCGCGGGATCGGGTTGATGATCGGCGTCGAGGTGACGCTGGAGGCTCGTCCGGCCGTGCTGAAACTCGCGGAGCACGGGTTGATCGGCGTGGCGGCAGGAAAAAATGTGGTGCGCTTCCTGCCGCCGTTGAACATCACGCGGGCTGACGTAGACGAGGCGGTCGAGAAAACAGGACGGGCATTCGGTGATAGCGGAGCAAGTTAACATGGACGGCAAAGTCGGCAACTGTGTCGAAGTGGTGGATGTCGAGCGCGTATTGCCCATCGGGACGACGCAGGAAAAGCGGCTGCGCTTCGAGTGGGAACAGAAACCGTCAGAGCATTTTTTGATGTCGTGGAACCAGTACATGGAGCCGAACAGCCTGTTCGTCGAGGATATCAGCGACGAAGGCATCACGGTCACGGTGCGCTGGGCGTTAATGAAGGAGACGCCAGAGCAGATCGCGGCACGGTTCAATCGCTGGCTGGAACAGGTCGAGGAGGGGAAATACCGGCACAGCGGGATTAGTGGCCGGCATCTGTGACACGATCGGCAGGTCGATACATCATGAATCATTTACTTACCGTTGAGCAGCTGAGTGGTCGCGAGATTGCGGACATCCTGAAGCTTGCGAAAGAGTTCAAGAAAGGCCGCGGCAAGCCCCGCCAGAAACAGCCGCTGAAAGGCCAGACGTGGGCCCTCATTTTCAACAAGGCCAGCACACGGACGCGGGTGAGCTTTGAAGTGGGCATCGGCGAACTTGGCGGCACATCACTGTATCTTTCCACGAATGACATCCAAATGGGCCGTGGCGAGACCGTGGCGGACACGGCGCGGACATTGTCGCGCTATGTTCATGGTGTCGTGATTCGAACGTATGCGCAACGCGACATCGAGCAATTCGCGGAGGCGGGCACGATTCCCGTCATCAACGCGCTCACGGACGACGAGCATCCCTGCCAGATTTTGGCGGACCTTCTCACGGTCGTGGAAAAACTGGGCACGTTGAAGGGCAAGAAGGTTGTGTTCTTCGGTGATGGCGCGTGCAACGTATGCAACTCCTGGCTCTTTGGCGCGGCCAAAACAGGGATGGAGATGTGGGTGGCAGCTCCGAAAGGGTTTCAGCCCGGCGCCGAGTGGGTCAAACGGGCCGGGGGCAACATTCACGTGACCGAGAACGTCAACGAAGCCGCGAAAAACGCCGACGTGCTCTATACGGATGTCTGGGTGTCGATGGGGAAGGAAGCCGAGGCGACCGAGCGGCTGAAGACTCTCGCGCCGTATCAGGTCAACGCGTCCGTATTGAAGTGGGCGAAACCGGGAGCGCTGGTGATGCACTGCTTGCCGGCGTACGTCGGGAAAGAGATTACGGCAGAAGTGTTTGACGCGAATCTGAAGACCATATTCGACCAGGCAGAGAATCGGTTGCACGCGCAGAAGGCGATCATGGCGGTGCTGGCGAAGCAACGTTAAGGTACGAATTTGGTGAGCTGCTGAATGATTAAAACCCGGCGCAACATCACGGCGCAGATGGCGGTCGGGCACTTCAATCGTCGATCGTGAAGTCCGACCGACTCCAGCGTAGTGTGCGCGCCACCGTGCTGGGGCTCCTGGTAAATGTTGTACTCGCGACCGTCAAATTGCTGGCAGGAATCTTCGGTCGATCCTATGCCCTGATCGCGGACGCCATCGAATCGATGGCGGACGCCGCCAGCTCGATCATTGTGTGGCGTGCGGTTGTCGTAGCCGAGAAACCAGCCGACAAGGAGCATCCGTATGGACACGGAAAGGCCGAGGCGATTGCGGCGGCCGCGGTGGCCGTGATGTTGGTCGGAGCTGCGTTATTGATTGTCTACCGCTCGGTTCGGGAGATTCAGACGCCACGGCACTTGCCAGCTCCGTACACGTTGATCGTGCTGCTCGGCGTTGTCCTCATCAAAGAAGGCCTCTTTCGAATCGTGGGACGGGTCGGTGAAGAGGTCGAGAGCGGTGCTGTGAAGGCCGATGCGTGGCATCACCGCAGCGATGCGATTACCTCTGCAGCGGCGGCTTTCGGCATCAGCATCGCGCTGGTGGGCGGCGACCGCTACCGGTCGGCGGACGATTGGGCGGCTATGTTTGCCGCGGTCATCATCGCATTCAATGGCCTGCGGCTGCTGCGGCCCGCGCTGGATGAGTTGATGGACGCCGCCCCGAAAGAAGACATCGTTGGGTTGGCGCGCTCGATCGCGTTGCAGGTCAATGGTGTAAAGGGCGTCGAGAAGTGTTTCGCCCGCAAGATGGGGTACGAATACTGGCTGGACATGCACATTGAAGTGGACGGCACGTTGTCCGTGGCAGTGGCACATGAATTGTCGCACACCGTCAAGGATGCGATTCGTGAGAGAATCCCTCGCGTGCTCGATGTGGCGATTCACATCGAGCCATTTCAACCCGGCTCGTTGAGGGGCGGTTCGTCAGGGGTCCGGGGCGAATAGCCATGCATGCGCCGAAAGGTACCGGTGCCGCGCGGAGGCTCGACGTGGCGATGCATGTCGAGCCTTCCCCGTTCGAGAAACGGCGTGGGCCGCCTAGAAGTGGTAGCTCAAATAGGATTTCAGGAGCCACCGCGCGACCAACTGGTCGCCACGGAAGTCGAGGAACACGGGCACTTCGACATCGGCATAGAAGCTCACCGGATGCATGTTCACCTCGACGCCGGGAGAAACCATGATCCGCTGGTAGCCGGAGGCCACGGGGTGGGCGGACTCGGCACCGTGGTCGCTGGTGCGTTCGGAAGCGATTACTTGGAACAAGGGCGTGATGCGTGCGCTCCGGGCCAACCAGCCCTTATAATAGATACCAGCGGCTGTGTCGAGTTCGGTTCCCGGAGCGTACTGATTTCGTGTAATGATCGGCTGGTCCAGCAGCGCCTGTGCGAACCAAGTGAAACCCGCGTCGCCCGGCAGATTCCCCCGGTGGTAACTACCGAGAAGGATATCGGTGCTGCCGGTACCGATTTCCGAGTCGCGGTCGACATCGCCATACGCGTCATTATAGGTATAGCTACCAGTCGGCAGCTTGAAACCGAAGTTGATACCGGTCGACATGTCCGGTGAAAACCCCGTGTAGATGCCTTCGACTCGAATGTCGCCAAGAGTGGCCCAGTCCGCTGATTCGAGGTATTGGCCGGGAGTGGGGCCACTGTTGGGCCCACCGGTCGTCTTAAAATATCGATCGTCATACGGCACCTCGACCTGAAAACCCCAACTCCGGTCGAACATTTGTTGGTAACCGGCGGTAACGAAGTGGGTGCGTATTTCCTTGTCTTCATTATCGCCTCCTGGTGCCGGCGAGGTCCCATGCCAATTCTGATGCTGATCCTGGTAGTCATAATTGACATAAGCCATTCCTTCCGCGCCTTGGGGAAGCATCAAGCCTGTGCCCACGTCGAAAACACCGCATCCACACGCGCAAGCCCATCCAACACTCGGTGCCAGAACTACCCCTAACGACAATGCCAAACCAAGCGCCTTATTCACTGCGCGGAAGCTTGGCTTCCGTTTGTTCATCTGCGTGACAACCGACATCGAAATATTTGTGTTCTTCATTTTTAAAATTTAAAGTTGCGAGATACCGCAATACGCGGCCCTCAGTTTACAGCGTGGAAGCCATGCCTGGGCCATAACACACCACAGGCAACGACACGACAACAGTTTTAGGCGCTGGTCGCGCGCGGTGGGGGCGTCGGTGGCTGTCGGGAGAGAGACTCAACAAACTCGTTGCCGATTGGCACGAGTTGAAAACGTGTGGGTGCAACCAACAGCAATGATTGCGTCGTGAGGGGAAATTCGAGCTTTATCACCGGTTGGGGAAATTCCATGCACTTCTCGGATTTCTTCGCGCTTGCGATGACCTTGCAAAGCGAACACGGGTGTTGCCCGTCAAACGTTCGCATGACGGCGTCGGCAAAGGACGCCGTGCGAAGGTTCTCCGCGAGCATCCGCGTCCACGCCACGGATTGCAACGCGCCCCAGTGCGCGCCGGTTCCCGCCACCAGCACAAAGATCAACAAAGTATTGCGTACCCGATCCATCACCATTGGACTTTTCCCAGATTGGTCATACGGTGTCAAGGGCATTTGGTTTGGCGAGCCAAACGGAAGGCGTTCTAACGCCAGAGCAATCTTGCCTCTGATTCGGTCACCCTACATAATGATCCATGATGAGCGTTGGCTTGCAAGAATCCTACGCACTGTGCGGGCGGATTGCCCGGCAGACTGGAAAAAACTTTTACTATTCGTTCCTGGTCATGCCGCGAGAGAAACGCGCGGCCATGTGCGCGGTTTACGCGTTCATGCGACGGAGCGACGACATCGCTGATGGTGCGGCCAATCCTGTCGTTGCCCTCGACGGGCTGCACCGTTGGCGCGAAGAAGTTGACGCCGCGCTGAACAACTGTGATGCCAGCGAGCCGATTCTTCCCGCGTTGGCTGACACGGTCCGCCGTTATCGGATCCCCCAACGCCATTTTCACGACCTACTCGACGGGACAGAGATGGATCAGTCGACAACTCGCTACGCCACATTTGACGAACTCTACAAATACTGCTATCGAGTGGCGTCGGCAGTTGGCTTGGTGGTGTTGCCCATCTTCGGATACAAGCATGAAGGCGCGTTGGTGCCCGCCGAGGCGTGTGGGATCGCATTTCAGCTGACCAACATCCTTCGAGACGTGAAAGAAGACGCGGAGATGGGGCGGATCTATCTGCCGCAGGAAGATCTGCAGCGGTTCGGGGTCTCGGAAGACGACATTCTGAACGCCCGGTCCACCCCGCAGTTTTTGGAAATGATGAAGTTCGAAGCAACACGGGCACGGGAATTCTACAATAAGGCGCGGCCACTAGTGGACATGATCGACGCCGACAGCCGTGGCACGCTCGCGGTGATGATCGCGATTTACGGCGGCATCCTGCGCAAGATTGAGGACAACAAGTGTGCGGTGTTTCGAGAGCGAATCCGGCTCTCGACCGCCGAGAAACTGTGGATCGTTGGCAAAAATTGGGTGGGATACCGATTATGAAGACACAGGCCCTTTTGCTAGCGGCTGCATTGTGCGTCTCGTCAATGGCTTGGGCTGACGGTCCGCGGCCGTTCCTGTTTCTGAAGACGGGAGAAAAATTCGCCACGCAGGAGATCGCCGGACCGACGGTCGCGGGGTTGACGGCGTATGTTGGCGAAAAAGTGGCGGGAACGACCAGCGCCTTCGAGCCGCGGGTAATGAACAATCCCGTGAAAGCGGCGGAGTTTTGCGGCAAGAGCAGGCCCGCGTTGGGCATTGTCACGGCGGGTTTCTATTTGACGTACACCAAGGCGCTGGGAATGCAACCATTGCTGGAAGTGAAGCGCATGGGGCTAAAGGAAGAGCGCTTCGTGCTGGTCACGCAGAAGGACGCCAGTGATGATCTTACCAAACTGGAAGGCAAAACGATCGTGACGCCGCTGGCCAACGAGCAATGGTACGTCACCTCCGTGATCTTGCAGAACAAGCTCGGCGAGGAGGTCCGGCTCAAGGCAACGACAGACGTCGAGGGTGCAGTCTTCGATCTGGCCGAAGGAGCCAAGAACGCTACGGATGCAGTCCTCTTGGAAACGGGGGCTTGGGATTTGTTCAAGGACGACCCTGATTCCGGCGGGAAACTGAAGGTCGTATACAAGTCGGACGAACTGCCGCGGGATTTGGTGGTTCTCTTCCTCGACAAAGCGGAAGTACAGAATACCGACAAAGTGAAGCAAGTCTTGAAGGACATGAGTGGCAACGAAGCCGGGCAGAGGATTTTGCGGAGCATTCAGGTGGAGTCGTTCACAGACATTGACCAAGCCGGGCTGTCAGCGGCGGAGAAACTGTTTCATGGCAAGTAGGCGGGCCGTATTTTTGGCGGGCGCAGTAGCGATGACCGCTTGCGGGTGTCGATCCATTGGCAACGTCCGGGTCCGCCCAGACCAGGTGCAGCTCTTAACCGCGACGGAAGCGCAGAAGACACTCGAGGAGGCGGAGTCACTGTTCAATCGGCAACCGCGCTCGTTGGCGTCTGTGACGAGTGCCGCAAACTTGTTCGAACAAGCGGCGGGCACCTTGCCCGATGATTACATTGCACAGTGGCAGGCAGCGGAAGCAATGGAGTTCTTGGCCGGGAATGAAACAAAGTCGAATCTGCGTCGACAGTCTGCCCAACACGGGATTGTTTTCGCCCGGCGCGCACGCGAACTGAAGCCTGACGGCGTGGAAGGGCATTACTGGTACGCGCTGAATGTCGGGCGGTTGGCGGACGTGGATCGCACGTACGGCCTGGATGCGGTGGGCGAGATGCAGACGGCGCTCAAGCGGGCGATCGAACTGGATGAGCGCTACGATTTTGCCGGGCCGCTGCGGGTGTTGGGGATCCTGTATCTGCGCACGCCTCAACCGCCGGCGAGCATCGGGAGTCCGCGCAAGGGATTGCAGTTGTTGCGGCGCGCGGTCGAGTTGTTTCCCGACTATCCCGAGAATTACCTTTATCTGGCAGAGGCGCTCCACGATACTGGCCGGGCGGACGAGGCGAAGGAGGCCCTCCGCAAAGTGTTGGAGGCGAAACCGTGGCCGGATCAGCAGTTCGAGAGCGAGCAATGGAAGGCGCAAGCACTCAAACTTCGGGCGGAACTGGACAAACCGTAAGACGGAACGCCGCCAGCTTGTGGGCTGCGATGGGCGTTTTGCTGTTTGCGGCAGTGGTTGCGGCTGGACTGGTAGCATTTCACGCCGCCAAGGTATCGCAGGCACGTCACGACGTAAAGGTCATCGCCCTGGCTTTGGACGGCTTTGCGCGGGAGAACGGCGATTACCCGAAAGGCACCCCCGGGGAGATCTGCCGGATGTTGCGCGGCGAGACCGTCAACGGCCAGAACCCGAAGAAACTCGATTACGTGGAAGCTCGGTCGAATGAATTGAGCAGGCTGGGGGAGTTCATGGATCCGTGGGGCGAACCCTATCGGATGTTGGTCGACGGCAAGGCGCGTGTCTATTCCTGCGGGCCCAATCGCGTCGACGAGCACGGGGAAGGTGACGATATTACCAGTTGGAAATAGGCCCACTGGGAATGCCCAAGACCTTGGAGCGTCTGGTACACACTTAGCATGCCACGTGATCTGTAATTAGCTGATTGATCAAACTGGCGGCGTAACCGGCGCCGAAACCGTTGTTGATGTTGACGACGGTGACGCCGCTGGCGCAGGAATTGAGCATGGCCAGCAGCGCGGCGATACCGCCGAACGATGCACCGTAGCCGACAGAGGTGGGCACAGCGATGACGGGCTTGTCCACGAGGCCGGCGACGACGCTGGGCAGTGCGCCTTCCATGCCGGCGACGACGATCAGCACGCTGGCGTCGAGCAATTTGTCGTTGAGCGCGAGCAATCGATGAATGCCGGCTACGCCCACGTCGTAATATCTCTTCACGCGATTGCCCATGATGTCGGCAGTAACGACAGCCTCTTCCGCCACAGGAATGTCGGTCGTCCCCGCGCATAGCACGGCAACCGTGCCGCCGCGTTTTGGCAACGGTTTACGCACGACCGTCACCGATCGCGCGGCTTCGTGATATTTCGCCTTCGGAAACGCGTGTTTCACAGCACGAAACGTCTCTTTCGAGGAGCGGGTGGCGAGCAGATTGTCGTTGTGACGCAGGATGGTTTGCATGATTTTCACGACCTGCGCGGGAGTTTTGCCTTCGCAGTAGATCACTTCGGGGAAACCTTTGCGCAACGAGCGATGCCCGTCCACGCGAGCGAAATCGAGGTCGTGAATCGACAACGATTTCAGTTGTTTGACGGCACGATCCGCCGACAGATGGCCGGTGCGCACGTCGTGCAGCAATTGTCTCAGCTTCAACTCGTTCATGGCGTGACCGACTTCGCGCGAATCTCCTTGGCGCGGGCCTCGAGGGGCGCCGCTTCGGTGTTGCGGTTGAGGGCACGCAGGGCAATGGCGTAGTTGTCGAGGATCTGCAACAACCGGGGGTCGTCAGCGCCAAATGCGTCCTGTTTGATGGCCAGCGCGCGTTTTAAAACGGGTTCGGCGTCCGTGTAACGGCCTTCCGAAAAATACAGGGCGCCGAGATTATTCAGGTCGTTGGCGAGATCGGGATGATCCGGACCGAGGAGCTTCTCGTCGATCAACGCCGCCCGCCGGTACAGCGGCTCGGCGGTCTTGTACTTCCCTTCCGCTCGATACACCTCGGCAAGGTTGTTGGCATCGGAGGCGACCGTGAGGTGTTCCTTGCCGTAATTCGCCTCGTCTAGATTCAGGGCCCGTAGGAACCTTGACTCAGCGGCGTCATATTTCCGCTGTTGGAAGAGGACAAGGCCAAGATTGGTCAGGTCTTTGGCAATTTGTTGGTTGCTGTTCCTGGCATGGGATTTCTCGTCGATGGACAGGGCCTGGGTAAAAGAAGATTCAGCTTTCTTATACTCATGCAAGGACAACTGCACGGCGCCCAGAGCGCGCAGGGTGGCGGCAATCGCGGGGTGGTCGGCCAGCACGGCCTGATGCCATTTCTCCAGGGCCTGCGTCAACAAGTGCTCGGCCTCGGCGTATTTGCCCTGGGCTGTCGTCAGGACACCCAGATTGCTGAGGACGGTGGCGATGGCGCGGGGATTCTGCGTGGATTGCTTCTCCCAGATGGCGAGCGCTCGTCGATAGAACGGTTCCGCTTGAGACAGTTTCCCTTGGGCGCGGTACGCTTCGGCGAGATTATTCAGATCGGTGGCGACATCCGGGTGGTCAGGGCCAAGAGTGTGTTGGTCAATTTCGAGTGCCTGATTGTAGAAGGGTTCCGCTTCCGCGTAACGGCCGAGACTGTCGTAGAGCATGGCGAGATTGTTGAGGTCAACGGCGACATCGGGGTGTTCCGGCCCGAGCAGTTTCTGATCGAGAAGCAGCGCCCGTTTCTGCAAAGTCTCCGCCTCCGTGTAATTCCCGGCGGCACGCTGGTATTCCGCCAAGTTGCCCAGCGCGGTGGCGACTTCGCGATGGGATGGACCAAACGTCTTTTCCGCGACTTTGAGCGCGTCCTGCCCGGCGCGAACGGCCTGGGCATATTTCGCCTGGCGATAAAAATCGTGGGCTTCGGCGGTCAGCTTCTTCAGGGTGGCTTCCTGGGCCGTCGATGGAAAGGCTGCCAGAAGAAAAACCAGCGCCGTGATGAGACAAGCTTTCGGGTTCATGGCGAACATGCACTCTATGCTAGCAGCCGGGCCCACACATCGCAACTGCGTTCACTTCGCCAGCAGGGAGAGCGCCTTCGCCAGCGGCAGGTCGGTTGCCAACACCTCGGCTTTGGCATTCCTCCAATCAAAGGCCCCGAAACCAGCCAGCGCCAGCGAACGTTCTGTTTCACGCGGCAACTCGACGATCACGTCCGGCACCAGCCCCTTGTCCTGGAGGATCTGCTTTGACGGTCGCATATAGTAGGCGGTGGGCATCACCAACACCGAGCCGTTCGCCAATCGGGTTGACATGGCCAGAAACCCGCGGCCGAAGGTCTTGCTGCCGACAATCTGGGCGCGATGGTTGTCTTGCAGCGCGGCCGCAAAAACTTCGGCCTCTGCGGCCGTGCTGCCGTTGACGAGCACCACAATGGGGGTCATCGTTTTTGCGCCATCGTCGCTGACGAATCCAGTGTGCAAGGCCGGGACCGCATATTCCAGCGAGGCAATCTCGGCGCCTTTGGGCAGGAAGATCGATGCGGCGGGCTGAACGGCAAGGAACATGCCGCCAGGATTATTTCGGAGGTCGAGGATGATGCCGGCGACATGTTCGCCTCTGGCAAGGGTCATCGCGGTCCGCAGGTTCTCCACAGTCTCCTTCGAGAATTCAGCCAGCCGATAGTACACGACGCCTTTGTCGAGTATTCTCAACGTCGTTGCGGGCGAGGAACCCTGCGCCGCCCGATGGAGGTGGAGGTCGCGTATACTTCCGGAGATGGGATCGACCACGCGCAAACTCACTGCGGAATCAACGGGACCGCCAAGGAGACGTTCCATTTCGTAGCGTCGCGCGAGCAGCGTGGACGAATTGTTGATGGCAATGATCTGGTCCCCGGCCAGCAAGCCCGCGCGTTGTGCGGGACTGCCATCGCTTGGGGACACAACCGTGGGGATGCCTCCGCGGATGACAAACGTGACGCCAATGTCAGCCGGGGCAGCATTGGACTCGGTGGACGCCGCCTCCTCGGGCGTGAGCAGGTCTGCTTCCGGATCAATGGAACGGACAAACGCGCGCAGCGCGACCGTGGTGTACCACTCGGTGTTGACGCGGGAAGGTTGGACGTAGCTCTTCTGCATTGTGTCCAGCAGCTCCGTAAACCGCGACAAGGTCTCGAAGGACGACAGCGTGGGCGTAATGACGCGCGGCTCGTCCGCAGCGCGGACCGGAGCAGCGATCGCGGCCAAACAACCCAACATGGTCAACACGTGTCGCATTACGCAGGAGAGTCATATCCGAGATGCGAAGCGGTGGCAAGCAGCCGGTTTGGCGGGGAGAGCCGCGAGAAGGAGCGAGGTGAGAGATTGACGATGGGCGGTGGCAGAGCCGGTCCGTGAGCTTTGCAGATTGTAAAGCGCCGACCCTTCTACCTTCTACTGTTCTTCAATGCGCCATCGATTGATCCGTAAACACCCCAAAATCGTGAACTCGTATTACCTCCTGCCACCCCAGATTACCCCCTCCTCACCCCTGTAATTTCCACACCCAGATTGACGCAACATATAGCATAGATATCAAGTTAATTAGTAGAACACTGCCGCTGGCGCCTGCCGTTTCCCTGTAGCCGCAAGTCCGAGAGGACTCGCGACTCCTGTCGGAGCTTCAGCCTGCGCGTTGTCGCGACGTTTCTATGAAACATCGGTCGCCCGCTCGCATGTCGTCTACGGAGTTCGCCCGCCGCTGTAGCGTCGCGTCTCCGACGCGAATTCCGTCCCCGCCATCAACCATCCCGCCGCCTTTCGCGCCTCGCGCTCTTCGGCACTGAGCCACGTCTGCACCTAGGCACCTGGGCACTTAACCACCTAGACACTTCAGCACTGTCTGCTATTTTCTTGCCCCCGGCCTCCGCCTCGCCCCCTGGGGGGAGCCGAGTCAGACGAGACGCGACCATGTCATGCCGCGGTCGCAAAGGATTGAGGTGAGGGGTTTCTGTCTTCTGTTCCCTTTTCCTCCTTCACCCCTCCTCCTTCATCCTTGTTTTCCCTTTCCCCCGCCCCTATACTCCCTCCGTCCGCTTCCGGTTCTGAGGTGAGGACGCCGTGAACACGCTCGAATCGACACTCAGCGACAACTGCCGCACACCACACCCGCGCCTCCCCGACTGTCATGCTGAGCCTGTCGAAGCATCTCTACTTTCCTTGGCTCGCGTCCTGCAGGAATTGGGCTGGGACATCTACGATCCCACCGCCGTCTGGCCCGAATGCCAGACCGGGGAAAGCCGAGAGGTCAGGTTTTTTTGGAATCGGTGGCCTGGAAGTTTTCGAGGAGGCGGACAGGGCTGCGCGTGGGAACGTCTGGTCCGCAAATGGTGAGGCGGTGGGCCCGTCCGCATTTGCAGAATGAATAGACCTGCGGGCAAGCGCCAATTGTGGCGCTACGCGCAGTTGGGGCTGTGTGATCGTAGCAGTGACGGCAAGCCCTTGGGACGAAAGCGACTGGATCGGGCGGGCAACAGCCAGCTCAAAGCGATGAGCTACCATGCGTGGCTCGGGGCGTTACGCGCTCGCGCCGCCAATGAAGTCAAAGAGTTCTTTGAAGCCAGTCTGGAACGCACGCACGAGCGGACCCACGCGCGGCTGAATACCCAGCGCAAAGTGCTGGCCAGCCTGTGGGGCTTGTGGAAACGAAAGGAGGCGTACGATCCACAGAAGTTTCTCGGCACCGCTTAACGCAGGCGCCTGAGTCCGACGTTGCGGTCAATCGTGAGGCCGTGGACGATGGTTTCGCGTGGCGGATCCGGGAGGTCGGGGCAGTCTCCGCTTCGGGGTCTAGCCCATCACACGGTGAGGCTCCAGATCTGCATAGGCCCCCGACCCAGAAACCCCAAGTGACTGTAGGCCAACCGCGAGCCGCGGTTGAGTCTCCGATGTGTGACTGGTAGACAACGACCCACGCACGGTCAACGTGATCCGGCTTGGCAGCGACACCGCAGTCCAACGACGCACGATGCAACGGCAACGACACGATCAGGGACAGCAACGCGTGTCCGGTGAAGTCACGAACCAAGACTTCTCCGAAACACAGCGTTGTGCCTTGACTTCACTTTTCATGTGTGACCCCGGACAGACTCCATTTTCCACCACAAATCCGACCAAACCGGAAGCAAAAACTTCTCGTCGTAAACCGGCTCCACCGGCCTACTTACAAAGAATCCCTTCCGCCCCCCCTCAAACAATCAAAATGCAATCGCCCTGGGGGGCGTTGGGGTTGTACTTGCGAGATTGGCGATGTGAAGTAGAATAAGATGTTGCGCAGCTAAACGGCTTGATGGAAAGGTAGGCGGGCTAGGATATGAGCAAAACCGCAAAAACCCTAGTTTTCGGTTTGATCACGACAGCATGTTTCTCCTTCGCTTGTGTGCAAGGGTCGGCGGACAACGTATTCGTGTTGAACTATGCTGACGGAGTCGCCGACACAATTCAGGAGTTTAATTCGAGTGTATCCCGGTATACGTTTGCGACAGATGCCAGCGGGTTGGCCTCGCCTTTCGGTATTGCATCCGACAACTACGGAAATCTCTACGTGGCGAATTACGGGAATGATACTATCGAGGAGTTCAGTCCTGAAGGACAAGGTTCACTATTTGCCAATCTATCGGGGTACGCCTATTATCCGTTTGCGCTCGCGGTGAACAGTCAGGGCGACGTGTTCGCGTCAACAGCCGGTGGGCCAGGGGGAGCAGCCTCTGCAATCCTCGAAATTGCTCCGAACGGGAATATCTCAACGTTCGCCACCACCACTAACGCAGATGGATTCGGTCCCCTTGCCTTTGATAGTGCAGGGAATCTGTACACATCGACTGGCTTGTACACGATTGTGAAGTTCAATACCAATGGGGTTGAATCCGTATTCGCGGATTCGTTTCTGTACAACCCTGGGGGGCTCGCATTTGATAAGAGTGGAAACTTGTATGTGATGAACTATGGTGATGGCGCGATTGCGAGGTTCGATCAGAGTGGTAACGGGAGTGTTTTCTTTATGACGAATGCGCTGATATTGGCCATCGGCCTAGCCATCGACAGTAACGGCAATTTGTATGTAGCGGACCATGGGAACGGCGATCTGATTAAAGTGAGCCCGAGCGCACAGTACTCCGTGGTTGCCTCGGATCTCTCAAATCCGGTAGACGTGACGGTGACAGTTCCGGAGCCCGAACCGTGCGGTTTGGTCGGTTTGGCCGCTGGCGCGATGCTGGCAATGACACGCGGAAGGCGGCGTTGCTGCAAACAAGGTGAATCAGCGGAGACTGTCTCGACCTTCTGGCGCTGTCGTTCTGCTTCGTAGTTGCCAGAGCACGAGAGCGCTAGCGTCTCGTACTGCCAAGCAGTGGCTACGCTAGGGGGTCAACGCTTTAGAAGCCGTTGAAAAACCAATGAATCTTTGCCTCCCGTCGTAGACCGGCCCGGTGAGTCGGCTATTTCCTTAAGAATTTGCCACTTCGCAGAAGCGGCTCCACGGGCCGCGCGGTCTAAATGTGTCTTTTTCAACGGCCTCTTTACTCTTTACAGACAATCGATTCCATGCCCCCGTGGCAAGGAAAAGGCGTCAGGGACGAACAAGTGCATCCGACCCAGTCACCGACCCTTGACACTTCCCCAAACAGAGGAACCAGCCCTTCACAAGCCGCTGAACAAGTCGCCCGCGTGAGCTGAAAGTCCCCCCTCCGGTATTCCGCCACTCCTTTACTCCAATTCTCCAGGACTCCACCACTCCAGTGCTCCCGCACTCCAGCACTCCAATGCTCCCTCACTCCATTGCTCTATTCCTCTATGATTAACGCCGCGACTTTGGCCGACCGCTGATTGCCGACCGCCGATAGCGTTGCCCAGAAGCGGCAACTCACGCCAGTTCTTGACCGCTGATGGCATCGGCGATCTTGAACTGCTCGAAGTGGAACGTCGGGTCGGCGCGGAAGCTGAGTTTGCCGTTCAGTTTCTTCTCCAACTCAATGAGCACGGTCTCGTCTTCGGTGCGCAGGCGATTCAGTACCTCCGGATGGACGTAAACGCGAAGTTGCGGCTGCTCGTGCCGGCCCTGCTCGCGCAGTTTGCGAAGAAGCTCGGCGACCTTCCGCTGAATTTCCACGGACATAGACAGGGCGCTCTTGACCATGCCTTTGCCCTTGCAGTACGGGCAGTCCTCGTAGACGGCGCTGGCCATGCTCTCGCTATGGCGTTGCCGGGTCATTTCCATCAGACCGAGCTGCGAGATGTTCAGGATGCGGGTCTTGGCCTTGTCGCGGCGGACGCCTTCGCGCACTTTTTGGGTGACCTTCTGCTGGTCGTTGCGGTGCCGCATGTCGATGAAATCGATCACGATCAACCCGCCGATATTGCGAAGACGGAGTTGACGACAAATTTCTTCGGCGGCTTCGAGGTTGGTCTGCAGGATCGTTGTGTCCAGATCCTTTTGTGATTTGTGACGACCCGTATTGACGTCGATGGCGACCAACGCCTCCGTTTCATCAATGCAGATGTAGCCGCCCGATTTCAGCCAGACCTGGCGGCGAAACGCGTTCTCGATTTGCTTCTCGACGTTGAACCGGCTGAAGATCGGCGTGGGTTCATTGTAGAGCCGCACTTTGCCGCGAGAACGGCGGCTGATCTGACCGATCATGTTGCGAATGCGTTCGTTGGCCTGCTCGTTGTCCACCACGATACGATCGACTTCTTCAGTGAGGAAGTCGCGCACGGTGCGCTCGACAAGGTCGGGTTCCTGAAACACGCAGAAGGGCGCCGCCTGTGTCTTGATCTTTTCCTCGACCTGTTTCCAGGTTTGCAGCAGCAGTTCGAGATCCCGGATGAAGTAACGTTTCTTCTGGTTT
The DNA here is from genome assembly GCA_050010195.1 of Verrucomicrobiia bacterium. GTDB lineage: Bacteria > Verrucomicrobiota > Verrucomicrobiia > Palsa-1439 > Palsa-1439 > Palsa-1439. The sequence goes on from JBEKLM010000004.1 coordinate 92,046, forward strand.
TCACCAACGGTGCGGATGATGACGCCCATCCCTTCGGGAATATGCAGGCGCTGTAGAATCTTCTTCAGACGCTGGCGTTCCTTCTCGTCGTCGATCTTGCGCGAGATGCCGCGTTGCGCGTTGAACGGCATCAGGACCAGGTAGCGGCCCGGGATGCTGATGTTGGTCGTAATCCGCGGGCCCTTCGTTCCAATCGGGCCTTTGACAACCTGCACGATGACCTCCGAGCCGGGCGGGTAGAGCTGCGGGATATCCTTCTGGGAAATCTTGGGTTTTTGCGGGGCGCGCTCGCCCTCCGGCGTTTCGAGGAGATCGACCCGCTGGTCGAGCTGCTCGGGAATGATGTCCCAATAGTGCAGGAACGCGTTCTTCTCAAACCCGATATCGACGAACGCGGCCTTAAGCCCGGGCTCCAGATTTTTAATTCGGCCCTTGAACACGCTGGCGACGATTCGTGTCTCAGTCGTCCGCTCGATGCTGAACTCTTCGAGTTGGCCGTCTTCGAGCACAGCGACGCGGTTCTCCAGTGCCTCGGCGTTGACGATGATTTCCTTGAAGATTCGTTTCTTGCGGCGTCCGGTGAGCAATTCCTCACCCTTTTTCAGTATCTGTTTGATCGCGTCCACAGTTAATAGATCCTCCTATGAATCCACACGTTTTGTAACAGCCCGAGGGCGGTCATGCTGGCCAACACGAACGATCCTCCGTAGCTGAGCAATGGCAGGGGCAGACCGGTGACCGGCATCAGGCCGATCGTCATGCCCACGTTAATGAAAATATGGAAAAACAGCATGACCACGACTCCTGTGGCCAGAAGCATTCCCAAACGGTCGCGCGCGTTCGCGGCGATCCGTAGCCCGGAAAACAACAGCACGGCATACAACAGAATAATCACGACACTGCCGATGAATCCTTCTTCTTCAGCAATCACGCTAAAGAGAAAATCGTTGGGAGTCACAGAGCGGGGTAGATAGCCGAGCAGGTTCTGCGTGCCCTGTAGGTACCCCTTGCCCGTCATGCCGCCTGACCCGACCGCAATGAGAGATTGATTGAGGTTCCAGCCGGCGCCCGTGAGGTCATAGTCGCGATGAAAGAAAACGGTCAGACGGTCCTTTTGGTAGCTTCGGTGGCCGGTCCTGTTTTCCTTCAACTTCCACATGATGGGCAGACCGATGCCCGCGAGGACAATCCCCAATGTCGCGGCCAGCGCCAAATGCTTCACTCTCACACCTGCCACGAACATCAACCCAAAACAGATGGGAATCAAGACCAGCGCCGAACCCAGGTCTGGTTCCAGCATGATCAGCACAAATGGCACGGCCATCATCACGACGGTGACCCAAACAGTCTTCAATTCCCGCCGTGTTTGGAGCGTGTGATGGAACAAATAATATGAAACCGTCAGGAGTGTCGCGAGTTTTGCCGTTTCCGCCGGCTGAATGCCGAAACCATGCCATCCTAGCCACCGTCGCGCTCCGTATCTCATCTGGCCGGTCACGAGAACCAAGACAAGCAATCCGATGGCGACGACATACCAGACCGTCGCCCACTGGCAGATGAGACGGTAGTCCACCAACGCCGCCGCCAGATAAACCAGCAAGCCGACGACGAACCATACCATCTGCATCTTGTAGAAGTCCTGGATCGCTTGGCCGGGGCCGTGATACGAGGCGCTATAGATAAACAGCACGCTGGCAACGGCCAGGGCGACCATGGCGCTGAACAACAACCAGTCCATGCGCCTGACCAACTCGATGTAGTACTTAATCTTCATACACCCCGTGCTCGACCGGACCCGATCCCCCTCCTTCTTTTCCAAACATCTGGGCGAAAATCGAGCTGGCAACCGCTGCCGCTGTGTGACTGCCGTCACGGGCGGCCTCGATCAGTACGGATATTGCGACCTGCGGTTGGTCATACGGTGCGAACCCGATAAACCACGCGCGGTCCGCCGGTAACTCCTTGCCAGCCACCTTGTATTGGGCGGTACCTGTTTTGCCGGCGACGCTTAAACCTCTCACGGCTGCTCGATGCGCTGTGCCACTGGCCTCTTGGACGGCACCGAGCATGGCATGACGCACCATTTCGATTTGCTGGGGCGTTGCTTCGAGTCGGGCGCGAACGTCGGGTTGGCCTTCGTGAACCACCTGACCATCAGCCGTTTCAATCCGCTTGACGACATACGGGTGGAGGGCTGTGCCCCGATTCGCAAAGGTGGCCGCCACGCAGGCCATCTGCAGCGGCGTGACCAGGAGGTAACTCTGCCCGATCGACAACTGCGCGGTGTCGCCCTCCCACCATTTCACCCCCTGCTGCTCCCGCTTCCAAGCAGGGGTCGGCACGAGACCCCGGGTTTCATTACCAATGTCAAATCCAGTCGCCTGACCGAGACCAAATTCGGCGGCCATCTTGGTGATGGCATCGACACCAGTTTTCATCCCCTCTTCATAGAACCAAACGTCGCACGATTCTGTGATTGCCGTGTAGGCATTCAGAGGGCCATGCCCGCTATGGTTCCAACAGTGAAAGGGGTGTTTCTGCCAGTTACCGATCACCAGGGACCCGGAACATGTGACGGTGTCCTGCGGCGAGATCGCGCCCGACGCCAATCCGGCCAGCAGCGTGATGGGTTTGAAGGTCGAGCCGGGTGGATACCGTGCGCCGGTGGCGCGATTGAGCATCGGATGTTCGGGATCATTGAGGACCGCGTTGACTGTTTGCGCGGGCGTGCCGGGGTTGAAAATGTTGGGATCAAAACTGGGTAGTGAGGCCATCGCGAGTACCTCGCCTGTACGGACATCGAGCAAGACCACCGCCCCGGAGAGTTTCTTTCCGTCGGATGACGGGGCCGCGGCCAGTTCTTTCTCCGCGATTCGTTGCAGCCGCACATCAATCGTAAGCGTCACGCGGCCACCTTGTTCGGCCTCTTTCTCGCCGAGATCCTCGGCAAGCAAACCGGCCGGATTTACGCGGATCGTGCGACCACCGGGCGAGCCGCGCAGGTATTCATCGCAAGCCTTCTCGACGCCTTGACGGCCAATGCGGTCCGGCTGGTAATAGTAGAATTTTTCAATCTCGTCCTCGTCGTTCTCGTCGGCTCGGCCAACGTACCCCAGTAAATGCGCCGCGAGCGGGCCCTGAGGATATTGCCGCACCGGCATCACGATAAGGTCTGCGCCGGGAAGATTACTGGCGCGTTCGGCGAAGGCGGCGACCTGTTCCGGTCGAAGATCCCGCCACACCGGGAGGGGAAGCGGTCCACGCGTCTCGTAGTGGGTAAGCACGTCGTTATCGGTAATTGTCACTGGCATCCCGAGCGCGGCACTCATGACGCCGAGATTGGTTTGCGCCACGCGCACGATATTTGTCTTTTTGGAAACGTGGCCCAGTTGGTCGAGGTAAATGGCCACATCGTAGCTCGGACGGTTGTTGGCAAGGATGACGCCGTTGCGATCGACGATCTCGCCACGCGCTGCGGGGACGCGGATGCGGCGCAACGACTGGTTCTCTTGCTTGGCGCCGTAATCCCCGCCACGCACCACCTGGACGCGCCACAGGGCGAGGAGAAGCACGAACAGGCCGGCCGCGATGATCGTCCCGACAGCTCGCAGACGCGGGTTGTGCTCACGGGCTGGCGCGCTGATGATCACTCGAACCCCCATGCCAGGCGGGCGTAATCAAGGACGAAGAAGAGCACGACTGTCGCCATTCCGGCGATAGACGCGGCCATGAGCATTTTGAACGCGTTGCCAATTGAGATGCCGACGGCGAAGGAGACGATGATCGACGCGGTGATCGAAGTCAACGCGCCGGCACTCCACTGCATCCACGGCAAATCGCGATCGAGAGCTTCGCGCAGGCTGGTCGTCACAATGGCGGCGATACCGTAAGCGAGCGCAGAGATACCGAAGGGCGCGGCGGACAACGCGTCCTGGGTCAACCCCGCGACGAGCGCGAGCACCAGCGCGCGGCGCCGATGCATGGTCAACGCGGCGTAGACAACGAGCGCGGGCAGGAGTTCCACATGCACGCCGCCGAGCCACCAGAGCGTTGGCATCCGCGCCTGCAACGCTACGGCAATCAGAATTCCAGCGATGGCGATGAGAGTCTTCATTCCTGTCCCGCGATCACAAACACCTCTTCCAAGCGGCGAAAATCCACCGCGGGGGTGATGTCCACGTCCTGATACATGCCGGTTTGTCGATTCATTCTGGCGCGGGTGGTGGCGCCGATAAGGATGCCCTTGGGGAAGACGCCACCGAGACCGGAGGTAATCACGCTTTCGCCCGGGGTGACCTTCGCATCACGGTTCACATAGGTCATGGTCAGGTGCGGCGAAATGTTGAAGGCAGTGTTGACTCCAGAGACCACACCCGGCTCGCGTGCGTCCTGCAAGAACGCTGCCGCTTTGCAATTCGGGTCGATGAGCAACAGAACCCGCGCCTGGCCGCGAGTGACGGAGACGGTTTTGCCGATGAGGCCATCGGCGTTGAGCACGGCCATGTTGTCGGTGAGACCGTCATTGCTCCCCCGATCAATCTGGAGGCTTCTCCACCAGTTGGACGCATCGCGACCGATCACGCGCGCGGTGACGGTGCGGAACGCGGCATGTTGCTTCACATCCAGAAGCTGGCGCAACCGGAGGTTTTCGCGGCCGGTTTCGCTGAGAGCGCGGACCTCCTGGCGCAGCAGATCATTGTCGTGGCGCAACTGCTGGTTTTGCCGGGCCAGGAGCCGGCGCGACTGGACGAACGGCAAATAGTCGCCCAGTTCCACAAACGGCGTGCAAAGTTGTACAAAAACCATACGCAGCTTGGTCGAGAAGCTGGTCGGTTGGCCGAGGAATACAATCCAGCCCACCACCAGCAGTCCGATAATGACCCAATTTCTACGGTTCAAACAAAACTTCCGTGTTGTCGAAGCGGTCCGCGACCGTCGTCAACGAGTGACGCTTACGGAAGCGTCACTACAAGTTCATGTGGGTGGAGCAGGGGAGGGCGCTTACGATGAGTTCTTGGCGAGTTTTTCAAGGTAGCCGAGTTCCTGGAGCACGACGCCCGTGCCCATCGCCACCGCGCTGAGCGGATCATCGGCGATGTGAACGGGCAGCCCCGTTTCCTCGGCGAGCAGCTTGTCGATGCCCCGAATCAGCGCCCCGCCGCCCGCCAGCACAATGCCACGGTCGACGAGATCGGCTGCGAGTTCGGGAGGGCAGCGCTCGAGCGTAACGCGGACGTTCTCGACGATCGTCGAGATCGGCTCCTGTAACGCTTCGCGCACTTCCTCGGAGGTAATCGTCAACGTCTTCGGCAGGCCGGCCACCAGGTCGCGTCCTTTGACTTCCATGGTCAGCTCTTGTTCGAGTGGGTAGGCCGAACCGATCTTGATCTTGATATCCTCCGCCATGCGTTCGCCAATCATCAAATTGTAAGCGCGCTTCATATACTGGATGATGGCTTCATCCAGTTCATCTCCTGCCACACGCACGCTCCGGCTGAGCACGATACCGGCCAGGCTGATGAGGGCCACTTCGGTCGTGCCGCCGCCAATATCCACAATCATGTTGCCCGCCGGCTCTTGCACCGGCAGCCCAACGCCGATGGCGGCCGCCATCGGTTCTTCAATCAGGTAAACGTCCCGCGCCCCCGCATGGGTGGCGCTGTCTTTGACGGCGCGCTTTTCCACTTCGGTGATGCCGCTCGGAACCGCAACGATGACGCGCGGTTTGATGCCGTAGCGGCGGTTGTGCACCTTGCTGATGAAATAGCGCAACATCGCCTCGGTCACTTCGAAATCTGCGATGACACCGTCCTTCATGGGGCGAATGGCCTGGATGTTGCCTGGTGTGCGACCCAACATCCGTTTCGCCTCTTCTCCTACCGCCAGGACGTGACTGGTCCCCGTTTGGATGGCCACCACGCTCGGCTCTCGCAAAACAATGCCCCGATCACGCACGTACACCAGCGTGTTCGCGGTTCCCAAATCGATGCCAATATCGGTCGAGAAATAATTTAGAAAATTACCAAACATCCAAATCGCTTATCTCCCCACGCGTCCTCCACAACACCCCCATGGCCTTCGCGGCAACTGTACCCGACCGCAGTCGGAGCCCGAAGTCATTCGAGTCGCGCCACTTTTACAGTCCCGCGCCCCCACCGTCAAGCAGCTTTCTGCAAGGCCGCTTTACAGCCAAATATCCTTCTCAATTCGCGCGGGATCGAATACGCTCCGATCCAACGAAGCGCATGGCTCATGGCGAACGATGACTACCCAGCCGGCCAACGTCAGTGTCACATGGCCCATCAGCCCGGCCATCGACCGGGTCAGGCTCCTGCTGTTTCGTCCCTTCGACCTCGGCAAGTGGTTCGTGATCGGCTTCTGCGCCTGGCTGGCCACCTTGGGCGAGCGCGGCGGATTCAATTTCAACTACAGCCGGGGATCGCAACACCGGCTCACCACCGAGAATCTCCACGAATGGTTCGAACGCGTTCGCGACTTCGTGATGAACAACCTGAGTTGGTTGCTCCCGCTGACCATCGTGCTCGGGGTCTTCTTGATTACCTTGTGCATCCTGATGATCTGGCTGCGCAGCCGCGGCAGTTTCATGTTCCTTCACTGTGTCGCGCTCAACAAAGCCGAGATCGACGTCCCGTGGAACAAATACGCCGCCGCGGGGAACAGCCTGTTCGCCTTCCGTCTCGTGCTCGGCCTCATCTCCATGGTCCCGATGCTGTCGTTCCTCGCGATCATGATAGTGACCTTCATCCGGCTGATGAACCAGGGCCGGACCATTCCCCTGATTCTTCTCACGCTGCTTCCCTTGGGACTGATGTTCTTCGCCGTGGGCATCTTTTTCTTCGTGATCCGAAAACTCACCACCGATTTCGTGGTGCCGATCATGTTTCTGCGCGGCAGCAAATGCCTCGGCGCGTGGTCCGAATTCCTCAGCCTGCTCTCGCTCAACATCGGCCGGTTCATCGTCTACCTGCTGTTCCAGATCGTGTTGGGCATGCTCGTCATCATGATCGTCCTCGCGGCTTTCGTCGTCACGTGTTGCATCGCCTGCTGCCTGGTGATCATTCCCTACATCGGCACCGTCCTGCTCCTGCCCCTGCTCGCATTCATGAGATCTTACTCGCTCTACTACCTTGCCCAATACGGCCCGCACTACGACGTCTTCCCGCCAGCCCCGCCAGCGCCCACGCCTCCGATACCCCCAGCCTAGAGTTTGTGCCGGGCGGAGGCGAAGCAACCATCGCATCGGAGCGTTAGCGTAGACCACGTTGGCCACCAAGGCCTCACGCTGCCCCGGTTCCTTCTCGACTTCTCTCCCCCCGAGGGAGTAAAGCGAAGCCAATTTAGAGGGGGACGAACCCAACCGATTTTCGCGAATCTCTTTTTCGTAATCCGCTGTCGCGCAATCTATTACGGACCTATTTTACAGGTCAGTTGCTTCGGTTCGTTTCACAAAAAGGACCTTTTTTACGACCCCCTGCTCTGACCTTGTCAAAGAACACCTTCAGTGTAACGGCTAGCCAGAACAAAGTCGAGAAAGTTTTAACCGTAAAGTCCCTCCCGAAATGACTCAAATGAAAAGACACCCGGGCGGGTGTGGTGTTGGTGGGGGGAGAATATCGTTGACTCAGTCAAAAAGACACCCACGCCGGAGGGATGCAGAAGATGAGCATTGGCAGTCGTCAAGAGGTCGTCGAGAGGCTGCGGCGCAAGTCCCGGGGGGCCGGGCCGCAGTATCGACGCAACCTGATTAACGAACTGTGTTCGGTCGGCGGCTATGAACGCAAGTACGCCATCAAGTTGCTCAACGGCAACCGGCCCGGTCCCCGCGGGCGACGCCGCGGCGGCAGCCGCCCGCGCTACGGAGCCGCGGAGTTGCAGGTGATTGCGGCGATCTGGAAGCTGGGCGATTACCCCTGCGGCAAGCGCTTGGTGGCGATGCTGCCATTGTGGCTACCGGCCTACGAGCGACGCCACGGCGTCCTGGGCGCAGAGCTGCGGCGCAACCTCCATCAGGTCAGCGCACCGACGCTGGACCGCTTACTGGCGCCGTCGCGGCTGAAGTTGACCAAACGCGTCGGCGGAACCAAACCCGGTCGAGTTTTGCGCACGCAGATCCCGGTGCGCTGCGAAAGCGGGGATATCGATCGGCCGGGCTACTTGGAGGCCGACACGGTCGATCACGGCGGCGATCGCACCGCCGGCGACTTCATGCGCAGCATCACCGACACCGATATTTACAGCGGTTGGACCGAGCAGGCCGCCATCTGGAACAAGAGCGCCACCGCCGTGCTGGCCCAAACCCGTCAAATCGAGCGCGAACTGCCCTTCCCGCTGCTGGGCTTCGATGCCGACAACGGCGGTGAATTCCTCAATCACGCCCTGTGGCGCTACTTCCAGCGGCGCTCTCAGCCCGTCCAGTTCACCCGCAGCCGCCCCTACCACAAGAACGACAACGCCCACGTCGAGCAGAAGAATTGGATCAAGGTGCGCCTGCTCCTGGGCTATGCGCGCTATGACCAGCCCGATCTGGTGACCCGGGTCCACCAGCTCTATCGCCGCGACTGGCGGCTGCTGCAGAACTTCTTTCAGCCCATCATGAAGCTGCACACCAAGCAACGCCATGGCAGTCGCGTCCACAAGACCTACGACCGACCCCAGACACCGGCGCAACGGTTATTGGCCTGGCCGGGGCTCTCGGCACAGCAGCGCCAGCGCTTGTGGCAACTCCAGGCCACACTCGACCCGATCACACTCACCGAGGCGATCAACCGCCAACTCCAACTCATCCGCCGACAGTTACGCGAGGGCCGCCGCCATGCCGCATAAACACTCCTCCTCAGCGAGCCCCCGCCTCGGGGGGGCGGGGCTCGCTTCACTTCCCCGTCCGGTGTCTTTTTTGATTGAGTCAACGGGACCCATCCTGCCTGAGCATGGGGCAGTGCGCCACTTGGCATGGCGTGCCACGTTCTGCTATGCTAAAGGGCTGAGGCGAGATGCGAGACTCTGTACATAACCGACCACGCAACCGACAGGAACCAGTCGAGGCTGCGCCAACTGACTCCACGCTACATGCGTTTCTTTCTCCCCCTGTCGCCGCACTGCTTTTGCTCCTCGCGCTCACAACGCTTGCGGGGGCCGCTGAACGGCAGGTATTGCGTGGTCATGTCCCAGCGGTGATTACGAACCGGAGCCTGCAGCCCTTAGGCCAGCTCCCAACGACAAATCGCTTGAATTTGGCAATTGGGTTGCCGTTGCGTCACCAAGAAGTCCTCAAAACATTCCTCCAGCATCTTTACGACCCGGCAAGTCCCCAATACCGCCAGTATCTGACGCCGGAGGAGTTCGCAGAACGGTTCGGCCCGACAGAACAGGATTACCAGACTCTCATTGATTTCGTGACGGCCAACGGCTTGACGGTGACCGGCAGGCATCCCAATCGCGTCCTGCTGGATGTGAAGGGCTCCGTGGCGAATATCGAGAAGAGTTTCCATTTGACGATGCGCGTTTACCAGCACCCGACGGAAGCCCGCACGTTCTATGCGCCAGACGTCGAGCCCTCGCTCGATCTGGCTGTTCCAGTGTTGAACATCGGAGGCCTGAACAACTACGCCGTGCCGCATCCGAAGCAGCTCATCCGAAAACCCACGCGCAAGGCGAAGACCGCGACGCCAAACGCCGGCTCGGGGCCGGGCGGCGCGTACATGGGTTACGATTTCAGGGCCGCATATCTCCCGGGCGTCACCGATCTCACCGGTGCCCGCCAGGTGGTCGGACTGGTTGAGTTTGATGGCTACTATCCCAACGATATTGCGACGTATGAGACACAGACCGGATTGCCGAGCGTCCCCTTGGACAATGTGTTGCTGGATGGGTTTAACGGGGTCCCGACCACCGGTCCCAACAGCGGCAACGGCGAGGTGGCCCTGGACATCGAGATGTCGATTTCCATGGCACCGGGACTATCCAAGGTCATCGTCTATGAAGCCGGCCCGAATGGCTTCGCGAACGACGTCCTGAGTCGAATGGCCTCGGACAATCAGGCCCAGCAACTCAGTTGTTCCTGGTCCTTTGGCGTTGATGGCCCCGACGCGACGGTCGACCAACTCTTTCAGCAACTGGCGGCACAGGGACAGTCATTCTTCGACGCTTCGGGAGACACCGGCGCCTATACCGGATCGACAGCCGCCGAGTTTCCGTCGGATGACCCGTATATCACGCAAGTCGGCGGGACAACGTTGACGACTACCGGTCCGGGCGGCAATTGGGTGTCGGAAACCGTCTGGAACGACGGTTGTTCCCGCCACAACTGCGATACCTGTTCCGCCAGCAGCGGCGGGATCAGCACCAGCTACTCCATTCCGAGTTATCAACAGGGCATCAGTATGTCCGCCAACCAGGGATCGACGACCATGCGGAACATTCCGGATGTTGCCATGGTTGGTGATAGCGTTGCCTTCGAAGCCGACAATGGCCAGCAGGAAACAGGCGTCGGCACCAGTTTTGCAACGCCGCTGTGGGCGGGCTTTATCGCCCTGGTCAATCAGCAAGCCGCGGCGTACGGTCAACCCCCTGTGGGTTTTCTCAACCCGGCCATCTACAGGATCGGCACGGGGGCGAACTACACGTCGGCATTCCACGATATCACCACCGGCAATAACACCACCACCTGCAGTCCCGATCAGTTCTTCGCGGTCGCCGGCTACGACCTCTGCACCGGCTGGGGCACGCCCAACGGAGGCAGCCTGATCGCTGCCCTCACCTGCGCGGACACGATTGCCACGAGTTCCGCTCCGTCTGGCGGTGGCAGCACGAGCGGCGGTGGCACCGTGTACTGCGGGGCGGATGTTACCGTAACCGCGACGCCGAATCAGTGCTATAATTTCTCCGATTGGACTGAAAACGGCGTTTCCGTGAGTACATCGCCGAACTACACCTTCACGGCGGTCGCCAATGCGACATTGGTGGCCAACTTCACCCAAGTGATTAATGTCTTGATTAACACGGATAGTTCACCGGTGGAGGGGGGCATCGCCAGCGGCGGCGGCTCGGTGACGTGCGGATCGAGCGTCACGGTTTCCGCCGCGCCCAGTGAGGGCTACAGCTTTGTGAACTGGACGGAAGGCGGGGCGGTGGTTGGCACGTCGTCAAACTACACGTTCACGGCGACAGGGGATGGTACTCTGGTAGCCAACTTCCTCTGCAGCTCCTCGATTCTGCCAACCAACGCGTCCTTCGACGCGGGCGGCGGCGACGGCACGGTAACCGTGACCGATGCGCTTGACTGCGTCTGGACCGCGAGCAGCAGTGCGGATTGGATTGCGATCCTGTCGGAAACCACCGGCTCAATTGGCGGGACCGTCAGCTACACGGTTGCTTCTAACACAGACTACATCGTGCGCACCGGCACGATGACGATTGCCGGGCAGACGTTCACGGTCAGCCAGGCCGCCTCCTTGGACTGCTTCTTCCTCTTGAACCCAACGAGTATCACACTCCCGGCAAAGGGCGATTCCAAGACGGTGAAGGTGGAGTCTTACGGGATTCCCTGCGATTGGACGGCGGTCAGCAACGATCCGTTTATCACGATCACCGAGGGCGCCAGCGGCACGGGCAACGGCAAGGTCGATTACACTGTCCCCGGCAACACAAACACTGGAACCTTGAGCGGCACGATGACGATTGCGGGCCTGACGTTCACCGTCAAACAGGACGGCGGCGGCTGCACGTTCAAGCTCAGCCCGAAGCATGCGAAATTCAAGGCCGCCGGCGGCAGAGGTACCGTGAAGGTGACCCCGAACTTCAACGACTGCGCGTGGACGGCCAGCACCACGAATAGCTGGATCACGATCACGCCGGTCAGCGACGACATCGGCAAGGGAACCGTCACGTACACCATACCGGCGAACACGAGCACCAACGTTCTCACGGGCACGATGACCATCGCCGGTGAGATGTTCACGGTAACCCAGTCAGGCGAGAAGTGACCGGATCGGCGCGACGCGCACTATGTCTTGCGCACAGGTCTCACCCCGGCAACATTGGATCGCCGTCACACCCGGGCGAAGTTTACCCCGATTTCGAGATCCGGACGCCGCTGTCTTTGCGCCCATCCGTGTTCTGTCTTCTGAATTCTGACTCCTGATTTCGGCCCCTCGTCCCGTCCTCAACCGACCCCGCCTCACCTCCCCATTGCTGGAAACCGGCCACGGGCTGTGCCAATTTGATGAAACCAAGTTCACATCCCGTGCGTCTACTAAATAGATAGAGGGTGCCAACATGCGTCAATCGTTAAACGGAAAGAACATCGCCGCGTTCGCCATGCGAATGTGTCTTCTGCTCCTGCTCGTGTCGTCCGCACTCCTGGTAACCGGTTGCGCGGACCTGAGCTCGGACGACCGCGCTGTCTTCTACAACGGATGGACCGATCCAAAATCTAACACGCTCATCCAATAGCTGGCGGGCGGGAACCGCAAGCGTGTCTTGGGGGCGAGCCTCAACACCGTTTCTACATTTGGTAGGCCCGATGGGGCAGGGGGCCAGCCATCTTCCGTTTTCCGCACCCATCCATCGACCATTCCACATCGCCCGCTGCGTCCTATCCCGGACCATCATCGCCGGTCAGCTCGTGATCGTAATCGGGGTTCACGCAGGCGAATTGATCCCCGAATGGCACGGCGTATTTGCATTGTGACGGCAAGGGCACCAGACACTCCAACAGCAGGCAGAACTCTAGCGGCCTCGTACGGCATATCGCGGGGTCCGGCAGGAGTCTCGGGTCACTCTCCAAAGGAGCGCTCACGGGCGATAAACCTACACTTCTCAGAAAATGAGGTCAATCACAGACCTCTCTATAGATGGGAAACCACTTCCCCACATCCACCCCGCGTCCGAGTGCCCTTCGTATTCTTCGTGTCCACTTCGCATCCTTCGTGTTACGCTGCGTGCATCCTGACAACCTCATGAAAAAGGTGACACTGTATTCCGATGGCGCGTGCGAGGGCAATCCCGGGCCGGGCGGCTGGGCGGCCATTCTTGTCTGGCTGGATCGTCACCAGGAACTCAGCGGCGGCACGCCCGCCACCACCAACAACCGCATGGAACTCCAGGCCGCTGTCGGAGGTCTGCGCGCGCTGCCGGAGCCTTGCGAAGTCGAGTTCTTCACGGATTCCCAATACGTTCGCAACGGCATCACCGACTGGCTCAAGAACTGGAAATCCCTCGGCTGGAAAACCAGGACGAAACAGCCCGTCAAGAATCAGGATCTCTGGAAGGAACTCGACGCCGAATCCGCCCGGCACCGCATCACGTGGAAATGGCTCAAGGGACACGCCGGCCACGAGTGGAACGAGCGCTGCGATCTCCTCGCGCGCACCGAAGTCCTCAAGATTCGCCAGCAGTTCGCCCCCAACCAGCTCAAGACCCTGCGCGAGGAATTTCAGAGTCGCCTCACTACCGTCGATCCAAACGGAACCCTTCCCGGAATCCTGTAGTCCTTTCTAACCGGTTGAAATTGTCCCGCGCTGCCTGTATGCTGGTCGTCACTCGGGTGGATTGTCGGACAGGAGACACTGATTCTATGACGAAACTCTATCGGTTATGGGTGAGTGTGATCTCGAAACTGCAATCGCCGTTCCTCTTGATCATTCGCTTGTATTGGGGCTGGCAGTTTTTTCTCACGGGCAAGGGCAAACTGATGCACCTGGACAAGACCGCCGGCTTCTTCGCCAGTATTAATATTCCCATGCCGAAGTTGAACGCCGTCCTCGCTGGCAGCACCGAATGTTTCGGTGGGTTGCTCTTGCTGCTTGGGTTGGGGTCGCGGATCGCCACCGTCCCGCTCATCTTCACCATGATCATCGCCTACGTGACCGCCGATTCCGACAAGATCAAGGGGATCTTTAACAATCCCGACGCGTTTGTGTCCGCCGCCCCGTTTCTCTTCATGCTGACAGCCATCATCGTGCTGGTATTCGGGCCGGGGGTTTTCTCGTTGGATGCGGTGATCGCTCGAATTCGAGGCCAGAAAAAGGCGTAATTGTAACCGAATCGCGTCGTTTCGGTTTGCTTTCGGGGCGGTGCCCGGCTAGTGTTCACGATGGCGTGAGTTACGGTCGTGGAGGCACGGCGGGCGTACCGTTGCCTCGTTAAATCCAAATCGGCTTTCAAACCGTAGTCTTGGGTACGGTGGAGTTTTACGAAAATGAATGGAACCAACCGACCTGACAAGCATCCTATGAATATGCTGGGAGACCGGTGACGATGCCCGTGCAAGCCATGAAACGACGTTTGTTCCAAAACGGTCGGCGCTCCGCACCACACTTTTCCTGCCTATCCCTCCCGCAAACCATTTTCCGCAGTGTAAACGGAATGCCGTTCCCCGTGGCGTGACGGGGACGGTGGCCCAGAACAAACCAAACACCCAACCAGAGGAGACAGAATGAAGAGGACCACGAAAGCATTGGTCGCAGGCGCAGCCCTCGCCGGTTTGATGACCGGCGCGGTCGCGCGGACGTATGCCGGCCAGCAGCCCACCACAGCCACGAGGGGCACGAGCCTGACGAGCTGGGGACAGTTGGACGACACCAACAGCAACGGCAAGCACAACTGCAAAGGCCAGAATAGCTGTAAGGGCCAGGGCGGCTGCAAGAGCGGGGACAATGGCTGCAACGGCCAGAACTCCTGCAAAGGCAAGGGCGGTTGCAACACCAACAAGTCGAGCTAGTCAGCCGACTCCCTATGTGATTCTGGTGGGGGGCGGCGTGAGCCGCCCCCCATTCACATCATGCCCGCCAACCAATTCAACGCATTCACCGATTACGGTATCGGCATCGGCCTGCGCGTGCCGCATTACCAGCACATCCTCACGCGCAAGCCCGTTGTGGATTGGTTTGAGATCATCTCGGAGAATTTCATGGTCGATGGCGGACGTCCGCTGGAAGTCCTTGACCAGATTCTCGAACAATACCGTGTCGTCCAGCACGGCGTGTCGATGTATTTCGGCTCCGCCGACAAACTCAACCGCGAGCACCTGAAGAGGCTGAAGACGTTGGTCAAGCGCACCAAGACCCCCTGGCTTTCCGATCACCTGTGCTGGGGCAGCGTCGATGGCCGCTACACGCACGATTTGTTGCCCATGCCGTACACGTTCGTGGCGGCCAGGGTCACGGCACAAAAGATCCGGGCCGTGCGGGATTTTCTCGAGATCCCGATTGCCGTCGAAAACGTCAGCAGCTACGCGGAATTTCACGTATCGGAGATGACCGAGTGGGAATTCCTCACCGAGGTCGTCGAGCAGGCGGACTGCGGGGTCCTGCTCGACGTGAATAACATTTACGTGTCGTCGAAGAATCACAATTTCAATCCCTACGATTACGTCAACAACGTCCCGCACCATCGCGTCGCGCAAATCCACATCGCCGGCCACTCCAAATTCAAGAAGTACATTCTCGATACGCACGATCATCCCGTGCTCGACCCGGTGTGGCAGTTGTACGCCCGCGCCACCAAACTGGTCGGCAAAACCGCGACGCTGTTGGAGTGGGACGACAGCATCCCGTCCTTCGACGAGGTCCACCGTGAGGCGCTCAAAGCGAACCAATTCATCCATGAGATCGAGCACAGCGCGGCGCGCGCCTAGGGCCGGCTCGGCCAAACAGCTCGGCGAACTGCAAGCGCTCATGGCCGGCGTGATCATGCGGTCGCTCGCGCCCGGTGATCGGATGCAGAAAACGTCCACGCCCATCGCCAACGCCATCATCAAACGCAACGACCGCCTCACGTCCTTCGAGCGCCTCGAGATTTACAACCGTCAATACTGGTTCCGCATCCTCGATTGTTTTTATGACGATTATCCCGGCTTGCGCGCAGTCATCGGTGAGCGAAAATTCAACCTCCTTGCCCGCGCCTACCTCGCGCGCTATCCATCCGCGTGTTTCACGTTGCGCAATCTCGGCAGTCGCCTGGAGAAATTCCTGCGTGCCGAGCCAAAGTGGATTGCGCCACACGAACGTCTGGCGCTGGACATGGTGCGATTGGAGTGGGCCCACATCGTCGCCTTCGACGAGGGCGCCAAACCGGTCGTCCACGTGGACGATCTGCTGGGCCGCAACCCGTCGAAGGTCCGGCTTGGGTTGCAGCCCTACATCACGCTGCTGGAAGTCCAGTACCCCGTCGACGACCTGCTCCTTGCCGCCAAGAAAGGCGACGATCGCCTGCGCGGCGAGGCCAGTAACGCCGTGGAGATTCATCAACGACACACCGTGCGACTGACCGTTCGCGGCTTAAAGCCGCAGCGCCAATACATTGCTGTTCATCGGATGAAATGCTCGGTGTATTACAAGACATTGGCGCGCGAACAGTTTCAGGTTTTGCGCGCGTTGCAGCGGGGCGCGACGTTGGGAAAAGCTTGTGCGGTATTGCTGGAGCCCCGCAGCAGCGCCGCGAAGAGTTCCGCCGCGCAGGTCCAGCAGTGGTTCGCAGCGTGGGCGACCCTCGATTGGTTCTGTCAGCCGTGAAAACCCTCGTGCGCGGTCTGGTCGCCAGTTGCCTGCGCACGCTTGAAGACACCGGTGTGTTGTTCCTGCCGGTAAAACGTATCGGTTCGACCCCGTGTTTTGCCCGGTAGGCATGATATTTCTGATTAGTATGTTGCCGACAGCGCGATAAAGGCGTATGCTTATGTTGCTGGCGGAACTGGGGGAAGGTCGTTCTGCTTGCACATTTTCGGGTAATCCCGCGGAAAGAACAAACATGATCGATCCATTGGTTCATACAGAGAGCGAACGCCAAGCGAACGCGATGCCCTGGAAAGAGGTGGTCGCCAAGTACCAGGAACCCTCGGTGTGGCGCAGCACGTGGCAAATCGTGAACTCGGTGGTTCCCTACGCCGTCCTCTGGTATTTGATGTACCGTAGTTTGTCCGTGTCGTATTGGCTGACGGTGCCGCTGGCGCTGTTGGCGGCCGGGTTCTTGGTGCGCGTCTTCATTATTTTTCACGACTGCGGCCATGGTTCGTTTTTCAAATCACGCAAAGCGAATGATTTTTGGGGGATCATCGCGGGCGTGCTCACGTTCACGCCGTACTATCTGTGGCGTTGGGAACATGCGGTCCATCACGCCAGCTCGGGAGACCTGGATCGACGGGGCCGCGGCGACGTCTGGACGTTGACCGTGCAGGAGTATCTCGAATCCTCGCGCTGGAAGCGGTTTGCCTATCGGCTGGCGCGGAATCCGTTTGTGTTGTTCGTTCTGGCGCCGATGTACCTGTTTCTCATCCATCAGCGGTTTCCCACCAATGGCACTGCCGCCCGCGAGCGGCACTCGGTGCATTGGACGAACCTGACACTCTTGAGCGTGGCGGTGGCCATGAGCGCGGTGTTCGGATGGAAGGCGTACCTGATCATTCAATTCTCGGTGGTGGTGATGGCTGGCTCGGCGGGCGTGTGGCTGTTTTACGTGCAGCATCAATTCGAAGGAGTCTATTGGGAACGGGGTGACGACTGGGATTATACCGCGGCGGCGTTGCAGGGGAGTTCGTTCTACAAACTACCGAAAGTGCTGCAATGGTTTTCCGGCAATATCGGGTTTCATCACATCCATCACTTGAGCCCGCGGATTCCGAATTACAATCTGGAACGATGCCACGAGGCGGAGCCGCTATTTCACACAGTGCCGGCGATCACGCTGGTTTCCAGCTTCAAATCGTTTACCTTCCGCCTCTGGGATGAACAGCGCCGCAAACTCGTCGGCTACGGCCATCTCCGCGCGATCCGTCGGCAGGCACGACAAAGCCTGCGCTCCTAACGGAGAAGAAAGTCGAGGCGCGGTTCACGTGCGAAGAGCCGATGCCAAAGACAACAAAGATCCGGTGGTTTGGGCCCGCTCGAAGCGTAATTTCCCGGAATGCTTCCTGCCGGGTCGCCGCGACCGATCCATTGTAATAGAGTGGCAATGCCATGAAAGCGACACCCCGTCGGTTGCTTGGTAAAACCGGTTTATCGGTCAGCGAGATTGGTCTCGGCGGATGGCAACTTCAGAATCCATCGTGGGGTACGTGCCGCACCGATGACGCTCACCGGGTGGTCCACTGTGCGCTGGATGCGGGATGCGATTTCTTCGATACGGCGCCGGGGTACGGGAACGGGCGGAGTGAGGAATTGCTCGGGGAGGCGCTCCAATCGGTGCGCTCGCGCGTCAGGATCGGCACGAAGTGTGGCCACGGAGCGGATGGCACGTCGAATTTCGACCCGACGGCAATTCGGGCGTCCCTGGAGGCGAGTCTGCGGCGGTTGCAGACCGATTATGTCGATATCCTGCTGCTGCACAATCCGCCGATGGAACTCATGGATGGGGCACGCGCGCCCCAGTATGAGGAATTGGAGAAGCTCAAGAGTGAAGGAAAGCTGCGCGTGTACGGCGTGTCGCTCGACCACGGTCGCGAGCTGGAGACGGTCGCGAAGACCACGCGGTGCGGCGCGGTCGAGGTGTTGTTCAACGTGTTCCATCAGGAACCACTGACCGCGTTTCGGGTGGCACAGGCGGCGGGCATCGGGCTGATTGTGAAGGTGCCGCTCGATTCGGGCTGGTTGTCCGGCAAGTATCGGGCCGACAGCCAATTCAGCGGCGTGCGCGAGCGATGGTCGCGGAAGATCATCGAACGGCGGGCGGCGTTGGTGGAACAATTTGCGACGTTGCTGCCACCGGGGATGCCGCTGGCGCGCGCGGCATTGGGATTTGTTCTGGCGCACGCGGAAGTCTCGACGGTGATTCCAGGCGCGAAGACTCCCGAACAGGTGGAGGACAACTTCGCCGCGGCGGGCACAACGTTGCAGCCCGATTTGGTGCAGGCGATCCGCGCATTCTGGGAACGGGAATTGAAGGGCGATCCGTTGCCCTGGTAGGTGTGAGTCGGCACCGGGGACTACCGTCCATTCCTTGACAGGCGGCCGGCGGGTTGCGAGCATGGAAGCTGCTGTTTACCTGGGGCGGCGCCAGACCCGGACGGTGCATCGGACCCGGGGTGCAAAGCGCGAGGAGACACGAAGTGAAGCAGGCCATTCGGCATTGCGTTTTTCTATTGTGCGGTGTGTGGACGGCGGCGGCCCAGACCAACGTGCCGGCGCGGCCGACGCAGCCGACCCGGTTGCTGACGAAGATTGGCGAGTGCGAGAGCCGCATCGGGGGTGTTGAGGTCGTTGTGTCCGGTGTCGTCGAACCGGGGAAGGCGACGATCCGCATTCAATGCCGCCTGAATCACATGGAGACGGCTTGTGAGGTGGAGCCCACCAACGCGCTGGCGGTCGCTCAGTTGATCGAGACCATCGCATCGGATTCGAGGAATGGAAAGCAGTCCGCGGGACAATACAAGAACATCGAGGTCAGCGCGTTTGAGTTGCAGGACAAGAAGTTCGTCGAGATCATGTTTCATCAGGGGGACGCCAGCGCGGGAGAATCCGGCTGCCGACTGTGGCTGGACTCATACAACGCGCTGGGTTTGTCGCATCTCATCATCTCCGGAAAGGCGGTCGCCGACTGGCTGGAACCCCGACTCACGGCGTTGGAGTAGGGGAGGCCGTGAGCGCATGCGTGACTCAGTATTGGTAAGCGCCGAGTGTCCAGCGGCCGTTGAAGTTTGTGCGCGGGTTGCCGACGATGTCCGCCGTGAAAATGCTTGCGGGCCAGTTGGTGCCGTTGCCGATGGCCCCTGTGTCGTTGGAGGCTGGGGCGAGATTGTTGTTTGTGGACCACGCCGAGTATGAGGCGAACGTGACGGCGTTGGCCGTCGCCGGCCCGGCGAGATTGGCGGGTATCATGGCGACGGCCGCACATAACACGGCGGCATTCCCAAATTGGCCCGGCACCGTTTCGGCGCCATAGGGGTAGCCGGCGTAACCGCCATTGGTGCAACTTGTCCAGCCCTCGACCTTGTTATAGAGTGACGCCCAGTTGTTTGAGTTCCCGCCACTCACATTTAGATTGATGCCTTGATTGTTGACGAGGAGGTTGTTCACGCAAACGCAGTTCGTCCACTGCGCAGCCGCGCCGTTGCACGTGATCCCGTTGTTGCCGCCGGCCATCGTGTTGTTGGCGATGAGCACATTCGACACCACGCCGCCGGTGTTGCCGGAGACATCGAACGTGATTGGGATCGAGCAACAGCCGTTGGTGTAGTTCGAGTCGGTGTACTCGAAGACGTTGTTGAAGAATTGCAAGTTGCCGCCGCTCCAACCGCCCGTGGGCTGATCGAAAACCCCGCAATAACTCAGGTCGCGGAACGTGCAGTCCATCACCCGCGTGTAACCCTGGTTGGCCAGTTGCAGCGCCTCCTGGTGTTTGCACCCGCTGTACTTGTAGATTGGCACCGTCCCGAAGAAACAATTCGACAGCGTCATGTTCTGCGGCGAACCCTCCACGATCACGTCGCCGTATCCCCAGTTTTGCGTGCAGGTACCGCTGATGAAGTTGGTCGGAGCCTCCAGCCGGTACGCGTATAGCGAGCAATCGTGGATGAACGCGCTGCTCAGGTAATCCGTGTTGGTGGGCGTGGAGTAATTGTCGAACTGGATCACCGCCTGAAAATCCGCCGCCGGTGACGTCTCGTCGGTCATGTTCGCTGGTGGGTAATGAGTCACGAACGCCATCTGGAACCCGACCGGCGGCCCGAGCACGTGAATGGCATTGTGCAGCGCCGCGTACTCCAGCGTGAAATTCGTCCCGCCGCCGATGATAAACGAGTCTCCCAGGAAATTGGAGACCACCAACCCCTGATTCGATGGCACCGCCGAGTTGTAGCCATTGAGCGTGCAGAACGGCGCGTACATGAAAGCATTCGTCGTGATCCCGCTGCCGTTGATGACCACCGCCCCGTTGTGGCTGCTGTCTTGCGCCATCATGTACGTCACCGGCGCGCCGTTGGTCCCGCCAACGAGCGAGATGTAGCCGTAGCCGGATGAATTGGAGAGCGAGTAGGTCCCGCCGCCGACGACGACCGTCCCGCCCGGGTTCACGCTCACGGAATTCAAATTGGTGAACGCGCTCGCCCAGTTCGTGTATGGCGCCGTCTGCGATCCGTTCGTGCTCACGAACACCGCGCCGGCCGGGTACACGTAATTCGTCCCGCCGCCGCTCGGCGCGGTCGAATTCGTCACCACAATCCAGCCCGTCAACGTGATCGAGGACAGGAGGGTTTGGCCCCAGCTCATTCGGCTGATGCCGAGTGCACTAAGACACACGCAAAGCACCACGGTGGCCACGCGTCGAAACACGGATCGAGATTGTTGAATGAGCTGGGTCATTGTCCCACCAGGTTGAGTTTGATCGGGAGATTCGTCGCGGACATTCCCGCGATCTGCGCCAGGCTGTTGGACGCGATGGCCGCGGTAATCGTCAGTGTCCCGTTGCTGAGCGCCGCCGTCGCGTTTGTGATCGTAACAACGTTCCCCGCGGCAATCGTCGCGCCATTCGGTGCCTGAATCTCGGCGAAGCCGTTGGGCGACGTGAACGTCCCCACGGTGAAAAAGGAGTTCTGCGCGGGCGAGTTGGTCGAGACCTTCACGCTCCAGGCCGCGGCGCGGACCGTGAACGCGGTGGCCAGCACAATCAGTAGGACGATGATGCGACGCGGGATCATGGTATCGTCCCCGTTCCGGCGTTGCCCACGTACCACCAGTTCGTCACCCCGTTGATCACCCGCCACTGCTCATTGGTCGCCTGGATCACGTCCGACAGCATCGTCTGCTGCAAATTGTTCGTCGGCCCGAGCCAGACTGATTCCCCATTGTTCGTGCTGACGCTGAGCACCTCCAGGCCGTTGGTTTCGTCGCGGAACAAAATCGCCGCGAGGTTCGTCGTTGAGGAACCAAAATTCCCGTTGCGGTTCGACAGGAATCCAACAAACGTGTTGGTCTTGATCCGGCGCGCATCCGTTGCGGGACTACTAAACCCATCCGTGGCCGTGTTGCTGGAGCAGCCCGTCGTGAAGAAGATCCCCGCGATGTCGATGTTGCTCGCAACGCCCAGGTAGCCGATGGCCGGCCATGTGCCGTTGTCGAACACGGCCAAACGCACCCAGTCGCTGTTTTGGATCTTGTTCGTGCAGTTGTAACCTGCCCGTACGGCGCCCTCTTTGACCGTCACCCCAAAGTCATTGGTGTTGTTCCCGAAATACCACCAGTGCTCCGCGTCCGCGTCGAGTTGATCGATCACGATGCCCGAGCCGATTGTGTAGCTCGTGTACGCCCCCTCGGCAGCGGTCCAGATTGTTCCGCAATCGATGGTCAACGTTTTGTCAGCCGTATAGGTGCCCGGACCTCCTGACGGCGTCTGCAGCGGCTGGTACGAAATCCCCACATGCCCGAACTGCGGTCGCCACTCAAAAACCCCGAACTGAGCAACGCCGAGCCCTATCCAGAAGTCCTGCTCGTACTGCGACGAATAGGACGCCAGGTTGTAGTTCACCTGATTCAGATAATTGTTGAACCCCATGTCCTCGGCGCTGTTCGCCCCGCCGCCGACGTTCAGGTCCCACATCGTATCGATGGAATTCGGACTGTACGTCTGGATATCCAGGCCCGAGTAGCCGCTCCCGCGCACCGAGTTGGTTCCGATCCCGAAGTACTGGTTCGTGTTCCCGGCATGATTCGACGCCGTTACCAGGTTGCTGATCGTCCCGCTGACGGTCAGTGTCCCGCCGTTGGTCAACGCGAAGCCAAGTCCCTGCGTGCTCGCGTTGGTGAACGACAGCGTCGCACCGTGGACGGTGAAATTGGTGCCGCCCTGGAATAGCTGCACCGTCTCGAACGGCGCGTTGTTGAACCCGACAATGTTCGTCTGGCCGTTGACGCCGATGTCGCTGAAATTCGTGAGGATCAGCGCGAGCACGTTGTTCCACCACGTGCCGTTGTTGGCATTCTCGATGGCGCTGACGGCGTTCGTTGAGACGCCCGACGCCGGTCCCGTCGCCGTCGCGATGGAATCGATCACGCCGTTGTTGAGATGCAACACGATGAACGTGTTCGCCGCGCCGAACGTGCCGGAATTTCCCGCGAGCGGCCATGTGATTTGGTTCGTGCCGAGCAACCCGGACAGATTCGCCGCGAGATAGCCGGTCCCGCCCGCCAGGTTCCCGCTCGTCAATGAACCGCCGATGGAGGCATTCCCGCCGACTGTGAGATTGGTGCCGACCGTTGCATTGCCGCTGAGTGTTGCCGTCCCGTTGATGATCTCGCCGCCATTGACGAGCAATCCGCCGCTGATCGTGCCGCCCGAACTGACAGTGAGCGAGCCGCTGTCCATGATCTGCTCAAGCACGGTCAAGTTGTTGCTGACGGTTTCGCTGCCTCCGACGTTGAGGTGATACAGGTACTGCGTCGTGCCCGTCGCATACGTGTTGTTGCTCTGCGCGTTGACGGTGCTGGAAGTCGCGCTGACGATCTGCGTGTTCGCGCCGGCTGAAGCCATCGTGATCATGTAGCCAGGCGCGACCACGTTCCCGTTCGTGTACCCGCCAACCGACGTGAGATATCCGGCCGGATTGCCGGCGAGCGGGTAGAAGTCCGTCGTGTCGCCCGTCGACACCACCGGACCGCCGTTGAGCTGCACGCCCGTCATTTGGTTGGAGACCACGAGCGAGAAATCCGCGCCGATGCCGTTGGTGCCCGCGCCTTGCGACGTGAGCAACACGCCCGGCTCCGGCACCAGCACCGAACCGCTCGATGCGATCACGCCCGCGAGATAGTTGCTGAGGTTGTCGACGAAGACGACGGTCGCCAGGCCATTCGTCACGCCGCTGCCGGCGAACGCGCTGGCGAGGTAGTTGGACAGCGTGGTCAGATCGCCCGTGTTGGCGAGTCCCGCGTTGACCAGGCAATTGGTATCGACGCCGATGATGTACGTGGCTGATCCCGAGATGTAGGTCACGTCGATGCAGCCCGATCCCGCCGCCTGTACCACCGTTTGCGTGTAGCTGCCGCCCGAGCCGGTGAATTCCAGCGTGGCCCGGCGCACGCCGGTCGGGAAATTCGTCAGCGTCAGCGACCATTGCGACGGATCGAGCACAACCTGCTCGACGTCGCCTGTCTGCGGCGCGACGATGATCCGCCAGTTGTAATCATTCGCGGCGAAGAGATCCCTCGACAAGCTCGGGATGACAAACAGCAAACAGAGAATCAGGATGCGTTTCATGGGATCACCAATTGGAAGAGGAGTTTCACTACCACATCGCTCGCCCCGCTCGGGGTGACGATTTCCACCGCGCACGCCTGGCTGGCGGCGACGACCAGATTGTCGCTCGATAGATTGATCAACACGTAGGTTTGGCCCGCGTTCAGGCTTAGCGTGGGTGTCTGCGCCACGCCGCCGAACAACAGCTGCACCACCAGCGAGCCGCCGCTCGGCGCGTCGCCGTTGACGACGATCTCCGCCTGCACGAGCTGGCGCTGGAACGGGATCGCGTGCGGGTCGCGAATATCATTCGCGTGGGCCGAGCCGGGGAATCGGCAGTCTTGCGGATACACCTGCATCTGGGCGATCTTCTGCAGCGCGGTGTTCACCACCGCGTACGCCGCGGCCGGCGTCAGGTTTTGCCCGACCAAATCTTCCGTGCCATTGACAAGGGTGCTCATTGATCACCCTGGAAATTCGTGTTCATGTTTTTGTCACCGTAATGGTTGCCGGCTGCAGGGAACGCAGGCCGTTCAGGCAGCCGTAGATGTTGAACGTGATCGCGGACGGGAGCGAGCCGTTGTCAGCCAGGTTCTGCGCGGCGGTGTAGACGAATCCGCAGGACTCGTAGCGGTTGAAGGTGTCGCCGGCGCTCGGGATGACGCACAACGGGCTGACGAGCGTGACCTGGTTGCCGCTGATCGTGGCGACGCGTCCGAACCACTCCGTGCCGGCGGGATCGGCGGCGCGCACGACGCTGATGCGGTCGCCGGGCTGCAGGGTCGCGGTGCTCGATATGGGAAACGTCTGCGCCGTGATGGTGCCCGATGTGATGCCCGTGCCGCCAAACTCGCGCGTGCTGACGGTGTACGTCTTGACCACCGTGCCCCCGACCACGACGTCCACCTGGCATTGCGCAACCTCACTCTGGATGCCCGGATCGAACTCGCACGGGTTCGTCTCCTGTCCAAAACCGAACCCGCGATTGCACAGGTCCCACGCGAGTGCGATGTCATTACCCACCCCTGCCCCTCCGTAGGAGGGGAACATGTTCGCGCCGCGGCCGTTCGCGTTCGGATTGACCGGTGCGCGCGGACAAGCCGAGCGGCCGGCGACGGTCACCGGTGCCGCCGTTGCCGCGGCCAGTGTCGGGCTCAATCGGCTGCCAAACGGTATGCCCTTGAAACTGATCGTGACGCCGATGACCTCGCTGGGCTGCGCCGGCACGTCGTAGGGCGGCTGCAGAGCGAACACCCAGACGTCGGTTCCCACCGTGCCGCCGATCGTGTCGCTGAGCGGTCCCCACAGTCCCTCGATCTCCCACTCGTTATCGCCGAGGTAATTGAGGTTCTTCGCGGCATAGAGCAACGCCAGCCCGCTGCCGCCCAGCAGCACGAGAAATTGATAACCGAGCCAGCCGGTGTCGGACACGCTCTGCCAGGCATCGATGTCCTGGCTCGCCGCGGTGAACTGAATCGTCGCCGTGCGGTCCATCGTGAACCGCGGCGCATTGAACCCCTGGATCGTGCCACCCGCGCAGAACAGCGCGTCGGTATCGCGTTCGGAGTAATCCACGGGCGGCGATTCATCCGAGGCCCAGAGCGTGAACCCTTGCGCATCGGGATCGGTTCTGGCCGCAAACAGGCAGAACAACCGGCTGACGGACGGGTCCCAGTCGTACGGGAACTCGAATGCGCCCTGGACCGAGATCGCGTAGTACGGCTCCGCCGGCCCGGCCGGGATACCGCCGCCTCCGCCGCCGGTGGCCGTGGAATTCACCGGCAGATACCCGAACACGTCGGGCGCGACATCCAGCTCGATCGTTTCGTCGCCGGGACCGTGTTCGCGCACGGCCAGCACCACGAGCGGACTGCCCGGCTGATAATTAAACGAGGCCGGCAACGTGCCGATCCGCGGATTGTTGAGGGCGATGATGTCGCCGAACTGGATCGGGAACGCCCCGCGTCCGCAAATGAGCGTGTCCGGCTTCTTCGGCAACTGCTCCAGCGCCATCATCCGCAACCCGATCACGCGGGCCGTGAGCAGGTCCGTCACCATCGGCAGATCGATCTCGATGGCTTTCTCGTCGTTGCCCACGCTGCCGGCGCCGGGCAGCGAACACACCGTGTCGCGAAACAGCCGGCCCGAATCGCGGTACTTGACCGACAGGTGTTGCGGGAGTTCGTACCACGCGCCCGGCCGGATCTTGTAACCGATCACGTCGTCGGCGTCCAGGGTCTGCGCGATCGTCGTCAAGGTGCCCGGCAGATAGCCCATCATCCGCGGCGCGATGAGTCCGTTCGAGATCGTCAGCGCCGCCTGGACGTTCTTCAAGATGTCCTGGATCAAGCCGCGCGCATCGGCTTTCTCGGTGGTCATGTAATTCAGCCCGGCATAGTTGGCCTGCCCGGCGAACGCGCCGAACTGCGTCTCATCGATGATGGCCGGGTTCAGCGCGAACCCGGCGACGGTGGACGTCAACAACTCATAGACCATCGCGCCCGGATTGGCGCCGAGGTTGCCGGCGGCGGCATTGGCGCTCACAACGATCTCGAAGCTGGCCGATTGCCCGGCGGCGAGCGGGATCGTGCCGGTCTGCCACGAGAGCGTGACCATCAACCCGAGCGTCCCGACCGCAAAGGCCACGCCGTTCAATGGGTACGATCCCCCGACCGTGTCGACACCGGCGATTACGGCCGCTTCGACGTTCACCGCGGTGTCATCGATGCCCGGCGTGACCGTGATCTGGTACAGCACGTTCTGTCTTCCGCTCCATCCGGCAATGCTCACATCGAGCGCGAGTGTCGGGCTCGACACAATCTTGGTGATGGTCGTCCCGTTGATCGCCAGGTTGAACCCGATCGTTACCCCGGAAGGGAGCACCGGCTGGGAGCTCGATGGCCATGTCAGCGTGACGTAGAAGTAAGGCAGCGCCTCAAATTCCACGCCGTTGGCCGCCTGCGAGACCGCCGTATCGCCGCTGGCCGAGGACGCCGTTACAGAGAGGTGGCCATCGTCAGCGCCGGCCGTTACGGTAAGAGTCGCAGCGGGGCCGCGGTCCCAAACGCCGGAGATCCGCGCCGCGCAGGTGACGATTTGCGCGGGGGCCGGCGTTGTGGCGACCGAGAACACCGAGCCTGTCGGCTCCGGCGGAATCCGGGTCACATTGATCGCGATCTGGGCGAGCGTGTCGGCGCTGCCGATCCGGAACCCCTGTTGCGAGTACTTGCCGCTGGAGACGGTTCGCGGACCGTGGAACACCGCATAGACCATCCCGCGAAAGAATGGGGCGTTGGGAATGAACTGCGCGAGGAACGGGTCTTGCGTTTGGGTGTCCGTGCCGAAATAAAAACAGATCGTGCCGCGGTTGTTGTTGACCGGGATCGGGCTGATGCCCGGCGTCGACGTCGTCGGCGGATTGTCCGTGAGCATCACCGAGCCCGCGCCCTGGATCGCGTTGGCCGTCGCCAGCGCCGATGCGATCGACACCGGCCCCTGCCAGATCATCTGGTTGTCGTACCAGATCGAATTGATCGTGTCGCACGGCCCCAGGCAGAAACACAATGCGAAGGTCCGGTAGTAGCGGTCGCCCGCCGACACCACGCCGCCGCCCTTGCCCGATGATCCGCCCGAGTTGTACGAAAGATTCGTCCACGCCACCAGCGTGCCCGAGAGGTCCCGCGTCCCCCACAACACCGGCACCGGCGTGCCGAGGATGTTCGACGCGATCCGCGACGAGTTGGCCATCCGCCGCGACGCATTGGCTGGTGTCGAGGGTGCGGCTAAAAGGCTCATGCGACACCCACCTCTTTATCCCCTCCCTGGAGGGGAAGGAGCGAAGCGGAAGGGGTGGGTTGCTCCTCCATCAGCCGGTACACGAACGCCAGGCTCGCCAGCCAGTGCGACTGATTGAACGGTTCTTCGAGCGCGCCGTTCTGGCTCAGGTGAAAGAAATGCATCGGCGCGGGCCGGATCACCAGGCCGCAGTGCACGCCCGACATCCCGTTGCGGAACAGGAGGACGTCGCCGGCCATCGGCACCCACCCCTTCGGTCCCCTCCCAGGAGGGGAAAGAGCCTGGGCGATGTTCTGCAGCCCGGCGTTCACCCACCCCTTCGGTCCCCTCGCAGGAGGGGAGGCAGGGGTGGGTTCTTCCATGACCATCTCCGCCCGGCCCGTCTCCATGATCCGCAGCCGCAACAACGCCATCTTGTCCCCGGCCGCTTCCATCTTGCGATAATCGGGAATCACCAGGTGCTGCGGCAACGCGCCGATCGCCTTGAACGCGACCACCCAGAACAGGCAATCCCCCGAGATCCCGCACCGCATCTCGTTCGGGTGCGTGCCCGAATGCCGCCAGCGGGTCGTCTGCCATTTCGCGAGCTGGTCCTTGAGCGCCGCGATGCGCTCGGGCGTGTGGAAATATGGAAGACGGTTACTCATTTGTTTTTCTGGTCGTCATCCTGAGCTCGTCGAAGGATCTCTGTCGTTATGCTGGATTGACGGGAGCTGTCGGCGCAAGTTGCATCGGCGTGATCTCCAACTTGCCGATACCGCCTCCATGATGGCCCCACGATTCGACGAGAATTGCCTCCTGGAACCCGCCGGGCGACGGAGGCCAGCAGGCCTCGACGTGCGCCACGATGAAGTCCGCTACGTCCTTTGAACCTTGCAGCTGGCGCTTGACCTCTGCCACCACGTCCGCTTTCTTACCCACCACTTTGATGCTCCAACTCATTTGTCGTTCTCCTTGGTTGTTTGGTTTACTGGTTCGCCGTCTCCAAACTCGGGTGCTCGATCGGGATGTCCGCGCCCCCGAAATTGCTTAAATTTCCGATCGTCACCGGCGTGCCGGTGTTGGCGATCCAGCCCAGCGTGAAATCGAAATTCGCCGGCGAGCCGCCGGGACATTTGATGATCGCCGTGTAACCGTTCGCGGCGGTCGGTTTCTGGGTGATCTGCGTCGTGGCGCCGCTGTCGGTCAATGAAATGTGATAGCCCGTCTGCGCGGGCGGACCCGACGCCGACGCGTTGGCCAGCGGGAACTGATTCGACACGATCGTGCTGCCCTTCACCGTCCACGCCAGCGCGGGCGAGCTGGCGGAATCGAACGGCGTGCCCGACCCGCCATTGGCCACGCCGATGGCGATGTTGCCGATCTGGTTCCCGTTGTCGCGGTTGTAGATGATCCACAACTCGGTGGCCGTGATGTAGACGTAGCAACTCGCGGGATTCTGTTCGTTGCTGCCGCCGCTCGGCGTCTGGAACAACTCCAGTGACACGCGCAGCGTTCCCGGACTGAACGTCCCCGGCAGCGCCGCGATGGTCCCGGCCGGGATGAACCCGAGCATGCAACTGTTTGTCGTGCCGTCGTTGCGGTTCCGGTTGCAGCCCTTGTATGCCTGGACAATCGTCCCGATCGTCACCAGCGGCGGCGTCCCGATCACGCCCATGATCTGCAGGTCGCCATACGTCGGACTCGACCCGCGTTGGGCGCTGGCGACCACGTCGAACGTGAACGTGAACTCCAGCCCGCTCACGGGATCAATGGCGGCGTAGACGATCATGCCCTGGGCGAAAAACGCGTTCGGCAGCGCGCCCCATTCGATCGCCGAGATGACCATGCCGTTCATCTGGGCCACGGTGCCCGTGACCTGGTTGCTCGGCATATCGGCATTGCAATCCACCGCCGCGCCGAACCCGGTCGAGTACACCATCTTCGGGCACTGGATGGAAAACACCGGGCGCGGCACGAGCCGGTCCAGTTTCTTGAACACGTGGTCCCACTGCGTCGTGAGCTTCGCCCTGGCCCCGCCGGTAGCCGTCGACGGATCGATCGTCAATTCCAACCCCGCCGAGTTCAGTTCCAGCGTGTCATCGGCATTGAGGTAGCCGACGAACAGCACGTCCACCACAGGCACCTGCGTGCCGCTGCCGTTATCGACCGTGGCGACCGCATTGCCGTTGCGGTGCACCTTGTAGATCGTGATCCCGAATCGCAGCGGCCAGGCGCGGTTGACGTAATCGGCGAACGGCTCCAGCGACGGATCGACCTGCAGCGTGATGTCGTGCGGGTCCAGCGTGGTGTCCTCCTTGCGGAAGACCTGGCTCGCATCGAACTCGATGGCCGCGGGCGCGTACGTGCGCGTGATCGGGTTGCCGGAATTCGCCGACTGCCAGTCCTGGGCGTAGTTGGCCACGTCCGTGAAATTCACGTTGCCTTGGAAGCCGGTCGAGTACGTCCACGAACCCCAGCCGACCGGCGGCGTCACCTTGCCGGCGGTCGACCCATTCGAGTACGCATCGCGGCAGATCCAGATATGGAACAGCAGCGCGACCTGGCGCTCGCGCGCCGTCTCCAATGCGGTCCAGGCGAGAGGCACCGTTCTCATGTGGGCAACCCACCCCTTTCGTCCCCTCCAAGGAGGGGAAGGAGCAAGGCGGAAGGGGTAGGTCGGGCGTCCATCATTTTCAATGCGGTCCAGGCGAGAGGCACCGTTCTCATGTGGGCAACCCACCCCTTTCGTCCCCTCCAAGGAGGGGAAGGAGCAACGCGGAAGGGGTGGGTCGGGCGTCCATCATTTTCATCCCGCCACCAGCTCCTGTCCGACCCGCGTGCCGCTGGCGTCGCCGCTGCCGGCCGCGATCACTTCCGCGTATTCCTTTTCCAGTTCGGTGAACGCCAGTGTGGCCGTGCCGACGACGGGCGCCTGCAGGTCCAGCACCAAATCATCCGCGGCGAACTGCACGAGCGTCAGCATCCCGATCTGGCAGGCATTCATATTGAGCGCCGTGCCGAGTGCCGCATCGATGGTGATGCGGTTCGTGCCGCCGGAGAGATTGATGACCTGGCGCGTCCACCAGTTAAAGCCGTCCGTGATGAAGATGGCCATCCGCAGGTCCGCGCCGAGCCCGTACCGCTCGGCAAACAGCGCGTAGTTCTGGAGTTCCAGTGTCGTGTCCGTGGCGCCCACATTGGCGGCGAGTTTCAATTCGTCCTTCAACGCCGGCAACCAGAACCGGTCCCAGCGTCCCTTGCGGTCGTGAAAGAATTGCCAGACCAACGCCCGGTCCGCCCGGCCGTCCATGCCAACCCGCTGCGCGATCCCCTGCCGCACGTATGCCTGGAGAATCCCGATCGATTCGGCGTTGAGCCCTTGCACGAGATAGTGCGCGTTCTGTGTGATCTTGCCTTTCGGCGTCGTGCTCCATTCGGCGATCAGCGGCAGCACGGGCAGCCCGAGGTGCGTCGGATATGTCGGTGGCGTTGCGAAGCTCACGCTACCGAGGCCGCTCAGGTTCTCATCGAACGTCAATTCCACTTCGCTGATCTCCGGCGAGAGCACGTCGTCGGTGTAATCCGCGAGCTGATGCCCCAACATCAGCGGCAGCACTTCATCGCCGGCATTGAAGGCATTGGTCAATCCAGCCGCCAGCGTGATGGTGTTGCCCGAAAGGCTCTGGATGTTGAACCCCTCAACTTGTAGGGCGAGCGTCCCGCTTGCCGTCGTCGGCGTGGCCGATATCAATACTCCCAACCCGCGCCAGTCGACGTCCGCCGCGTTGTTCACCGTGAGCGTCGTCGCCCCGCTGGCCGCATTCGCCGTCAACACGATCCCTTGCTCGCTCCACAGCGGAACACCGAGCAGTGTCCCCGGCGGATTCACTTCGCGAAACGCGTCCCACTGCCGACGAAAATCCTGGTACGGCAACAACCGGAACCGGATCTGTCGCTGGCCGTAATCCCGTTGCGAAGAGCGCGTCTGCGATCCGGCCGTCGACTGGAAAATGTTCGTCGCGAAATTCGATCGCAACTGGACCCCGTCCTTCCAGTTCGCCCGAAACGGCAGAATTGTAAGTCCGGCAATCATGACTCGGCGCGGTGGCCTCCGTTGCGGGTGACGATACGGGTGGTGCGGACGGCGTTTTTGGCCAGGCTGTCGAAAAAGGACTTTTGGAAAGCGCTCGTGGATGTCATGCGCCCAATCTCGGCGTCGCCGATGCCGAGAAGGACGTTGGGCGAACCGACATCGACGTTGACGGGTCCGTTGCTGCCACTGCGGACGAATCCGCCGGCAGCGAATGAGGGCAGTGTGATTGCGCCTCCCACCGCAAACGTTCGGTGGCTCATCGCCGCATGGATCGCCTCGCGTGGGATACTGCGGGTGTTGATTGCGTCCATTGCGTCGGTGCCGTAATAGCGGTGGGCTGCGGCGGTGTGGACGTATTCGTTGTGCGAGAGCCAGGCGGGGATCGAGTCGCTCGTCTCGCTGCCCGGTCCCCGGATCACGCCGCCGGCGGCGTGGCGTGTGGCCGCCAGAATGCCGACCGCGGCGGCGATGACGGCGACGACGGCGAGGACGCCCGCGGCGTTGGCGCCGAACGTGGCAGCGGCCTGGGTGGCGGCAGCGGGCGCGGCGCTGGCCGTAATTTGCGCGTTCGTGGCTGCCTGTGTTGCCCCGGCTTCGCGGGTTTGCGCCAGGCCGATGGCGTGGGCGATGCCCTGTTGGATGACCATCTCGATCAGGCCCTCGATGACCTGGGTAACGAACCCGCGGAAGGCATCACGGGCTTTGCCCGACCCTTCGATCCATTCCGTCAGCGCACGGGCCGAGGTCGTGGAGAAATTTCGCAGCGTCGTGGCCGAGAAATGGTCCACCTGCCGTTCGAGGTCGCCCCAATCCTGAAGGAGCTTTGCCAGTTGCGAATGCGTGCGCCCCACTTCCGTGGTGCAGGCCCGTTGCGCGGTCGTGGCGGAGAGCGTGGACGTGGTGAGTTGACGCGCGGCCTGATCGACCTGATTTAGTTGGCTCGCCATCATCTGGGCGTTTTGCGTGCCCTCGGTGGTGACGCGGAGAACGATTTCGGCGATGTTATTGCCGGGCATGGTGGTTCAGAGGTTGGGCGCGCCGTGGCTCAATGTGAGAGGGGCACGCCTTGCCGGAGAAAGCTGCCGAGGAGGCGTTCGGCAGTATTTGCGGTCGTGCGGCCTTCGATGGCGTTATGAAGTTCATCGCAGTATTTTTTCCAGTCGCGCGGTTTGGTTACCCATGGCAGGCCGGTGTAAAAGGCGGCTTCGACCAGGCCGTGCTGCCAATTTTTGAATGCGGCGTCGAAAGCGTCCTGGAGTTCATAATCGGTCAGCTCGTCGACACGGTGGCCGCGGGCACGGAGGAATTCGGTGGCATCAGCGACAACCACGATTGGAGGTTCTCCAGGACCGCGGCCATGACTTTTTTTTCGATGGGGGAATGGTTGAGGGCGAGGGCGCGCTCGACCACCCCGAAGGCGGAGTCCTGGGTGAGGGAATCGAACCAGGGTTGACCCAGCCCTTGATCCCCTCCGGTGGAGGGGACGGAAGACGCAGTGGCGCGCTCGACGGAGCGAAAGACGAGGAATTGCTTGTCGAAGCCGAGGTCGACCCATTTCATCATGTCGGTGTTCGACAGCCGCTTGACGATGATGGATTCGCGACGGCCGTCTTCATAAACGACCTCGAGCGGGTCGCGCAAACGCGGCTTGGCGGTGGTTTGGGTATCAGTCATGGACCCTCGTCATTTGATTTGGCGCAGGTAGCCGAACGGGTAGGTGGGATCGCCGCTGGGGATAGGAGTGATTTTGTAGTCCCATTCCATCGGTTTGTCGGGAGAGAAGCCCGGTTTGCCGGCGGGCTCCAACCTGGATTTGGCCATGTGGCGGAGCCAGACCTGTTCGGTTGCGCGGCCTTCGTTGGGCGGAAGCACCATGTAGAGGTAGAACTCGCCGTAGGTGAAGGCGACGTACGTTTCGAGTTTGCTTTCGACGGTGGAGATCGACGTGAGGTCGAACGTCAACGCCATCACGTCGGAAACCGAGAACATGCCGCCGGTGAGAGGCTTGACCGCGCCCAGTTCGGTATCGAGATCGTAATCGGTGCCGAAGGTGGCGGTGGTGCTGGCCTTTTTTACGACGACGTTGGCGATTTCGAACCCGGCGATTTTGTGCCACATATTGAGCGCGGCGACGGTGATGTTTTGGGTCGAGCCGGTGGCCGAAGCCTGGGTGAAGGTGGTTTGGCCCGTGCCGAACAGGGCGAGGTCGAGCGCGGCCGGGTCCGGCGAATTGACCTTGATGGTGATGGGCAGTTCGAGGCGTTTGATCGGGCGCGCCTCGGTGATCAGGGTACCGGTGGCGCGGGCGGTGCGGAAATCGGTCGCCTCCAATTCCTGATCGAATGCGGAATCAGTGACGTTACCGAGATCGACCAGCACGCCGGTGTAATTGGGATTGAACAGCGCGACCGCGCCGCCCTGCCAGACGTCGCCGACGGTGAGACGATTGCGGATTGCAAGATTGGCCATGGGTGATTCTCCTAGAGTTGTACTCGGGTTCTCATTTGGACTTCGTAGACGGCCTCGGTGGTGGTCTGGCCGAGCAATTCCAGACCGACGAAGATGAATGGTTCGGCTTGCGCGCTGGGGGACCATCCGCGCAACTGGCCGGCGGTGGCGGGAGGTGAGGCCGTCGGGCCGACGATGAGATTGATCATATCGTAGGCGCCGATGACGCCGGGGCCGCCCTGGGAAAGTTCTTTCGTGGCGCGCAGCGACCGGGCGCAGAGAAAGAGCGACCAGACGCAGTTCAACTCGTTGCGCAGAGTGCCTTGCGTGACCGGCTGGCCGAGCGCGCGCGCGCCGCGAAACTCCTCGGGTTTGTTCAGCATGCGGTCGAGGCGCAGCCAGGCGGACGGCGCGGTTTCGCGGGCGACGGCGAGGAACAGTTCGGCCTTTTCGCCACGGAAGACGTCGACACGATTGAAGAACGGGCGGGTGTTGTCATCGGGGCGAGTCGCGGAGCTGATCTTCGCAATCATCGCATCTTCTATGTCGATGAGATAGTTGCTCATGATTTATTCGCAGGCAGGGACGCCTGCGTCACCAAGCATTGTGTTCATTGACTCAGCTCCGTGAGGTAGTCGCTGATACGGGATTGGACGAGAGCATCGGCGGCGGGAATCAATTCGCCGCTGTCCCAATCGAATGGGGCAGTGGGGCGACGGGGGATGCGGACCTGTTTTTTCCGCGCCCAACCCGGATCGGAGGTGGGGCGATTGGACGCGGTGGCGGAAGGGCTGTCCGGAGTGAATGCGCCGAGCGGATAGGAGAATGTCAGCCAGGGAGCGGAGGTCGCTTGCACATCCGCGCCGAATTCGTGAATGGCGAGCAGGTTCCAACCAGCGCCGACGGTGAGATCGCTGCCGATGGTGATTTCCAACGGCCCGCTTTGCCGTCCGATGATGGAGGCTTTCATGCGTCCGCTATCGACGAGAGTGGCACCGCCAAGGGCTTGTGCCCGATAGGAGGGACCGGCTTCCCAACGGTCGTTCGGGCCCGCGTCGATGTCGTCCTGCCACATTTGGGCGAGGTCGGAGGCGAGTTGGCCGAGGAGGGGATCGGGATGGTCGAGGGCATCGGCGATACGGCGAAGGCGGAGGCCCTGGTCGTCGAATCCACGTTGTTCAATGGAGAAGGGCATATTCGCTCGCGCCGATTGGGCTCCTGTTTATGTGGTGCGGAGTGTTTGGGAGCAGAATGCTTGGTCGGACGGGTGAGAGACCCATCGACTCCGCTTCGCTCCACTCAGGGTGACAGGGTTCTCTTTGAGAGAGAGCACTCGATTTCGCTTCGGTCCGCTCAGGGTGACAGGTCATGTGTGTTACCATCCTCTCAGGCGGCGGCGGTCGAAGGTTCCTTTGTGGCTGGTGGTTTCGACGGCGGCGTTGCGGACTTCGGCGCCGGGGACGACCTTGCTGGTGCCGATGGTGGCTTTGCCGTCGCGAACGTCTTCGAGCCAAGCGATGGCGCGGTTGTAGCCTTCCTGAACGCCCTTGTAGGCTTCGAGGATGTGCGGTTTATCCTTGAGCGCGTAGTACTCGAACATGTCGAGCGCGAACCCGACAAGCGTCGCCTGAATATTGGTGGCGTCCGCGTCGTTCACCGTCATCGGGAACTGCAATTTGTCCGACGTGAGGCTGCTGGCTTCGCCATTGACGCGGGCGATGATCGTGTCGCGGAGGGTGGTGTTAAGCGTGCCCGTGGGATTAACCGGATCGTCGAGCCACTGGATGAGGAGGTTGGGGCTGAAGGCGTTGGTCACGTCGGTGGCGGCGAGGAAGGCGGAGATGATGGTTGTGCTCATTGTTGATCATTACCCCTCACCCTGACCCTCTCCCTCAAGGGGAGAGGGGATCAGAGTTGAGGCGGGTTGGTTACACGTCGTTGGCCACGCAGTTGCTCAGGAGGTAGCACGAATCCGGATTCACCATCAGAACCTTACGCGTGTGGCCGATGATGTCGGCAATGGCGCCATACAAACCGCCGTTTTCGTCGCCCGGCTGGATGGTGCGCGAGGCGACGAAGACCGGGCCGGCATTCATGATGTTGCCGTAGGCGGTCAGCGCCGTGCCGGGGTACGGTGAGACAGTGGACGTGGGCGCGTCCTCGATGCGGATGGCGGCGAGGTTCTTGCCCCAGATGCGCGAGTAGCTGGCGGTCTGGCCGGGATTGGCAAGGTTCGTGCGCTGCTTGCCGACGAGGACCTGTTTCAAGCCGAAGAGTGCGGCGACCTCCTCCTGATTGACCTGGCCGCTGATGGCGGCGCGGCTGCCGAGGACGGCCTTGATCGCGCTGATGAGTTGCGGATGGCGCTGCAGCGGACGCCACACGGCGAGGCCCATGACCAGCGCATTCGGCGGGATGAGGGGCGTGTCGAGGATGCTCTGGATGATTTTGATGACATCGTTGTCGGCGTTATCGAGCATATCGGTCGGGGCCGCAGCGCGATTGTTGGTGGCCTGGTAATTCGACGCGGTGAAGATCAGGTCGTGGACCTCGAACTCATGCGAGAACCAGAACGTCTCGGTGAGCGCCTTGAGTTTGGCCATGCGGACGTTCACCGGCACCTGCAGAATCTGCGGCGGCTGGTCTTCGCTGATCATGCTGATATCGTTGGGGTTAATGATCTGCTGTCCCTGATCGGCGAGCACGTCGGTGTCGGTGGTGAAACTGAAATCCGTCACCGGGATCGACCCGCGGCGGTTGACCTTCGTGTCCAGCTTGCGGAGGTACTCGGCGGGATCGAACTTCCACCAATTGAATTTCACGTCGCTGATCAACTGCGCCGGGGACGGCGGCGCGATGATGCGCCCGAGCAGGTCGGGCGGTTGCACGCCCGCGACGAACGTGGTCAGTTGGGCGTTCAGGCTGAGAAGTTGGGGTTCGGATGCCATGGGATTGGTTCCTTATGGTTCAGAGTTCAAGGTTCAGGGTTACGGCAGTTTGAATTGCGCGGGGCGGGCCTTGATGACATCGCCGGCCACGCCGCTTTGCAGCGCCTGGGCGCCGACGAAATTGCCCGACGTCGCGGGGATCCAATTGCCGTTGGCGTCCGACATCAGGTAATTGAATTCCGTGACGGTGTTGCCGCACGGAATGTAGATCTCGCGGTCCTCGGTATCGGTGCAGATGGCGACTGTATATCCGACGGCGATGGTTGTGCCCACATCAGGGCGTTCACTGAACACCGGGAAGGTCGGTTGGGTGCCATCGACGGCGGGAACGACGTAGCCATCGACGCCGCTGCGGATGACGGCCTGCCCGAGCAGCACGGGCGTTTGAACTGTTCTACTCCACATGGTTTGGTTCTCCTTATTTGTTGGTTTCGGTATCGGGTTATTGTTTCAGCAACGCGGGTTCTTCCTTCGCGATGCGTTCGAGGGCGATGGACCGGGCGCGCGCGGGGTCTTTCAACGCGACGGGGGCAATAAACGGATCGCTCGCGCAGAGTTCGTCCACGCGGTGTTCCCACCGCGCCTTGTGCCGAACGCCGCCCGCGGCACCGATGACGGGCGGGTCCTTGATCACGCGAGCGAGCAACACGCTCGGGGCTTTGGCAGCCAGTTCCCTGCTCCAGCCCCGCCGGTCTTTGGCGAGGCGGCGCTCCCACTCGGCGCGTTCGGCGGGCGCGAGAATGCCCGCGCCGACCGCGAAGCCAGCCAGCTCCTTTCCGATAACGTCGTCGGACGGTTGGCGAAGCGTGGCGGCTTTCGCGGTCAGCTCTTCGGGCGTGGGCGTCGCGGTTTGTTCGAAACCGAGGGCGACGATGGCGTGATCGGCCAGACGCGCGCGGGCGGTGAGGGAAACGGTGTCGGCGAGATCGCGCTCGAACGCGGCAATCAATGCCCCTTCCGCGACGGTCGCCAGATCGAGCCGGTAACGGGCGCAGAGCCGGGCAATCAGACCGTCGAAGGACCGGGTGAGTTTCGGTTGATCTGCCACGGGGGTTGCGGCTTCGGCACGATCATCTTCGGGGACGGCGCTGATCAACTCGACCGCGTTCGGGTCGGCGGCGACGAGTTCTTGGGGCAGATGCGCCGCGGCGGAAAGCGACGTGGCATCGCCGAAAAGCGGACGGTTGACGAACCCGCCGCAGTTCATGTAGATGCCGACCGCTTCGCCGCTCTCAGGGTCGATCGGGACGTGCGGCGAGAATGCCTGGAACTCCGGCGGGTCGCCCGTCGTCGCTTTCAATGCCGCCGGGGTGCGCCGTGTCAGCCCGATCACGCCAAGGCCGTCGTGCCAGGCGAATTTTAGCGGCCGGCCACTGGCTTCCTTATCGTCATGATTGTAATCCGTGTAGGCGCGGTTGCCGGCGGGTTTACCCTGAGTCAGACGAAGGGCGGCTTCCATGCGTTTCGCGGACAGCGGCGAGGGATTCACGCGCAATGTGGACGGAGAACCGTCCCCCGCAGTTTGCTCGACGGTGTGGTCGCCTTTCGGGAGATAGACGATCCACAAATCCGCTCCTGTAGCGTGCGCTGTCCCCAGCGCATTCGCCGTCAACTCCGTCGCCAAGCCAGTGAGGGCGACGGGTTTCTTGTCAGCCGCGCCGGAAAGCTTCTCTTGGGCGATTTTTCCGCAAATCTTGGTGGCGGATTCCTTATCGTGGCCTTCGCACTCCATCATGTGGAGGACGCAGCCGTTAAAACGTGAGCCATCGACTTCCTTGAACGTGCCGTCGGGATTCATGTGGTCGCATTTCTTGTGTTCAGTCATGGTGGTCTCCGGAATTGGGCGAAGTGAATTCGTTGCGAGCGAGCAGGTCGCCGAGGATGAGAAGTTGCGGCGCGAGGCCGTCGAGTTGGGCGGGCGCAAGAGCGTCGGCGGCGGTTTTGAGTTCGTGGAGCGCATCGGCCGGGGATCTTTTACCTGCGATGAGCGTTTCAATCGGCGTGGCAAGCTGATCAAACGCGCGCAGGTCGTAGCCCTCGGCCATGGCGCGGAGACGGATGGCGTCGAGGGCGCGCTGGGCTTGGGCGGCGGTGAGCGGATTGCCGAATGTGTCTGTGCGCATGGGGTCGGCCGGGCCGTTCTGGTTTGGGGTGAGGATGCGTTCGAGTTTCGGCTCACCGGGGGTCGCGCCGTCCACCAGATCGAGCGGCTGCGGATGCGGAATATCGAATTGGGCGTGGACCCAGGCTTCGGGGACGCGCACGCCGAGGCCGACGAGGATGTTCAACACGTTCGCCAACGCGGCGAGATCGCGGCGGTTCGCGCCGGGCAATTCCATCACGGGATTGTCGCCGGGCTCGGCAAAGTTGAACTCCATCAACCAGCGCAACGCGGTGCCGGTCATCGTGCCGGCAAACAACAGGCAGGTCCAATCGACCAATTCCTCCGTCTCATCCTGCTGGACGAGGCCGAGCGAGCGAGCGCCGTGTTCGCCGGCCTGGGTGGCGAGCGTCGCGCCGAGGAGACATTCGAGCGCTTTCTCGGAGCAATATTTGACGATGGTTTCCTGCGGGAACGAACTGGCGCTGGCGGCACGCTGGAGATTGATCGCCGTGCCTTCGTCGAACACGCCCGCCCGCGCGGCCAGCCGCGAGAGATGGAGCAGGATCGTGTTGCGCTGCTCCTGCGTGGCGTCCTTGCTGCAAAACGCGTGGGCGATATCGACCCCGAACGTCTCGGCGAGCGTGCCCCAGTCCTTCATCGCAAACAGATAAATGAGGAAATACCACGCGAGCGGACGCAGCATCGCCGCCCGCGCCGGGTGGCCGCTTTTCGACAGATGCTGGAACACGACGAACTTGCGGTCGGGGATCTCGAAGTGCAGGCCGCGGTTGCGCAGGTCAGGAAAAATCTGCAACTCCGGTTTGTCCCACCAATAACTCCAGTGCCGGTAATTCACCCAGGGCATTTCGGCAATGACGACGGCCTCGCGACGACGTGACCCGCCCCTTGCGTCCCCTCCAGGGAGGGGAAAGTCGGTGTTGATTTGCCAGTCGATCTCGGCGGCGCTGATGCCTTTGCCGACCGCATCCAGAAGGTTGAACGCGGTGCGGTGCCAGTGGCGGATGCCGGCAAACACGTGGTTCGCGAACTCGGCTTTCTCGCGGGCGAGCGCGGGATGTTGCGGATGGTCGGGCGGGACGATGCGCGGGTTGCGGCGCGCGGCCTTGAGTTTGTGTTTGTAGAGCGCCAGCCGGAGCTCCGGCCATTTTTCTTCCATCTCCTCAAACATCGCGAACTGGTTGAGTGTGTCGCCGCTGATGGCCGACATGAGATAATCGTCAATCGCTTCGGGCGTCAGCCCGCGCGTGACCTGGTTGATCCAGCGCTCGGCCACCTGCGCTTTGATCAACGTGCCCGGTCTCGGTGTTGTAGGCCGCGTGCCCTCACGCGGCGGTCCGTCCGGATCCACCAGATTACTCTCGCCGAAGAAGATCAGGCCGCGCGTCGAATCCGCCGGGGACTTCAAATACGACGTGATGTCGCTGGCCGCGCCGCGCAGCCGGTTCCATCCGCGTTGAAGCAATGTGGCCATTTTTATTGTCGTTGGTAGGGACGGCTCGCCGAGCCGTCCGATTCAATTCGCCATTAGAGGCCGCCCGCGCTGCCTTCGATGGTCCAGACGGTCGTGGCCTGGTTCGGAGCGTGGGAATGCAGGATGAGCGTGACGGGTCCCTTGTAGAGCGCGGGGCGTTTGGTGGTCCACGTCGCGCCGACCGCGCCGCCGAGGTAATCGCCGATGCTGTTGGTCGTCGCGGCCTGATCGTAAACCACGTCGCAGGCGTTGGTGCCCTGTTGGATGACGTCCAGGAAAACGCGGTTCGAGTTCGCCGTGTTGGTGACAACCGTCACCGTCGCGCCGTTGGTGCTGCTGGTAATGACCAGCGGCGTGACGAGTGTGCCGTTGGTGCCATTAATAACGAACGAATTCGTGGCGATGGTCGAAGGCACGTCGTAGCCCGGCACGAAGATCGCCTGCGCCCGCGCGCTCGGTGCGTAGGCCGCGAACGCTACGATTGCTGCGATCAGTGTTGTCGATAGTAACTTCTTCATTTCATTCCTCCGGTGTTCTGTAGGGTTGGTTGTGTTCACCAGGGTCTCCTGGCCAAAGTGTGTCGCCCGAATCGGTTCATGGTGTGGCTCGATGTCACCGCGGTGTCGGGGTCCATCGCGCCCGACACCGGTGGAACGACGTGTTCGCCGACCGATTCCGCCAGCGCGCTGTAGGCGTTGCTCAGCAGAAAATGATTTTCGCAACCGTCGACGAAATGCTCGGCGTTGCCGTCCGCGTCGCGGTCGCGGCGGCTCCCGGCAATCACGTGCGCGTCGAACGTCTCGATAATCTTCGGTGAACCCGCCGTGCGCGCGGGCAGTCGAATCGCCGGTTCCGTCCGCAACCTTCGTTCCCCTCCTCGGAGGGGATACAGGGGCGGGTTATGCCCTGCGGTTTCAACCACCTCAATCACACCCTCGCTGGCCGTCAGTAATTCATTGACGACCCGCTCGATGGTCTCGTCCCGATTACAGGCGATGATCGGATAAAACAGTCCGTCCTGCGTGATGCCGAGCTTGTGCTGGATGCCTTTGCCGGTTTTCAGCGAGAACTCGACCGCCGCGCAACGCAATCCGCGCCAGCGTTCGGTCCGCCCGTCCCAGGTCAGGCCGCCGGGGAAACGGATTTGCGCGTGCTCGGGATCGGCCAGCGGCGGCGGCCGGAAATCCGTGAGGCCGTTCAACAGGAAACACAGATCGCGCGCCAGATCGCGCAACGGTCCCGCGTCCACAAACAGGCAGGAGACGCCCAGGCACTCAAACA
Organism: Verrucomicrobiia bacterium; assembly: GCA_050010195.1. Taxonomy (GTDB): domain Bacteria; phylum Verrucomicrobiota; class Verrucomicrobiia; order Palsa-1439; family Palsa-1439; genus Palsa-1439. The sequence continues at coordinate 134,366 of JBEKLM010000004.1, forward strand.
CTTGAGGCACTCGGCCTCGCACTCGTTCCGCACTGAGTTGTTCCAGCCACACGATGCGCTTCACCCCGAACGCCGCCCCTGTAGCCGCAGGCTTCAGCCTGCGTTCCTCCTCCGACGCCGTCCCATCCGCCATCAATCCTCGACCATCAACCATCTGCTTCCCCACCTCCCGCACCGTCAGCCAGCATCTGTCTCCCGTGTCCAGCCCGGCATACCGCACCGTGCCGGGGCGCGGCGTCAGCGACAGATCGAACGTTTCCACACTTCTCGCGCGGTCCAGTATCTTCTGGTCAATCTGTTGCGTCGCGCTCCGCGGCAGGCCGAGGCGGTCGACGTAAAACGTCTTCATCGCGTCGGGGTCTTTCACCGCGTTGTGGCACCAGTCCGATACGATCTGTTTCAGCGAAATCGCCGCGACGAGAAGCTGCGAGATGCGGACCGACCAGTGATGCAGTTTCTCCCGCTCCGGATGTTGCGGGATGAACTCCGGCACGTGCCGATTCAGTTCCGCGCCGCACCGGACACAGGCGAGGTAGAAATGGGCATCGGGAGAGAAGTCGAAGACGCCCGTTTCGCTGTAGCCACGGCGCTCTGTCGCCGTGTCGGGGATGCGCCCCGACAGAGCGGGGCGGCTACAGCCGGCGCAGCGGAAGTTCCCTTCCAAGGTAAGCTGCGGATCATCCGTTCGCGGCGCGCCATCCACGGCCAGTCGGCAGATCCCCGGCCAGTTCTCTTCCGGATTCTGTTTGTATAGGCACTTGGGATTTGGGCACTCAAACACTCCCGTATGCATCGTGCCGGCCTCGAACTCCTTGTTCTGCCCCGCGCCGGCGTAGCGTTGTGTGCCGATGCTCAAGCGGAACCGCAGATCGCTGGCGGTCATGCGCGCCGTCAGATACCGCGACATGCTCGGCGGGATGTCGTCCTTCTCGTCCTCGATCACCACGTCGAAGCTGAACGTCGTCGGGATCTTCTGCATCCCGTGAATCATCCCGTGTGACCGTTTCCGGCCATCGGTGCAGGTGAACAGGCCTTTGCGGTTGACCGTCTTGCCCGAGGCGTTCTCGGCTTTGCCGAGCGTGATCAGCGCGTTGAGCCAGGGAAGTTGGTCGAGCACGTCGGGCCGAAACTTGGAATCGACCACGCCCTCGACCAGGTCTTCATCCGGCAGGAACAAACCGACCGAACGAAATTGCAGGCCGGTCAGATACGCGAGCAGATTCAGCTCCAAGATTGTTTTGCCCCACTGCGCGCTTCCCGTTGCCGTCAACCGGGCATCGGAGATGGGGGTGTTGTAGCCACGGCGCTCTGCCGCCGTGATGGGGTCATCGGAACGCGCCGACAGAGCGGCGCGGCTACAACGGCTGTCGGACCGCGAAAGAGTTTCGCGGCTGCAATCGGAGCCGAGAATTTGATCGATGACGCCCACCACAAACTCCAGCGCCTCGCGTCCCGCAAACGTGTACGCGGCATAACTGCCATCGGGCGTCTTCACGCGGGCATGCTTCTCCAAAAACTCGCGGAACGAGTTGACCGCGGGCGTCGCGACTTTCGGAGCGGCGGCGGTGACCTCGCGCTGATGGAATTTGTCGAGAGACAGGGTCATGAGTTTTGTGGTGTTGAGGCTTTGACGAGGTCGCGGAATTGGTTGAATAACGCGAGAGCTTCGGGGTTGTCTTTGACGTCCTCATACAGCGCCTGGAGCCCGGTATCGACGGAGTCCTGCGTCCGCAGCTTGAGCTTGGCAAACTCGGTGCCCGCTTGGTTCGTCCGCGCCCAGGCGTTGGCCAGACAGGCAATATCGGCGGGATCGCTGCCACCTTGGCAGACTTCGGTAATCGCTTCCATCAGCAGCGAACGAATAATCAGGTTGCCACCCTCGGTCGCGCCGGCTTGGCCCTTTTCGCCGGCGGTCCGGCTGAGTTGTTCGACGCGATCGACGAGGCGGACGCGCTTGTCGCTTTCGGCTTCCTCTTTGAGCCAATCGCTGTAGCCGTCCCGCAGCCATCGGGACAGTCCATTCCGACAAACCATCCGGGCCATCGATTCGCTTTTCGCCGTGCGCGTCCACACCAGCGAGCAGGGATCTCCGACTTTCAATCTCAAATCCGGCACGTCGCACTCGACTCGTTGCTCAAACAGCCAGTCCGCAAGTGTCTGGAGCCGCCAGCCCTCACGCAGCCGGATGTTGATCTCGGTCCGGATCGCCAACGGCAATCTCGCCATCTTGCAGATTCGCCGATACCATTTCCGCTGCTTACCCACAGGCCACCTCCGTGAGTAATGGGGTCCGACGGCAGGTCGCGACGTCCGCCACTGATCCGAGGAGGCGCGGGCGGACCGCGAGTAGGCGCAACGGGGCGAGCAGGGCGCGCATCAGGGTGAGCGGCCCGGCGGTACGGGCCGGTGAACGGGGCGGGAGGATGCGGGTTGCGCAAGGGGAGAGCGAGCCGGCCGTCGGAATTTGTGGAACCGTCGTTGTAGCCACGGCGCTCTGTCGCCGTGCCGCGAAGCGCCCCGACAGAGCGGGGCGGCTACAGTGTGGGGAATCGCGCCGGCGGAGCGGCGCGGCTACAGTTTGGAAATTACGGGACAAGATGTTTCTCCTCGCACTCGACCATCCCGGCCGTCGTGATGAACCAGAACGGCGGGAGGCCGGGGGACAGGCTGTCGGCTTTGACCGCGCAGATGAAGTTGTTGCCTTGGAGGAACGCAAGCTGCGCCGCGACATCAGACAGTTCGCAA
>JBEKLM010000005.1:0-136707 GCA_050010195.1 Verrucomicrobiia bacterium
CGGACACCCATGCCAGAAACACCCGTCCACAAACACCACCACCCGCTCCCTCCGAAAAATGAAATCCACGGCAATCTTGGTAGCGCGAGCGTCCCGCTTGCGGTCGTATTCCCCGCCCGTTCCCCTCCTTGGAGGGGTAGGGGTGGGTAAACCCGCTTTCCGCTTAACGCTCAATCGAACGACCCTCTGCCGTCGCCACCCCCTAATCCCATTCGCCCGCAATAATTTCATCAGCGCCACCTCCGTATCCCTGTTCCCCTTGCCCCTTATGCGCGACATCACCTCCGACCGCTTCCGCTTGGTGAATACGTCAGGCATCAAACGCCCCCCTTTACGACGGATGCCAGCCGTGTTATTGTTCCACCACCATGATCGTTCCGCTTACGAAAGTGCACGTTCGACGCGACGAAGACGGCGTGTGGATCGCCAAATCCACCCTCCTGCCCGGCTGCCACGCCCACGGACGCGACCGCGGCGAAGCCCTTCTTCACTTCCAACAAGCCGCCAAGGCGCACCTCGAAGCCCTGCTGGAAACAGGCCGCCCCATCCCCTCCCTTACGTAATCATCTTCTGAATCCGCGCGACACAACGCTCCGGATTCTTCGCAAGGTCGTGTTCCCACAACCGGACGACCCGCCAGCCATCCCGCCGCAACGCCCGGCTCACAAACCGATCCCGCGTCGTTGGCCTAGTTGACACTTGTGCTATCATATTGCTAGCAAGGAGGTCACAAATGGGGGGTGAAGCGTTGAATCAGTGTGTCCACGCCGGTTTTATTGGGGCCGTCCACAGCAAGGAGCCAGTGGCGGGCTTAACACACGGGTTCTACCGTTATCCCGCCAGGTTTTCACCACAGTTCGTACGAGCTGCTGTTGAAGCCTTCACGAAACCTGGTGACACCGTATTCGATCCATTTATGGGAGGCGGCACAACGCTTGTCGAAGCGTCCGCTCTCGGCAGAAAGGCGATCGGCACCGACATCAACCATCTCGCAGTGTTCATTTCAAGAGCGAAAACGACTATCCTTTCAGAAGCCGATCTTTTGGAGGTACGGATCTGGGCCCACACCTTGATCCCGGAGCTCAACCTCCACAACCCTTCGTCCCCGGCAACCGAGTGGGTTGAACAAGGGTATCACCGAAACATCTCTGGGAGGACAACGTGGCCGATTCGAAAGACGCTGGAATTGGCGTTGGCTCGACTACAAGATCTACGGACCGCAGAGCAATGTTGCTTCGCCCGTTGTGTCCTGCTCAAGACTGCGCAGTGGGCTTTAGACTGCCGCAAAGAGATTCCGACTGCGGCCCGGTTCCGTGAGAAGTTTCTGAGGAACCTGAGAGACATGAGCAATGGCGCAAGAGCGTACAAGGAGTCGGTCTGCAGGCATAGACGTTCTCACGAGAAGCCCCTTTGTCTGGCCCGCTCGGTCGTTGGAATTGAGAATGATCCAGCCATGTCCAAGAAACCGGCACCAGCCCTCGTGCTCACATCCCCGCCCTATCCCGGCGTCCATGTCTTGTATCACCGGTGGCAGATTCAGGGGCGGAGAGAAACTCCGGCCGCCTACTGGATTGCGAACGGTCGGGATGGCAGCGGTACATCGTTCTACACCTTTGGAGATCGGCACGAGCCCGGCCTCTCAACCTACTTCGAGCAGTTGCGTGGTGCGTTTCAATCCATCGCGCGAGTTGTTAGTGAGCGTACCATGGTCGTGCAAATGGTCGCCTTTCCCGATCCGGCATGGCAATTGCCACTGTATCTTGACGTGATGCGAGACGCTGGTTTCGTGGAGACGAAGGTCCCAGCATTCGCAAACTCAGAAGATGGCAGAATCTGGCGTTGTGTCCCCAACCGCAAATGGTACGCCGATCAAAAGGGCGCAATCGGAGCCAGCAAAGAAGTCGTGTTGTTCCACCGTCTTTCCTAGTCCACTAACCATCTTGTTACCGAGACACCTCCATCAACATGATGATGGTGGAGGCAACGCGGTTGATTTCGGCACGTAGCTCGGAGTCCTCGGGCTCGCGGATTTTATCGTCTTGCTCACGAGCGTCACGCTGGCTCTTTAGGTAGCGATACATTTGATAGAGGTGGAAGGCGACGTGCGCCGTGTATCTGGTTAGGTGCTCCTGAATCGTAGACTCAGCCAGTTTGCGCCGAATCATGTCCTCACGGTACTCTTTCAGCAAAGCCGCGTCTTTATTAATGATTAGGGTCAACGGCTGGCCGTTAGTCGGCTCCCGGAAGCAGCCTGTGTCGGTTTCGGTCCATTCAGCCTCGCCCCAACACGTGGGAGACACCCAGTCCCCCTGCTCAACGTACTTTAATTCGTATGGCGGGCGCCGTACAGCGGCAGGCTCAGGAGCTTTCACCGTAACCTTCCGGGGCTCCGGTTTTGGCGGAGGGTTGACTACGACACCTCGGAAGCAAGTAGCGAGTTTCGCGCTGTTTGGCCCAATCGCTTCGACCTCAAAATCTAGTTCTGCGTTCGGAGTTAAATCCTGCGGTGTGTCGACAAGCGCTTCAAACCGGCCATCCTTCGGTCTGCTAAATGTGATTGCGCGGAAAGCGGCATGCGTCAGGCAGCGTGCCTGGAACGACCACGCCGGCGGCAAGCCAGCGGCCAACGAATCTTCCCCATCCCAGCTAAGCTTAACGTGTTTCGACGGCCCTCCGGGAATGAGTTTCACAGGTTGCCGACTGACTATGCGTATGACGGTCGGTATCGGCAAGAGAACAGGTTTTGGCCTGGGGGGTCGGACGATGGGCTTGCTGATTATGATTGTGCATTCAAGCATGCGCGCCTCGTCGTGGCCCTTGAACCTAGCGAACACCTGAAGCATGCAACTGACCGGGTAGTCGTCTTCGTCGAAATCTTCTGGCTCAATGAAGGCGAGGGAAAGTTCAGCGCCCGCCTTAGACTGTGTGGTCCCTACTGTTAGGCCATCGACGGCTGGGGAAGCGTGAGCCTCGAACAGTTCGACATTAGGCCAGTCTTCTTGCGGCTCGCAGTTTATTTGCATCACTCTCGTTGAGTTGGGCTGTACACGAATCGACTCAGTAGGTGGCGATAGCGTTAGCACGGGTCGCGTTGCTTCCAATCCCATCTCCGGGCGCGTCTTCGTCACAACCGCTTGGGCTGACTCCAGACCGACGAGAGTCCCCTGACCGCTGGGTAGATTTCCTGGCGAGAGACCGCCGACATTTACTCGGGCAGATTGCGTGTGGTGCTCTTCAATCAACTGGTCCAGTTTACTTTTGACGGCTTCATCACCAGTTTCCAATGCAGCAATTTGCTGCTCCGCCTCCGATTCCAGCCGCTTGAGGTCTGGATCGCCCTTCAGCGTGGCCACGAGACGCTCTTTCATTGCGTGGTAAACATTGCCGGCAAAGAGCCCTTGGCGCGAGCCTTGAATGACCTCGGCACTGGCCCTGGGGGAGAGTCCATCCAGGTCGACGATGATCATCGTTCGGTTACGCAGATACTTGAATCCAAGGTCGCGAACAATAAAGATATTGTCCCAAGCTTCGTGACGCTGGCCGTTGATCAGAAATACAATGCACTGTTTGCCGTGGGTGGGACGTTCCATGTACGCGTCGAGCGGATTGCCGCCCTGCTGGAGAATCAGTGCCAGATCTGGATCGTCCAATACCGTTACGGCCGGAGAACCAAACCTCTTTGTTGGCTTCGGCTTAAGAACGACGATCCGGATTTGAATCGTCCCGAGTGCGTCCGGGACGTCCGGTGCGTAAGCCTTGTCCAGATCGATGACGGGGCCGTCCATTATTCAACGTCCTGCTTGTCCCCCACAGGCTGTGGTTCGAACTTCTTGTCCAATGACTTCTGCTCCGAGAGCCTGGCCAGGCGGTAGGCGTTACCCCACATCGGGTCTGGGCCGCTTGCACCCTTCGTGTATAACTCATACGGAAGTACAGGGTTGAAGAGTAAATGATTCAGCGACTGGTATAAGGTTCGAGCCGGTTCAGTCTTGCCAAAATTGTAGTTAACGTGTGCGATACGTGTGCCATGTTCCAAATTAACGTTCGGTGCCGCTGAACCTGGCAACATTGGCACCCGGCCGTCAGGGTGTGCCGCCAGGTAAACCCAATAGTCATCTCGGCGTGCGATTGGGAAGATTCGCTTGATGATCGTCCACCCAATCCCGTCACTCAGACCACCGAGTATACGGGGGTCGCGGCGGCTCAGTATCCAGGAATACTCGCTCGCAGCGAACGCCGAAGAACCACCCTGGCCAAATACACCGATGAGGTACGGCTTATCGGGCTTATCGCTCGCCCCGAGCGAAAGAATTGACGTGTGTACTCGTTCCGGTGACTGCCCGATCCCGTCGTCTTCTACAAGCACGGTGTACTCGACTGGTTGTGTGCGTCGAATCAACCTGACGCGAGAGAGACGGGCAATGTCGCGAGCATAATCCAGCGCCTTTCGTCCTCGGATGGGCTGTGACCAACCGGGCAAATCGTCTAGCTGCGGCAAGTCGAAGTAGCGTTTCACCGCTTCCCTCGGGCTAGCCGGTGGCGGCAGGTCAGGGTTCGTCTTCAGTTCGAGCTGCCTGTGAAGTTCGATCATCGCTTCAAAAGCATTGACTGTCCGTTCGGCTATCGGATTCTCAGGCGAACCAGCGTGTTTGATCCTGCCCCCGTTGCCTCGATCTCCGCCAACTGGATACCAATGCAAGCGTCCCTCCACCCAGCCATGTTCTGGCTGGCTGTGGTCATACGTGTAATCGCGTTCCCCCACGATTGGCAGGATTGCCAATACATCACGGACACCCTTGGCGCTTGTGGCCTCCACCAGCCTGCTTAAGAAAGCCTGGGGATCGATAGTCTTGGTGACGTCTGACACGTTCATCGCAGAATGGCTTCCCAGTCCACGGGTTTCATTTCAACCACCCAATCTTGATCTCGCCTTCGACCCCTTTGAATTCCGGATCGCCGGTAAAAAGTTCGGCCTTCTTCTGTTTCGCCAGGGCCGCCGCAAACGCGTCGGCCAGCGACATCTTGTGCGCGGCCTTGTATTCGGCGGCCAGTTCGGCCAGCGCCAGTTCGGCAGCCACCACATCCACCGGCATGGTCCGCTCAAATCGTTTGGCGTCCTCCACCCCCGCATCACCCTGCTCCCGCGCGACCCGATACAGTACCTCGGCCCAATTGACGGCGCTGATCAACACGGGACGGCCCGCGCCCGCCGCGTCAGTGAGGATCTCCTTGACCCGCTCGGCTCCCGGCTCGTGGAAGAACAGCGCCAGCACGGCATAGCTGTCAAAAACCGTGGCGCGCAATCTTCTCCTCCTCGCGGCGGACTTCCTCGGCGTGCTCCTCAATCAGTTCCTGCGTCACCGGCTTCGAGCCGGGCTTGCGCTTGAAGATGCCGCAGAACGATTCGATGTACTCCCGCGTTACTGGCTGCATGACAATCTTACCGTTGGCCTCGATGAAGTTCACCCGCGTGCCCTTCTTGATGTTGTACTTCCGGCGCAACTTCACCGGAATCGCCAGTTGCCCCTTGGATGTGACGTACGCGATGTGCATGTTGATCCTCTCGCTTGTCCACAAAGGTACAGCATCCACAGGATGTAATGCAAGTAGAAAATGTAAGAAAACATATGTATTCTTACTATTACAGAACGTCTTGTTTTCGAGCCGCAGGCTCCTCAGGCCGTGTCCGCGTCGCGATGTCGTCGCTCCCTTCGTGTACCTCGTGGTGAGCAATTCCCACCTTCTGTCTTCTGGATTCTGGCTCCCGAAATTCGTTTGACAATCACCGGGCCATGTTGTTTCTTGCCGGAAACCGCGTCGTCGGTTTTCGGGAAGAAGCCATGAACAGAGCCCGTGATCGGTCCCGCACCATTTTCGCTGGCGCGATTCCTCTGGCGTTTCATCTCGTCGTTCGGTTACGATTCACCTTCAATGCTGGCGGCGTTTGACCAGTAAGCGTCGCGCTGGCGGCGGAATGGATTTGGACAAGACTGGGCATTACGGAAAAAAGCGACATGAGAACCCCTGTGCGATTTTGTTGCGGCGTGCTGCTGACCACCGCGTTGATGGTTTTCAACCCCGGGCCTGATCGCTCGGGCGCGTTTGCCGCTACCACCATCACGGTGACCACCACTAATTCTGGCGTTCCCGGCTCATTGGATCAGGCCATCCTCCAGGGTAATACCGACTCCCCGCCCGTCACCATCAACTTCGCCATTCCGCCCTTCAACGGAACCGTGCAGACCATCGTTCTCCAGTCGAACCTGCCGGCCATCACCAGCCCACTCGCCATCAACGGATTCACCCAATCCGGTTCCAGCCCCGGCGCGTTTCCGGGGACGCTGACCAACAACCCCGTGCTCCTGATCGCCCTTGATGGAAGCGCCGCCAGTGCCGTCCAGACCAGCACCGGCTTGACCTTTGCTGTCGCCGGGTCCGTCCAGGGTTTGATCATTCAAAACTTCACCAACGGCGTCGCTGTGTCCGTCATGAACGGCGTGACGCTCTCCGAGAACGCGATCAGCAACAACCTCGTTGGTGTCGAATGCAGCGGTGACACCAATTCCATTACCGGCAACGTCCTCGTTCTCAACGGTACGGCAATCCAGCTCTTCGGTTCCTCTAACACATGTACAACCAACGTGGTCACGAACAATCTCAATAACGGATTGGACGTCTTCGGCGCGAACAACAGCATCATCGGGAACCTGATATCGGCCAACAGCTCCAACGGGGTGGATCTCGCCGGCGGCGCCAATAGTTTCGCGAGCAACATCATCTCGTCGAATATCGGGGCCGGTGTGGTGATTAACGGTAACAACAACACCCTCTCGAACAACACCATATCCGCCAACGATGCTGATGGCGTCGATATCGGTGGGTCCGGTAACAACCTCGTCAACAGCACGGTAGCAACCAATTTGGGAGCCGGGGTGAACGTCAGCGCGTTCCCGGGAACCACGAACGGCAACAACACTCTCTCCGTCGACATCCTGTCAGCCAATGGCGGCGGCGGGGTACTTCTGGCCGGCGGCGCCAACAGCCTCGTCGCCAGCACGATCTCCAGCAACACGGGAGATGGAGTCCTGGTTTCCGGGACGGCCAACATCATCGGTGGAACGGCCTCGGGTGCCGGCAACGTCATCATTCAGAACACCGGCAACGGGATCGATATCGCCGGCTCTAACGAGCCGAGCCTGTTCCCGGCCGATGCCAATGTCGTACAGGGGAACTTCATCGGCACCGACGCCACCGGCACCAACAGTCTGGGCAACACCGAATCGGGTGTCCTGATCGATGGGACGCTCGCCGCGGCCTCGACCAATCTGATCGGGGGAGAATTGTCGGGTCAGGCCAATACCATCGCATTCAACGGCAGCAATGGCGTGACCGTCGTCAGCACTGCCGTCGACAACGCGATTTTCGCCAATTCGATCTTCACCAATGCCCTGCTGGGCATCGATCTCGGCGCCGACGGCGTCACCTCCAACCATCCGTTTGGCACGTTCCCCACAGGCCCGAACAATTTCCAGAATTTCCCCGTCCTCACGGCCGTTCTCTGCTCCAACGGCGGCATTTTGGTTCAGGGCTCAATCACCAATTCCGCGGGTTCCACGCCCGTCCATCTCGAGTTCTTCGCCAACACCGTCTGTGATCCGTCCGGCTATGGGCAGGGCCAGGTATTCTTCGGGTCCGCTGACGTCACTACCGACCTGAGTGGCGGGGCCACGTTCAGCCTCCCCTTTTCCAACTCCGACCTGGTGGGCCAGTTCATCACGGCCACGGCCAGCGACAGCAGTTCCAATACATCCGAGTTTTCCCAGTGCATCCTCGTGCCGAATTTCACCAACGCCGTTCTGGTCATCAACAATTGCACGAACATTACCGCGTCCGTCGGCTCCGCGCAGTTATCGGCGGTCGTAACATTCCCGACACCGACGGCTGCCAACAATTGCTTGATGCCCACAACAGTCACTTGCGTCCCGGCCTCGGGCGCGATCTTCCCGTTGGGGACGACCCCGGTGACCTGCACGGCCACCGATGGCGCCGGCAACACCGCTTCGTGCACATTTAGCGTCACCGTCACGGCCCCCGAGCAGGTGATCGTGGACATCGCCCCGGGGTTCTGCCCGGCCGTGGTCAACACGAATGAAGGCGGCGTGATCCATGTGGCCATCGTCGGAACTCAATCGTTGAACGTCAGCAACATCATCCCCGCGAGCGTGACATTAAACGGCGTGTTGGCGACCGGGAATTACACGAACGAAGATGTGGCGGCCCCCTTCGTGTACACGCGCGGCTGCCCGAAGAAAAAGCATGATGGAATCCCGGACCTGGTTGTCGAATTCAACGTCAATGAACTGATCGCCAGCCTGGGAACCGTGAAGAATGGCGAAGTCAAGGTCCTGACCGTGAACGGAAAACAAAACATCATCGGCACCACCTTCACGACGAACGACACCGTGATCACCACAAATGAGAACGTCGTCATCGGTACCAGCACGTTCGAGGGCCAGGACAAGATCAAGATCAGTACGGAAAAAAGTAACCTCCCGCCGGGTCTGCAAGACCCATTCTAAATTTCGCCCGCTCGGGCAACGCGTCGCGGCCTCGCGGCTGTCCCCAGTGGACGAACCAGACGCCCTCCCCAGCCGAAGGTTGCGCCCAGGACGGCACGACTGGTGCTTCATTCGAAACTGTGCAGGGATTTTAAAAACCCGTGGCACATGCGAGAGCCCAACCGAAAGGCGCGGAAGCTGCCCACGCAGACGCCGCGCCTCGGCTCTATCTGGAGGAATTGCGGGCGGTCAGAGGCCCGACTCACAGTGGGAACGAGCCTTGGACTCGCCGCCGCAACCCGGCATCTAGCCCTTCTTGTCGCCGATCCTGACGACGGCGTACAAAATCGCCGCCGGAAAGCCGGCCAGCAAAGCCAGGGCGATGAAAATCCCGTGCCCTTGGCCAAGTTTCCGAATATCCGTGAAGATCCACGAGGCCAGCAAGACGTTACAAACCAGCCACACCACGAGGATCGCCCGGAAGATTCCCACGACACACCGGATCTCCGACTTCATGTCGTTGCCCGGCCAGAGCACGCGCACCACGGGCATCGGCCGGCCCGCCCCATCAGGATGCTGAAGCGGCGGCGGCGTACCTTCGTCGTGTTGGGTTGCCTGATGTTCCGTCCCTTCCTGAGCGAAGGCGACGCGTGAATTCCCGCATACCATCCACCCAACAACAGCCAGAGCCACGCACAACACTGTGTTTCTCATAGACTACCTCCTGTTTCCGAAAACCCTAGTCCCGGTAGTCAGGGGCGTCGAGCACAATTCACAAGGCCAAATCCAACAAATTCGTGGTAGCCCGTGAACGTCTGTCCTTGCCGGGAAGCCGCCGGGGTATTACAAATACTCGGCTCCAATCATGGTAACCGAAGGATTTAGCATCGCGGAAGCGCGTTTCCTGGCACCGGACGTCAAATTGTTCCGTGTCGTGGCTCCGCGCATTGCGCGCAAGCAGCAGCCCGGCCAATTCGTGATCGTTCGCATTCACGAACACGGCGAACGCATCCCGTTGACCGTCGCGGAGTCCAATCTGGCGGACGGCACGATTACGCTCATCGTCCAGGGCATCGGCAAGACGACCAAGCTCCTGAACCAATTGAACACGGGCGATATCATCCCTGACGTCGTCGGGCCGCTCGGTCGCCCGTCGGAGATCCGGTTGTTCGGGACGGTGGTGGTCATCGGCGGCGGCGTGGGGACCGCGATCGCCTATCCGACCGCCAAGGCGCTTCGCGGGATCGGCAACCACGTGATCACCATCCTCGGCGCCCGCACCAAAAACCTCCTCATCCTCGAGAACGAGGCTCGCGCCATCAGCGACGAGGTGTTTGTGACCACGGACGACGGGAGCTACGGCGAGAAAGGGTTGGTCACGGACAAGCTGAAGGCGTTGATCGCGGGCGCGGGGAAGATCGATCTGGTGCTGGCCATCGGCCCGATCCCGATGATGCGCGCGGTCGCCGAGACGACGCGCCCACACGGCATCAAGACACTGGTCAGCCTCAACCCGATCATGGTGGACGGCACCGGTATGTGCGGCGGTTGCCGCGTGCAGGTGGCCGGCCGCAGCCAGTTTGCCTGCGTGGACGGCCCGGAATTTGATGCCCACGAGGTGGACTTCGCCGGCCTGGCCAAACGCAACGCCATGTACCGCGAATCCGAGCGCCAGGCGTTGGAGCGGTTTGTCGCCAACCCGAAGGCCGACCTGGAACTGATTAACCACCGATGCAAACTCGAGGATATTGCGCCTCGCTGATTCTGTTATGGCCAACCCACTGCCACCCAAAGAACGCACGAAGATTTCCCGGCAGAAGATGCCCGAGCAGGAGCCGGAACATCGCCGGCAGAATTTTACGGAGGTCAATCTGGGCCTCAATTTTCATCTGGCCACGCAAGAGGCGATGCGCTGCCTCGAGTGCGCCCACCCGAAATGCATCGACGGCTGTCCCGTCGGTGTGAAGGTCAAGGATTTCATCGCGTTGGTGCTCGCGGGCGATTATCTCGCGGCGGCCGCCAAGATTCGCGAGGACAACATTCTGCCCGCGGTCACCGGCCGGGTCTGTCCGCAGGAAGACCAGTGCGAAGGCACGTGCATCATGAACAAGAAGTTCGGGGCGGTGGGCATCGGGTATCTCGAGCGGTTCGTGGCGGATTACGAACGTGAGAGCGGCCAGATCGGCCTGCCAGCCATCGCGCCGCCCACGGGCAAGAAAGTCGCCATTGTCGGCAGCGGCCCGGCGGGCTTGAGCGCGGCGGGCGATCTGATCCAGAAAGGGCACCAGGTCACCGTGTTCGAGGCGCTGCACGAGATCGGCGGCGTGTTGATCTACGGCATTCCCGAGTTTCGGCTTCCGAAAGAGATTGTGCGACAGGAAGTCGAGAACATGCGGCGGATGGGCGTCGAATTTCAGAAGAACGTCGTCGTCGGCAAGACGGTCACGGTGGATGAACTGTTTGGCGAAGAAGGCTACCACGCGGTGCTCGTCGCCACGGGCGCGGGATTGCCGCAGTTCCTCGGCATCCCCGGCGAAGACCTGTGCGGCGTCTATTCGGCCAATGAGTTCCTTACCCGCGTCAACCTGATGAAGGCCTACAAGTTCCCCGAGTACGACGAGCCGATATACAATTGCCGTGGCAAGAACGTGGCCGTGGTCGGCGGCGGCAACACGGCGATGGACGCCATCCGTTGCGCGCTGCGGCTCGGCGCGACAAACGCCTACGTCATTTATCGCCGGTCCGAGGCCGAAATGCCCGCCCGCGCCGAGGAAGTCAAGCATGCCCGGGAAGAAGGCATCCAGTTTCTGCTGTTGAACAATCCCATCGAGTTTCTCGGCAACGAGAAGGGCTGGTTGCGGGCCGCGCGGTGCATCAGGATGGAACTCGGCCCCGCCGACGAGTCCGGCCGTCGTCGTCCCGTGCCGATCCAAGGTTCGGAATACGAGTTGCCGCTGGACGTGGCGATCATCGCGGTCGGTACCAGCAGCAACCCGCTCGTGCAATCCACCACACCCGATCTCAAGACGCGCAAGGGCGGCTACATCGAAGCCGATCCGGAAACGCTCAAGACCTCAAAGGTGGGCGTGTTCGGCGCGGGCGACATTGTCACCGGCGCCGCCACCGTGATTCTGGCCATGGGCGCCGGCCGCAAAGCCGCCGCTGCCATTGATGAGTATCTGCGCACCGGCGTGTGGTAGCGGCTGGGTTTGAGGGCGAGATCGTCGGCAGTCGATGGGAAGAAGTCAGGTTCCACGCGCGCTGCGGAACACCACGCAGAAGAATGTTCTCCCAACCCGATTTGTCCATCTGCTCGACAGTCATGCCAGCCGCGCCTGTTGTTTGCCAGAGCGGGCCCAAGTAGCAGGACCACGCCGTAGACAGCGACCGGCAGCATCACTGCCTACCCCCCATTCGCAAGTTGCGACCCGGGCGATATCCAACCACAATCGTGGCGGCAATGACCGCGTTTCCTGATGCGTGGATGTGGAGCGTCGCGAATTTCGGGGCGGAAAAAGAGAGCACAGCCAATAGTTTAGTTCACCGAGTCGTGAACGAGGCAGTTGTTAGTTGTTCTGCCTGCTTCTACGGCTGTGCTCTCGATTCAATTCCGCTCGTGCTTACCAGCGATCCGTCCCGCCCTTACGGGGCAGTAGTACAATTCGGTACTTGCAGGACGCGATACAATATTCCTCCGACCGTTCCGACCTTGTTGGTTGCGTGTGTGTCCGTGAGCGTCAGGGTCGAGTTGGTTCCGTTGACATAGCCGCTCGCCTGTGCCCAGGTCGAGGTGGCCGTCAGCGGAGCGAATGTGCGCTGCAACTGGTACAACAGGTTCGTGTTGTACTCCGGTAGGACATTAACGTTGACATTCGTGGCACCGCCCGAGATGACGCGTGAGATACCCGTGACACGCATTTCAGGACCCACATAGAAGTAATGTGGTCCTCCGGGGAGATTGCCGAAGTTGACGTTGCTGAAGCTGCCGGTTGCAATCGACTCGTTGTAGGCGCACTGATTGGTCACAGTAGCGGTCGGATCAATCGGAGGAAGGATTTGGTTCGACATGTAGTTGCCTTGCTTATTGCCGACAAAGGCGCAGACGGCGATCGCACCCGTCGGGCTGCCGAGTGCCGCCAGCGGAATGGCGAATTCCAGGCCGTCCACGGCGCTTGTCGCGGCTAGCGAGTTGGGCAGGTTATCAAACGGCCCCCCTGCCACCGTATTCGTCACGCATCCCGAGCCGTCAATACCGAAGACGTTGCTGTTGTTGATGGTGCCTTGAATGTTGAATGGATTCGGGACGCCATACGGATTGGTAACCGAGCCGCCGTAGAGTGAGGCGTTTGTCAGTGCACCATTCCCTCCCACATAATAACCATTCGTGCATTGGCCACTGGCATTGGTGCCACCGGGCCACAGTTGGGCATAGTCGAGATAATAAAAGTAGGAGCCAATGTTGACTCCCAGCCAGTAATTCGGCGCAAAACCGGGGTCGAACGTGAGACCGCCAACGTTGGTATTCGTGGGCGTCCCCATAGCGTTGAGGACGTTGTTACCGACATTCGTGGCTTGACCACTGTAGAGCGTGTTGGTCCCGCCGGGGCCGCTCATAAAGAACACATTGAGTTGGTTGCCGTTGCTTTCCAGATCTCCCGTGAACAGCAGGAACAATACATCATTCTGAATGAGGCCGTACGCCGCATCGAGTTCGCTGCCACCGTTCTCGGTCCCAGCGCTTCGCGTTCCCGACGGCTTGCCCCACGACGTGCCGATCGCCTGCACCGCCAGCGGACATCCGTAGGCCGGTTTCCATGTGCCGTTGACGCTAATGACCCCCAGCGGAGCCAGTGTGACGCCGGCTTGTGTAATCGCCACGGTCTGCGTCAGGATCGCACTCGAGTTCGGAAATGTTAAGCCAACATACACGTCGGCCGTCCGTGGTCTGATCGATGTATTGGTGCTCACCGAGTAGGTGATGGTGCCACTGCCCGAGCCGACCGCGCCCGACACGATCGACACCCAATTCGTGCTCGTAGACGCCGACCAGGAACATGCTGTCACGGACACGGTGCCCGTGCCAACACTGTCTGAGAATGAAGCGCTGGTCGGACTAACCACAGGCGAGTTGCAGGATGGCACCGAAATCGTAAAGTAATGCTGGCCCGGAAGAGCGGAGAAATTCACCGCCGAAGAGTACCCGCTGTCGTCCGGGGTCATGGTGGCGGCGTACCAGCAATCGGTGGGCGAACCATCCGTAATCGGACCCAGGACCTGATTGTACAGAGCGGTGTAGAATTGATTCACAATAAACGCGCAGACAGATACGGAAGATTGTGGACTGCCGATGGCGCTTAACGGAATGGCCATTTCCACGCCGGTCGTGACGCTTGGCGGACAGTTACTCGGACACCCACCCACCACGGTGCATCCGTTGATGTCTCCCCAGACGCCGTTGGTGGCGCTGTTGTTGATGGCGATTTGAACGCCGGCACAAGCATCGGCGGGGTCGTTGCCACCGTTGCTGTTGTCCGTGATGGCGTTGGTCGGGGCCGCGTTCCCGATATACGCGCCGTAGCAGTTCGAACAGATCACTTCATAATTCGCGTACACGCCCACATTGGTGTTACCGCCGGCCGTCACTCCGAACCAGTAATTGGCATTGAACCCGGTGTCGAAGGTCAGGCCGGGCTCGCCCTGGACACCGACGCCCATATTGGTGATGCCCCCGCTATCCGCCGAGATATTGTAATTCGTGCCGAGGGTGTGGTCTCCGCCCGCTCCTGAATCACTCATGATAAAGACATTCAGTTTGTCGTACGTGGGGCACCCGTTTGAGCACAGTGTGCCGACGCTCCCGCCGGTGTTGAGGGCTCCCGCGAAGAACAAATACAGCACGCCGTTGGTAATGACTCCATACCCGGCGTCGAGTTCGGAGCTGTCGGCTGCGCCAATATCACCGATGTTGTTCTCCGTCCCGCTGCCAGCGGTCGTCGCGAGCACCTGAGTCGCGAGCGCAGACCCGAAGCCCGGGTCATACGAGCCGTTAATGGTGAAGCCTTTTACCACGGTGGCAAATAATGCAAACGTCACGCCAATAGAAACCAACCACTTGACTGTCTTCATGAACTCGTCCTTCCGTGTTCTTACGTTTGTGATTAAGACTTTCGTAATGGATCTAAGAAGCTGTTAACTCTGCCTCGCTTACCCGTAGCAGAAAGGAGACCACATTTCAAGAGAAATTTTGGAGCTTTTCTCTCAATTGGTAAACATCTGGACTCCAGCCCTTACGGCGAGCCCAACTCCGCCGGCCGAGCGCCAACGCATAATCCGTCTGCCAAACAGGTTAGCGATTTGCGCGGCCCCTTACGACCCGCAGGTTCCAACCCCTTTCAATCCCCACTCCAAGCGGAGCACAACTCGCCGTTCCTTTTCGCGGCTGTTCTTCCTGCGTCAATTCAACTGATCTCGCCCGAAACCCCTTCAGCCACGCAACCATAGTATTCGCAAGTCTGCCTGCGGTGGTGCGCTGCTTGATCTTGCGACTTGAATCTCAACAGGGTTGCATTACAGCACCGACGCAAGTTCTGACTTGTATTCCGGCAAGACACCGCTACACTTGCTGTAGGAAAGGCGCCTTGGCCGTGTTCGCTAAGGAGTGGTTACCTTGTGGCGGGGAAGATGTGCCGGAGACAAATCAGTCGGATATGTTCGGTTGGCCAGGTGGTCGCAGCACAAAATGATAAATAGTTTTAGCCGGGCAAAAATTTCCCAAGCCGCAATCGCTTGGCTGATTTTTTTTGTGTTCGTTGGTAAACCGTTTTCCGGCCGCGCCCAAACGTTCTCCTCAAGGTCCGGCTGGGGCTCGACCCTTTACAACGGCGGTTGCACCTTCCGCGTCTGGGCGCCCAACGCCACCAAAGTGACTGTCGCGGGCGCGTGGGATAACTATTCCACCACCGCCAATCCGCTGGTCCATGATCCGGTGTACACGCAAGGGACGAGTTGGGTCTGGTCCGTTGACGTCCCCGGGGTCACCAACACTCTGCAATACAAGTACTACATCAACGGCAACACGTATAAACAGGATCCCCGATGCCGCGCAGAGGTCTCCGCGACCGGCAATTGCATCATTTACAATACAACCAATTTCAACTGGGCGGGCGACAACTTCACCGCCCCGGGTCTGAGCAATGCCGTGATCTATGAATTGCATATCGGTTCCTTCAACGATCCGGGGTACAGCAGCAGTCCGGGCACATTCTATACCGCGACGAACCTGTTCCCCTATCTGAAGCAACTCGGCATCAATGTCATCGAAGTCATGCCCATCGCCGAGTTCCAAGGGAATTTCAGTTGGGGTTACGATCCCTCCGACATTTTCGGTGTGGAAAACTCCTACGGCGGTCCCGACGGATTCAAGACCTTTGTGAAGACCGCTCATCAGTACGGCATGGCCGTGCTCCTCGATATTATCCACAACCACTACGGCCCGGACGATCTGGATCTGTGGCAATTTGACGGCTCCTATGTGAGTTTGGGCGGCACGAATTACGGCGGGATCTATTTCTACCAGAACTACTGTCAGGCCAACACACCGTACGCAGCGACGAGGCCCGATTACAACACGGCCCAAGTCTCGCAGTTCATTACAGACAATTTCACGATGCGGCTCAGTGAATGCCATGTGGATGGCTTTCGCTGGGACGCGCCCGGGTACATGGTCACGGACAATTGTGGTGATTCGATCTCCGCTGGATCAACCTTGATCGAAAACATCAGCACCATGATCCACACGGGCTACGTCGGCAAAATCAATATCGGGGAGGACCAGAACGAGTTTAGCGGGACGGCCGGATTCGACGCCACGTGGGATGGCAACGCTTTTTACGGTAATATCGAACCCCAACTGGCTGCTTCGAGCGATTCGTCGCGAAACATGGGATCGATCGCTTGGGGGGTTACCATCAATAACCAATCCGGCATGGATCCAAACTGGGGGAACGTTGTCTTTCTCGAATCTCACGACCTCTGCGGGGATCTGAACAGCGGACAGCGACTGCCGTACTACATCGATAACAGCGATCCAACCAGCTACTTTGCTCGCAAGCGCGCCACACTCGGCACCGCCATCACGCTGACCACGTGTGGGATCCCGATGCTTCTGGAAGGCGAGGACATGCTCACGACTGTCCCGTTCGGCACGGACGAGCCGCTCAATTGGTCGCTCACCAACACCTACAGCGGCATCGTCTCGCTGTACACGGACCTGATTCACTTGCGCCTCAATCTCAATGGCCGCTCTTCGGGCTTGGAAGGCTTGCATACGAGCGTCATTCAGCAGGACAACTCCAACAAGATCATCGCTTACCGCCGCTATAGCACGGGCAGCCAGGGTGACGACGTCATCGTGATCTGCAACTTCGCCAACACCAACTGGCCCGCCTACAACGTCGGGAATTTCCCGCACACCAATATTTGGTACACGCAGTTTAATAGTGACTGGACCAAATACAGTCCCGACTACGGCAATTACGGGAGCGCCGCGACGACCGTCAGCGTTAACAGCACCACCGGCACGGTTTCCATCGCGCCCTACAGCGTGTTGATCCTGTCGCAAAATACTCCCGGCGCGCCGCCAACACCCCAGAACTTCACGGTCACCAGCGTCACCACCAACCAGATCAGCCTCGGTTGGAGTGTCTCCAGCGGCGCCACGGGTTACATCGTCAAGCGTGATGGCTCCCCGATCGCCTCCATCGGCACAAATGCGTATACGGATGCCGGATTGCCACTGAATGCATCCCACTGCTACAGTGTCGATTCCACCAACAATCTTGGCGGTGTCTCCGCCGATTCCGCCTCGGTCTGTGCCACGACACTGCCCGTTACCATTGCCACCAATCTGCTGGCCTACTGGACCTTCGATGAAGGCAGTGGCACGATCGCCTACGATTCCTCCGGGAACAGCAATACCGGCACCGTCTCGTTTGGCAACTCCGGCACATGGACCAGTGGCATGGTCAGCAATGCCCTGTCGCTTGACGGCGATGGCGCCCAGGTGACCGTTCCCAACTCCCCGTCGCTCAACCCCGTCAACGGCATCACCGTCGCCGCCTGGGTCTATGACAACAGCGGGGGGTGGTTTACTTATCCCCGCATCCTGGAGAAGGGCGCGTCCAACAATCAATACGCTCTGTTCGCCAACTGGTCTACCGGCCAACTCGAATTCCTGGTGGCCGGCGTCTCCAACGGGACCCTCGTCGCCAGTCTCCCCTCTTCGGGTGCCTGGCATCATCTGGCCGGCACCTACGACGGCTCGTCGTCAATCAGCCTCTATATCGACGGCCAACTGGCCGCCCAACAATCCGCCAGCGGCGCCCTGCCGATTACCACCGATCCCCTGGCTATCGGCAACCAACCCGGCGCCGGCATCATCGACCAGTTCAACGGCATCGTCGACGACGTCCGCATTTACGGCAGCGCCCTGGCACCCTCCCAGATCATCCAGCTCTACAACATCGATTTCGTCGGTGATGGCATCCCGGATTGGTGGCGCTTGCAGTGGTTCGGCAGCAGTTCCTCCACCAACTCCACGGCGTGCACCGCCTGTTGCGCCGCCTGTGATGCCGACGGCACCGGCCAGAACAACTTCTTCGACTACGTGGCCGGACTCAACCCCACCGACCCGACCCAGATCTTTACCGTGCAGATCGCGGCCTCCAATCAGGTCATGAACCTGACCTTCGGCCCCATCAATGACGGGCTCACCTATACCGTGCAGTCCAGCCCCGATCTGGTCAACTACAGCGGCCTCGCCTCCAGCACCGCGCCGCAGACCAATGGCAGCCAGGTCGCCATCTCCGACCTTGCCCCCTGGCCCTCCAACGAGTTCTATCGCGTCCAGATCTCACTGCCCTGAATCACGCCGACCAGTTGCCGATAACATCATTCGCGCTGTGGCTCCCTTGTCCCGTCGAGGCCCGTATTTGCGATACCGGCATCGAACCGGGCCGCTTCTGCCCGGAAAGAGCCGGATTTAGCAATTTCTGACTTGAATTTCGGCAAGACACCGCTACACTTAGTCTAGGAAAGGTACCTTGGCCGCGTCCGCTGAGGAGGGGTTGTAACGCTCGTATTGTGGTGGGGAAGCAGTGCGGGAGACAAACCACTCGAAGACGTTCGGTTGGCCAGGTAGTTGACGCATCACATGATAAAATTTTCCAGTTGGGGAAGAATCCCTCAGGCAACAATTGCTTGGCTGATTTTTTTTGCACTCGTTGGTAAACCGCTTTCCTCGGTCGCCGCTCCATCGACACAGGTCGGCTTGGGATCGATTCCGTACAGTGGCATCTGGTCCAATGGCAGCCAGGCGGGGAGTGGGTTCGGCGCGTGGCAGCTTAGTCCGACGACCAACAGCTCTACTGTCTTCTTCTTTGTTGGCAGCTCCACATCCACCGACAACGGTGCCGCACCAGGAAATGGCAGTAACGACATCAATACCGCCGGAGTCGCCTGGGGTCTTTCGGCTTCGAATGGCGCCTTGGCTTCCGCGACGCGTCCATTCCCGACCAACTTGACCAGCGGCCAGTCGTTCCAAGTCGACATGGACAACGGCTATATCAATTCCGGCGGCAGCGTCGGTTTCGCCCTCCAAAACAGCTCCGGCAACGCCGTTTGGGAATACTATTTCACCGGCGGGTCCAACACCTACACCATTAGCGCCGGGAGCGTGAGCGGCTCGGCCCTTCCGAACTTTACCGATGTCGGCATGCACACGACGTTTACGCTGACATCGTCCACTTCGTATTCGTTCACTGTACTCGCGTACGCTCCCGGCGGCGCGGCGGGGGCGGGAACCACGTACAACTATACCGGCACCCTGCTGAACCCGAGCGGCGGCCAGTCGATTACCAGCGTGAGGCTGTTCAATTATCAAGCCGGAGCTGGCACGAATTACACTGCCTATTTCAACAACCTGAGCATCTCCGGTGGCGCCGCCAGCGACACCGCCTCCAACGCCGCTTACAACACGGCCGGCACCACCTTCCGCGTCTGGGCGCCGAATGCGACCGCCGTGCACGTCTGGGGACAGTGGAACGGCTTCTCCACCTCCGCCACACCGCTGTACTCGGAGGGCAACGGCAATTGGTCCGCCGATGTGACTCCGGCGCCCAGCGGGGACGGATACGAGTACTACATCTCCAATTCCACTGTCGGCACCAACGTCTTCAAACAGGATCCACGAAGCCGCAGTGTGGCCAATTCCGGCAGCGTTAGCTACATTTATAATACAACCAAATTCAACTGGGCGGGCGACAACTTCACCGCCCCCGGTCTGAGCAACGCGGTGATATACGAGTTGGACATTTCCTCGTTTAACGACCCGGGTGCGCCGAATAATCCTGGCACCTTCTATACGGCGACCAACCTGTTGGCTTTTCTGCAACAGGTCGGAGTCAACGTCGTGGAAGTCATGCCTGTCGCGAATTTTCCCGGCAGTTTCAGTTGGGGCTACAACCCCGCCGACCCGTTCGCCGTGGCGAGCAGCTACGGTGGTCCGGATGCGTTCAAGACCTTCGTCAAGACCGCCCATCAATACGGTATTGCGGTGATCCTCGATACGGTTCAGAACCACTGGGGCGGCACCGACGCTCCGTGCTACGGAGATTTGTGTTATGCCACGTGGGAATTTGACGGCTCCTATTCCAGTTCGGGTGGCACCAATTATGGCGGAATCTACTTCTACCAGACGCCGCCCTGCTTGCCCATCGCGTATACGTGGGGGCCGAGGCCTGATTACGGCACGCCGCAGGTCTACCAGTACATCGTGGACGATATCACGATGTGGATGAATGAATGCCATGTGGACGGCTTCCGTTGGGACTCGGTCGGGGAAATCGAGGGAGACTACATCCCCGGCAGCGCAACATGCAATGGCAGTTACACCAACCCTGACGGTGTATCCCTGGTCACGAACTGCGCCGCGATCATCCACTCCGCCGCGGGAAACAAGATCAACATCGGGGAGGATGATCCGAACGGAGAGTACGGATACTACGGATTCGACGCTACGTGGAATCAGAACAGCTTTTACGGCCTCGTGCAGGCGAATTTGACCGCTTCGGGTGATTCCAGCCGGAACATGGGCTCGATCAGCACCGCGGTCAACATCGGCAACAATGGCTACGGGGGCCAGGCGCCGGGTGGGTGGGGGAACATTGTCTTTACAGAGGACCACGACCAGTGCGGATGCGTAAGCCCTCCCTGTGGTGCGGCCCAACGCATGCCGGTGCAAATTGACAGTGCTGACCCGACGGGCTACTACGCGCGCAAACGCTCCACGCTCGGCGCGGCCCTCGTTTTGACCGCGGAGGGGATCCCCATGTTGTTGTCGGGCCAGGAAATGCTGACCACCAATGCGTTCGTTGCCAACATACCGCTCAACTGGTCGCAAACGAACACAGTCCCGTACAGCAGCATCCTCTCGTTCTACACCGACATGATCCGCCTGCGCCGGAACCTCGATGGCCGATCTTCGGGTTTGACCGGTCTAAATACCGGTACCATTTGGGAGGATAACCGCGCCAACACCCCGATGATTGCCTACCACCGATGGAACACGGGCAACGTCGGAGACGACGTCATTGTCATCTGCAATTTCGCCAACACGAACTGGCCCGCCTACAGTATCAGTGGGTTCCCCCATAACGGCACCTGGTACGTGCAACTGAACAGCGACTGGACCAAGTATAGTCCCGACTACGCCAATTACGGCAGCAGCGGCAGTATCACCGTAAGCGGGGGCACGGGCACGTTCTCCATCGCCCCCTACAGCCTGTTGGTCCTGTCGCAGAACATCCCCGGTGCGCCGCCCACACCACAGGACCTCACGGTCACCGGCGTTGCCACCAACCAGATTACGATCTGTTGGAATGTCTCCAGCGCCGCCACCGGTTACATCGTTAAGCGCAACAGCTCCCCAATCGCCACCACCAGCGCCACCTGTTATACCGACACCGGATTGGCCGTGGACGTAACCTACTGCTACACCGTCGCCGCCACCAACAACTCTGGCGGTGTTTCCTCCTATTCCACCCCGGCCTGTGCCACAACACTGCCGGCCACCGGTGCCACCAATTTACTGGCCTACTGGAAGTTTGACGAAGGCAGCGGCACAGTCGCCAACGATTCTTCCGGAAACACCAACACCGGCTCCGTGGTCTTTAACAGCGGCACCGGCTCCTGGATCCCCAACGGCATGGTCAACGGTGCTCTCTTCTTTGATGGCGGGTCTGCCCAGGTGACCGTTTCCAATTCCTTGTCACTCAATCCCGTCAACGGCATCACCATCGCCGCCTGGGTCAATGACGCCAGCGGCGGATGGTTTGACGATGAACGCATCTTGGAGAAAGGCAAGTCCGACAATCAATACGCTCTCTTCGCCAATCCGTCCAACCAACTCGAATTCCTGTTGGCCGGCGTCTCCAACGGCACCCTCATCGTCAGCCCGCCGTCCTCGGGCGCCTGGCATCATTTGGCCGCCACCTACGACGGCTTCTCGTCGATCAGCCTCTACATCGACGGCCAACTGGCCGCCCAACAATCCGCCAGCGGCGCCCTGCCCGTGACCACCGATCCGCTGGCCATCGGCAACAAACCCGGCAATTCCTCGCCGAATTATTTCTTCCAGGGCAACATCGATGACGTGCGCATCTACGGCAGCGCCCTGCCGCCCGCTCAGATTGCCCAACTCTACAACATCGATATCGTCGGCGACGGCATCCCGGATTGGTGGCGCCTGGAGTGGTTCCTCTCCAGTTCCACCACCAACAACACCTCCTGCGCCACCTGTGATTCCGACGGCACCGGCCAGAACAACTTCTTCGACTACGTCGCCGGGCTCAATCCCACCGACCCGACCCAGGCCTTTACCGTGCAGATCGCCGCTTCCAATCAGGTCATCACCCTGACCTTCGGCCCCGTCAACTCCACAGACACCTACACCGTGCAGTCCAGCCCGGATCTGGTCAACTACAGCGCCCTCGTATCCAACACCTCCCTGCAGGCCGTCGGCAGCAATCAGTTCACCACCACCGACCCCTACCCCTGGCCCTCCAACGAGTTCTATCGTATCCAGATCTCGCTACCGAGCCCGTAACCGCCGGCATTTGAGACCGCATTGTTTGCCGATCGTGCGCACCCGACGGTCGCACCGTCCGATCCCGGTCGATTCCTCGCGGCTTGACGCGCAGGCAAATTCCGACGACAACTAGGGAATGGCGTTTTCAAGGGTCACTTAACATTCTCGGTTTTACGGAGGCATTGGCCATGATGAGTTTGGAATCCAGCGTGCAGGCATTCGCCCGCGACGGGTTTACCCACCAGTTCGGCAAACCCTCCGCGTCGGTCAAAGACGATCCCGAATGGCGCAAGGTGCGCGACACCGGCACCCGCCTGTGGCTCGACACCGGCGACATCGACGAAGCCGGCAAGCTGTGGAACTCCTCGTTCGATGCGTTGACGACCAACAACACCCTTCTCAACAAGGAAATCCAAAAAGGCATCTACGACGATCTCGTTGCGAAAGCTGCCCGCGTCGTGCTGGATGCTTCACCGAAAATCAGTCCGCAAGATTTGGTATTGGAAATCGCGTTCATCCTCAACGCCCACCATGCCCTGCGCCTCGTCGACCGGTTCGACGCCAACGTCAGCGTCGAATTGCACACCGATCTGGCCGGCGACGTCGAACGCACGGTCGCCTACGGCAAACGCTACTTCGCGATTTGTCCCGAACGGTTCTACGTCAAAGTGCCGCTCACACCCGCCGGTTACTTGAGCGCGCGCAAGCTGGCGCAGGCCGGCATCCCGCTCAATTTCACGCTCGGCTTCTCCGCCCGACAGAACTACGTCGCGTCGTTGCTGACCAGGCCCGACTTCGTAAACGTGTTCCTCGGACGCCTGAACTCTGTCGTGGCCGACAACAAGCTGGGCGACGGCCGCAATGTCGGTGAGAAGGCCACGCTCGCCACGCAACGCGCCTTGCTCGACTTGCGCCAGTCGGGCCGCACGAAAACGAAACTCATCGCCGCCAGTATTCGTTCGGGGGCGCAAATCGGCGACCTCGCCGGCGTTGATGTCTTCACCATGCCCACCAAGGCGGCGGCGGAATACCGTGCCAATCCGAAGGCGAAAGTAACGTCTGCGGTCGCCAACGATCCGGATGTCCCGCTCGCCCCCGGCGTTACGGTTGCCCAATTCAATGCCGAGACGCTCTGGGCCGTGCCGTCGAAGTTCAAGGATGCCGTTGACGGCCTGTTACGCGAGAATCTGGACTCGCTGAAACCTGACGACCTGCAGGCTCACTTCGAGAACGCTGGATTCGGCGATTTCCTGCCCCGTTGGTCCGCGGCCGATATTCAGACCGCGTTGAAAGATGGAAAGATTCCCGTGTACGCGACCTGGAAAGATCGCCTCGCCGCCGGCAAAGTCGGGCTCGACGCGCTGATGAATCTCAGCGCCCTCTACTCCTTCGCCACCGACCAAAAAGCCCTCGACGACCGCATCCGCTCCCTGCTCAAGAAGGCAAAAACTCCGTCCTAAACAGGGCCTGTTGCTGCGCGTACTGATCTGCGGTCCGTTCGGTGCAGGCCCAAAAGCACATGGCATCTAAGTAGCGGCCCTCAGCTCGGGCTACCGTTCGCGCATGGCCAGCTTCGCCTTGCGGTCGACCGTGAACAGGCCCCAATGTTTTTCCGCCCCCATGGCGTCGGACGGATCGCCCTTCCAGTCCTCATCGAATGCCTCAAAAATGAAGGTGGTGATGTTGTTTCGGGCCGCCCACGCCGTCAATTCCCTGACGTACCGCCTCTGATTCTCTTCGCTGGCCCGCTGGCCAAATTCGCTCGCCACCGTCGCCCAACCGGCCTCACCAATCACGATACGGCTTCGGGGAAGCGCCGCGTGCACGCCCTGGATGTTTGCGAGGGAATAGGACAACGCCTCGTCGATGTCCTTGTTCTCCCACTCAGGATACGTGTGCACAGTGACGAAATCGAGCTCCTTCGCCAACGGCGCGCCATGCTTCGTCCACCACGCATAATTGTCGGCGACCGTGACCGGCTGCCGAATGGCGCGCTTCACCTGGCGCACGTAGGAAATAACCGATTCCAATCCGACCATGTGGTCGTTCCAATCCACCAGCGCTTCATTGCCGACATTGACCGCGGCGACAATGCCCGGGTATTTCTTCGCCAACCGAATCGCGCTTTCAATTTCCTGTTGGTTCTTGATCTTGTTGGCGTCGAGCGTCGCCTGCGGAATCGGCGTTGTGAGCCAGGGGCAATGTGCATTGCTGACCTCCGCGGAAAGCCACGCGCCAAGCATCACTTTCAATCGGAGCTGGTTGGCCTGGATCAATCGCAGTGCCGCTTCGGAGTTCGCTTGGGAGTCGTAGAGCCGAATCAGCCCGAAATTGTGATCTCGCGCGAGAATTCTCAGGTCCTCGAGGATTTCCGCGTCGCTGGGGTTCACCGCGCCGTCGCCCCGATCCGGATGTTGGCCATGTCGGAAACCCGAATACGCCACTCCTTTCGGAAGGCCTGCCAGCAGGTCCGCCTTGGCTTGTCGAATGGTCACCGTAGTTGGCATATCGTGATTCGTTTGCGCAATGCACCGTCGCACACACAACATCACGGCGAGACCGGTCAAAACGAGAGCGAACAAGTTCTTCACCGCTTCGGAATGATCTCTTTGCTAGTGCTGATACCTGAAACGCCTTACGGGAGGAAGCTAAATCAAGTGGGTGCGCTCTTGGCCCCAAAAGCCAAGAATCTGTTGGCTTGACAAGCGTCGCAGCGCAGCCTCAGAATAGCGTTGTTAAGCGCACGTGTTCCGCGCAAGGGTGGCTTCGGGTCGCACGGAGACCGTTAGGTGAGTCTGACAGCAGAAAGCGTTGCGAGCCGCTCGCGCCACATCCACGCGACAACTCCGAAGGT
This sequence comes from Verrucomicrobiia bacterium, assembly GCA_050010195.1. Classification (GTDB taxonomy): domain Bacteria; phylum Verrucomicrobiota; class Verrucomicrobiia; order Palsa-1439; family Palsa-1439; genus Palsa-1439. The sequence continues at coordinate 25,556 of JBEKLM010000005.1, forward strand.
GTACTCTGCTTTACCGTCTGTTCCCTCATTCGGCACAACTCCGAGCTTCGGATTGGACGGTCGTCTATCGCCACGTAAGGAATTCCCATGGGCACGCATCGAATAAGCCTTGTCCAACTTGTATTCGCCGTCGCCGCGCTGGTGATTGGTTTGCCGGCCGTTGTGACGGCCCAGATTGGTAACTCCTGGATCAACACGTCGTCGATGAGCACCGGACGCCAAGCGCACACGGCGACGCTGCTAACCAATGGCCAAGTAGTGGTCGCGGGGGGCTATAACAACGGGAGCTATCTGGCCAACGCTGAACTCTACGATCCGGCGAGAGGAAGTTGGACGACCATCAACCCCATGAACTGCGCGCGTTGCCTTCACACGGCCACGCTGCTGCCCAATGGCAAGGTCCTAGCCGCAGCGGGCCAGGGCTATGCCGCGAGCTTTCTGGCCAGCGCCGAGATCTACGACCCGCCGAGCGGGACATGGACGACAACCGAGCCGTTGAAGACCGCACGTTGTCTCCACACGGCGACGCTGCTTCCCAACGGCAAAGTGCTGGTCGCAGGGGGTATCGGTGCCAGCAACACTTTGGCCACGGTCGAGCTCTATGACCCGACCAGCGGTACTTGGACGAATACTGGGTCGCTCAACACCGCGCGCTGTGAACACACCGCGACACTGCTTCCCAATGGCCAGGTATTGGTCGCAGCAGGCCATAATTACATGAGTTGGTCTCTGGAGAGCGCCGAGCTCTACGATCCGACCAGCGGGACTTGGACGACTATCACCCCGTTGAACTCTGCACGCTTTAATCATACGGCGACGCTGCTGCCCAATGGCACGGTGCTGGTCGCAGGAGGCGTGGGCGCTCCCGGCCAGATTCTGGCGAGCGCCGAGCTCTACGATCCGATCGGCGGAACCTGGACGACCATCAATTCTTTGAACGCCGCGCGCGAGCTGCACACAGCAACGCTACTGCCCGATAGCACAGTGCTGGTTGCGGGAGGGGTCGTCACCAGCAATATCGCCCTAGCCAGTGCCGAGCTGTACAACCCCTCCAACGGGATGTGGACCCCAACCGGCTCGCTCAACGCCGCGCGCTATGATCAAACAGCGACGCTGTTGCCCAACGGGACGCTGCTGGTCGCAGGTGGCCTCAACGATATCGCCCCCTATCTGGCCAGTGCCGAACTGTACGATGACTTGGCATTTCAGATCACGTCGATCGTGCAAACTAATTTCAACGACCTCCTCATCGCGTGGAATACCACAGGCGTGAGCAACGTGGTTCAGATCAGCGCAGGAACAAATGGCAGCTACTCGACCAACAGCTTCACGGACGTGACCAATATCGTCGTCACGACCACCACAACCAATTTTTGGGACGTGGGCGCACGGACAAATGGACCGGCTCGGTATTATCGCATTCGGTCGCCACAATAGTCGAGAGTCGCTCGCCTTTTGGATTTGACTCGCCGCCATGATTCGTTACTCTGCTTCCGCCCCGTGAGAGTTCGTTCTACGGAGACTCGAAAACAATGTCGAAACTTTCTATTACCGATTTGAAAGACTTCCGCAACCAGCGCGTTCTGGTGCGTGTGGATTACAACGTGCCACTCGACGAAACCGGCGCGATCACCGACGACAAACGCATCAAGGCGACCGTGCCGACCCTCGATTATCTGGTCAAAGGCGGCGCGAAAATCATCCTCTGCTCGCATCTGGGCCGCCCCAAAGGCAAACGCGACCCGAAACAGAGCCTTCGTCCCGTCGCGCAGCGCCTCGCGGAGATACTTGGCCGACCCGTCGCATTCGTCGACGACTGCATCGGTGAAAAGGTCGACCAGACCATCAGCATCATGCAGCCCGGAGATGTCGTGCTGCTCGAAAACCTCCGCTTTTACGCCGAGGAAGAGAAGAACGATCCCGCATTCGCGGCGAAACTTGCCAGGAATGCCGATTTGTACGTGAATGACGCCTTTGGTTCGGCCCATCGCGCCCATGCCTCGACCGAAGGCGCGGCGCAGATTATCAAGAAACGCGGCGGCAAATGCGTCGCCGGCTTCCTGATGGAAAAAGAATTGAAGTACCTGGGTGGGGCACTCAGTTCCCCAGTTCGGCCCTTTGTTTGCATCCTCGGAGGAGCCAAGGTTTCCGACAAGATTGCTGTCATCGAGCATCTTCTCACCCAGGCCGATGCCATACTCATCGGCGGCGCGATGGCGTACACATTCCTGAAAACCCAGGGATTCGGCGTCGGGAAATCCCTCGTGGAGAACGACAAGCTCGATCTGGCCAAGTCGTTGCTGGAAAAGGCCAAGGGGAAGAAGTTTCTATTGCCGAGCGATCATCTGCAGGCAACCAAGCCGGGAGCCGGTGCGACGACCCGCATCACCGATGGCCCCAGCATCGAGGACGGTTGGTACGGCGTGGATATCGGGCCGGAAACGATCGCGCGATATGACAAAGAGATTGCAGCAGCCAAGACCATCGTGTGGAATGGGCCGATGGGCATTTTCGAGGTACCGGAGTTCTCGAAGGGCACGTTCGAGGTGGCCAAGGCCGTCGCTGCCAACAAGTCGGCGATCTCGATCATTGGCGGCGGTGATAGCGCGAAAGCTGTGAAAAAGGCCGGTGTCGACAAGCAGGTCACATTCGTCAGTACGGGCGGCGGTGCGTCGCTCGAATTCCTGGAAGGAAGGGAGTTGCCGGGCGTCGCCGCGCTCAGCGACAAGTGAACATGAATCCGAATCGCAAACCTATCATCGCGGGCAATTGGAAGATGTATAAGACGGCGGCTGACGCCTTGGCGTTGGTTTCCGAATTGAAAAACGAGCTTGTTGGCGTGAAGGACACAGATGTCGAAGTTGTTGTCTGTCCGCCCTTTACCGCTCTGTATGTTGTAGCAACCATGCTTCAAGGCGAGAACATCAAGCTCGGCGCACAGAATGTCCACTGGGAGAAAGAGGGCGCGTTTACGGGCGAAATTGCCGGTCCGATGCTGAAGGAATCGGGCGTCCAATACGCCATTGTCGGCCACAGCGAGCGACGTCAGTACTTCGGCGAAACCAACGAGGGCGTCAATAAGCGCGCCAAAGCTGCTCTGGCCAATGGCATCCGCCCCATCGTCTGCGTCGGCGAAACCCTCGCTCAACGCGAAGCCGGTCACACGGAAATCGTTGTGCGCGACCATGTAGCCGGCGCGCTTGCAGGTTTCACCAAAGATGCTATGCTCAGTACGGTCGTTGCGTATGAACCTGTCTGGGCCATCGGGACCGGCAAAACAGCCACACCCGCACAGGCGCAGGAAGTGCACGCGTTCATCCGCGAGTTGCTCGCGGCGATGTTTGATTCGACGGTTGCCGACAAGGTTCGCCTTCAATACGGTGGCAGCGTCAAACCGGCCAACGCCAAAGAGTTGCTGGGCCAACCCGACATTGATGGTGCGCTGGTCGGTGGCGCGAGTCTGGAAGCCAAAGGCTTTGCAGGCATAGTGAAGGCGGCGTTGTAGAGAAGCAATCGCACAGAAGGAATTGAGGTAATTGAGATGAGCATTCTGATTGGACTCTTGACAGCGGTCCACATATTGGTCGCGCTGTTTGTGATTTTGTTGGTGCTGATGCAAAAATCTTCGGAGCAGGGCGTCGGCGCGGCGTTCGGCGGCGGCATGACTGAAACGGTGTTCGGTGCGGGCACGACCACCGCGTTGGTACGCATGACAATCTGGTGTGCCAGCCTGCTGTTGGCCACGACGTTGATCCTGGCGGTGCTGTATTCGCACCGCACGAAGACGCGCGGTTCCTTGATGCGCCGTACGCTGGCAACGATGCCGGCCGCGCCCACAGGCCCGGCGACCGAGTCGCCCGCATTCCCGTTCGCGTCTCAGCCACCGGCATCCGCGACACCCAACGCGACACCGGGCACGCCGGCCACACCAGCGGCTTCTCAGCCACCGCCGGCCGCACCGGCTACCAGTCCGACTGCCCCGCCGTCGTCCACGCCAGCGGGAAAAACTCCATAACGTTCGGTTGACGAACGATGCTCCCACGTCCAGCGCTGGCCCAGTACGCGAGGAGATTCCTTCTGGTGGTGACGCTTTTCGGCGCCAGCGTTTGTCTCGCCGCGACCAGCCCGGGGTCCACCCTTTACGGCATCGGCGGCGATTTTAAGGGTTTCGACCCGATCGATGCCGGTGACGTGGAATCCGCCGACCAGGTTTACCGCGTGTACGAAGGCCTGCTGGAATACGCCTACCTCGACCGGCCGTACCGCGCCATCCCGCGCCTTGCCGAAGCGCTGCCGGACATTTCTGCGGATGGACTGACGTACACTTTCAAGATCAAGCCAGGCATCCAATTCCAGGACGACCCCTGCTTTCCGGGTGGCAAAGGACGGGAGTTGGTGGCCGACGATTTTGTTTACTCGTTCAAGCGGCTGCTCGACTCCAAACTCCAGTCGCAAGGGTATTGGATCTTCTCCGACTTTGTGGTCGGCGCCAATGACTGGATGAAGAAGACGTCCGACGAGAATCAACCGACCGACTATTCGCAACCGTTGCCGGGATTTGTGGCGCCCGATCACCGGACGCTACAGATTCGATTGACGCGGCCCTATCCACAACTCCTCTGGGTGCTCACGATGTCCTACGCCTTCGCCGTTCCGCATGAAGCCGTGGAGTATTACGGGGGCGATTTTCGCAATCATCCGGTGGGCACGGGGCCCTTTCGCCTGAAAAGCTGGCGGCGCAACTACCGCATCGAGTACGAACGTAATCCCACGTTTGCCGGCCAACGCTATCCCGACACCGGCGAATCGGCCGACCGCGACGCCGGTTTATTACAAGATGCCGGCAAACCGCTCCCCTTGATGGATCGAATCATCGAATACGACATCCGTGAGTTCTACACTACTTGGCAGATATTCCTGGGCGGACAAATCTTCAGTTCCGGAATCAACAAGGATTACTTCGAAAAGGTGATCACGCCGCAACTGGGACTTTCCGATGCGCTCCAGAAGAAGGGCATCCGTTTGTACAAGGTGCCGGAATTGGCCACCGACTACATCGGCTTCAACATGCTCGACCCCGTGATCGGGCAATCCACCAATTCCATTGAGAACACCCGTCATCGGAAATTGCGGCAGGCCTTCGCGACCGCGGTCGATGTCCAGAAGTTCATCGAGGTCATCACCAATGATCGCTTTCTGGCCAGCAACACCCCCATCCCACCCGGCGTTCTCGGGCACACGGAAAAGCCATATCCGTACAAATTTAACATGGCGCTCGCGAAACAGTTGCTGGCGGAGGCGGGTTATCCGGACGGTCGCGACGCGCAGGGCCATCCGCTGCGGTTGACGATGATTATGCCGGGCGCCGGCAGCACGGACGCCCGTCAGGAGGCCGATTTCTTTACCGAGCAATTGCGCCCGCTGGGTATTGATTTCACTGTCCAGCTACTGACGTTCGCCGAGTACCTGCGCCGGGAGCACGATGGCGAAACGCAGATTTTCTGGGCGGGATGGGTCATCGATTACCCCGATGCGCAGAATTTCCTCCAGCTGTTCTACGGCCCGAACAAGTCCCCCGGCGTCAACGGGACCAACTACCAGAACCCGGAGTTCGACCGCTTGTACGAGAAGATCCTCTCCATGTCCGAATCACCCGAGCGTACAGCCTTGTACGAGAAGATGGCCGATATGGTGGACGACGATTGTGTCTGGGCGTTGATCGGCTACCCGCTGGCGTATGGTTTGTTCCAGCCGTGGTTTCAGAACTACAAGCCGCACGCGTTTCCCTACGCGAACTGGAAATATTACAAAGTCCTGCCGCACTAGAACGAGCCATGGGCGCCTACATCATACGCCGCTTGCTTTCGGTAATCCCCATCACGCTCGGTGTTCTCTTGATCACCTTTTTCCTGTTTCGCGTCATCGGCGGCAACCCTGCCTACCGCATCGCCGGCAAGAATGCCACGCCGGCCCGCATCCAGCAAATCAGCCACGAACGCGGTTACGACAAGCCGTTCTTCCTGAACTTCCAGAACTTCCCGCGCCAACTGTTCGACGCGCAGTTCCCGCGGTTGTGCGGGCAATTGGCGCACTTCGACCTGGGGGAGTCGCTCAGCACCAAGCAGCGGGTCAGCACCATGTTGCGTCAGGGCTTTCTCCCGTCGCTCTGCGTGACCGTGCCGATGTTTGTCATCGAACTGGTGCTGGCCATCACCATCGCACTGCTCGCCGCGTACTTTCGCGACACATGGCTGGATCGCAGCCTGGTGATTGTCTCCGTCATGGGCATGAGCATCAGCGCGCTCGTGTACATCATGGTCGGCCAGTACTGGCTCGCCAGCGAATGGCGGCTGTTTCCCGTCTGGGGCTTCGAAGGTCCGCGTTACCTCATCCTGCCCGTATTGATCGGCGTCATCGCCGGCGTCGGCGGCAGCGTCCGCTTCTACCGCACCGTGATGCTCGACGAGATGTACCAGGAATATGTCCGCACCGCGCGGGCCAAGGGCGTTTCCCAGCAAACCATCCTCTTCCGCCACGTGCTCCGCAATGCGATGATCCCCATCCTCACCAATGTCATCATCGCCATCCCGTTCCTCTATACAGGCGCGTTGCTGTTGGAGAATTTTTTCGGCATCCCCGGCCTCGGACGCATGACCGTCACCGCGCTGTTCAACGGCGATGAGGACGTCATCTTCGCCGACGTGTTCATCGGATCCATCCTCTTCGTCATTGCCAACGTGGTCACCGATATTGCCTATACCTGGGCCGACCCGCGGATTCGATTGAAATGACCACCGCCACCACCACCACGCTGACTTCGACCCTGACGACGGACGCGGCGACGTCGCCGACCGGCCTGTGGCAAATCGCCTGGCGTCAGTTGCGCCGCAACCGCCTCGCTGTGGTCTGCCTCGCCATCCTCGGCGTGTATACGGTTGTCTGGTTGTACGCGGAAGGCGTGTTCTGGAACGCTCATCTGCGCGGCACGACGCCCGCCTACAAGGTCTCCCACTACGACGTCCGCAATCAACCGCCCAGTCCGGCCCACTGGCTTGGCACCAACTTCGCCGGCCGCGACAACTTTGGTCAGGTCATCCAGGGCACACGCATCGCCTATGAGATCGGGTTGCTCACGTCCGTCATCGTCATTCCCCTGGGGTTCGTGCTCGGCGCGCTGGCAGGATACTTTGGTCGCAAGGTGGACACGGTGATTGTGTACCTGTATTCCGTGGTGGACTCCGTGCCGAACATCCTGTTGATCATGGCCATCGCGTATGTCGTGCGCGGGGCCATCGACCGCTCACCATTCTTCCAAGGGATCACACGTTACATCGATAGCGGTCTGTTGGCCGTCTGCTTCGGCATGGGATTCACCGGCTGGGTGGGATTGTGCCGGTTGATTCGCGCCGAGTATCTCAAGCACCGCGAACGCCAGTACGTCCTCGCTGCGCGCGCCCTCGGCGCCAGCGACGCTTCGATCATGTTTCGCCACATCCTGCCCAACGTTTCACATCTCGTCATCATCAACTTTTCGCTGCGCTTCCCCGGTCTGATCCTCACCGAAGCCGTGCTCAGCTACCTCGGTGTCGGCGTCGCCAACGAACCGAGCTGGGGCGCGATCATCAACGACGCCAAACAACGTCTCTGGCTCGGCAACTGGTGGGAACTCGCCGGCGCCACCATCGCGATGTTCTTTCTCGTGCTGGCCCTGAACCTCTTCGGCGACGCCCTGCGAGATGCTCTTGATCCGAAGCTCCGAATTGCGGAGGGTAAAACGGCATGAGGGCTCAATGACAATCTTCCACGCAGTACACGCAGTTTCAGAACTTCGGGCTTGGTCAAAGAGACGAACCGAACTGAGACAGATGGTAAAGAATATGGTCGAACAAGAAGGAGGAACAATTGAAGGAATTGGCTCCATCGGTATGTTGATTCACTCTCCGTTTCCTCCGGTGAATCTCAAGCCAATTTATCTGAAGGTGAAGTGTGCGTATTCCCAAGACCGAGGATACTGGTTAATCTGCTCCCCTGACAAATCACCAACACAGTGGGTCTGGGTAAGCGAATTCGCAGCATCTTCGCTACCCGCGCCCCGATCAATCAGCACAAAGGTTGCTAACGATGTAATTGTCGTTCCGCTTGTTCTAAGTGTGACGGTTTACGCTCTCGTCGTTGGCGGTGTGATACTTGGATTGTGGTATTTCTTTATGCGTTAACTCAGATGCCAAATCAAAACATATTGCTCAACGTTCGCAACCTTCAGGTGAGCTTCTTCACCGACGAAGGTGAAGTGCATGCGGTCGATGGCGTGAGCTTCACGATCCAGCGCGGGGAGACGCTCGCGCTTGTTGGCGAGAGTGGTTGCGGGAAAAGTGTCACGGCGCTTTCGTTGGCGAAACTCGTCGCCACCCCGCCGGGCGTGTACAAGGGCGGCGAGATTCTTCTCGAAGGTGACGATGTCCTGAAGATGGACAAGGAACGGCTGCGCTCGATTCGTGGCGCGAAGATTTCCTACATTTTTCAGGAACCGGCAACGTCGCTGAATCCCGTGTTTCGTATCGGTTATCAAATCAAGGAGGCGCTCCAACTGCATCGTCCGAAGGACGCCACGGACGCCGAGGTCGCGCGCCTACTCAAGCTCGTGAACATCTCCGATCCGCAGCGCCGGATGCGTGATTACCCGCACCAACTCAGCGGGGGAATGCAACAGCGCGTGATGATCGCAATGGCGCTGGCCTGCAATCCCGCGTTGCTCGTCGCGGATGAACCGACCACGGCCCTCGATGTGACGATCCAGGCGCAGATTCTGGATTTATTGAAGGACCTCAAGAAAAAGATCGGTATGAGTATCCTGCTGATCACGCACAACCTCGGTATCGTCGGTGATCTCGCGGACAACGTCGCCGTCATGTACGCCGGCCGCATCGTCGAATATGCCCCCGCCGCCGCGCTCCTGAAACGACCGCTGCATCCGTACACCACCGCATTGATGCGCTCGATTCCCATGCTCGGCGCGCACGCCGAACGACTCCAGGCAATCCCCGGCTCCGTGCCAAACCCCGCGCGCCTGCCGGCGGGCTGCAAGTTCGCCGCACGTTGCGACCGCGCCCAAAACGATTGCACGCTGGATCCCGAACCGGCGCTGGCCGAAGCGGGTGACAACACGCGCCAGGTCCGCTGCCCGTACTGGGACAAACCCGATTTGAAGAGAACAATCCCGTGAGCCTTCTCGAAATCAAAGATCTCAAGACACATTTCCCGATCCGCGCGGGCGTGTTGCAACGTCCCGTCGGTTGGGTACGGGCAGTTGATGGCGTGAGCTTCGCCATCAACGAGGGCGAAACAGTCGGCCTCGTTGGCGAGAGCGGCTGCGGCAAGACCACGCTTGGACGAACCATATTGCGATTGATTGAACCGTCGGCCGGGGAGATTCGGTTTGACGGTGAGGACATCACCAAGTTGGATGGCGCAGACACGAAGCCGTTCCGCCGCAAAGCCCAGATGATTTTCCAGGACCCGTATGGCTCGCTGAACCCGCGCATGACCGTCGGCAACATCATTGCCGAGCCATTGCGCATCCACAAACTGTGCGCCTCGAGAAGCGAGGAACGCGACCGCATCGCCGAATTGCTGCGCGCGGTCGGTCTTGCGCCGGAACACGGACGGCGGTACCCGCACGAGTTCAGCGGCGGCCAGCGCCAACGCATCGGCATCGCGCGCGCGCTGGCCGTGCAACCCCGGTTCATCGTGTGCGACGAACCGGTCAGCGCCCTCGACGTGAGCGTGCAGGCCCAGATCATCAACCTCCTGCAGGAACTTCAGGAGAAACTGAATCTCACATACCTGTTCATCGCCCACGATCTTGCGGTGGTCGAGCACATCAGCGATCGCGTCCTGGTGATGTACTACGGCAAGATCGTCGAGGAAGCCAGTGCCGCGGATATCTACCGCGATCCGATCCATCCGTACACGAAGGCTCTGTTGTCAGCCGTCCCAAACATCGACCCAACCCAGAAGCCGCCGCGGGTGATTTGGCCTCCCGAAGGCACCACACCCGAACAAGCTCGCAACGCCCTGCAGGAGAAGATGTTGTCGCGCCGCGAAGCGCGACCGAACCACTGGGTGCTGGAAGAAGTCGGCTAGACGCTGCATTAGGACCCGATGTTAGGGGAGTGGACTAGCTGGGCTCACTTTTCCAGGTGGTGGGGCTCTACAATGGCTTAGGCCAGCGATGTTTTTTATGACCTAGTCGCAGCCTCCAGCGGTGGTACAATATACTTGATCTTAATGGGGAGTGTCGTGGCTCAAGTGCATCGCATAGCCGATCTAATGAAGGAAATTTCTGGGCGTAGGAACCAGAAGGCTTGGCATAAGTGCCAGGCTCTGGCTTGTTCCGCCTTGCGGACCTCGGGTCGATCCGAAAGACGATCAATTCTTAAGCAGGCATTTGAATCCGCGATGGAGACCGGAGAGCCTAACCGTATTGTCACTGTTTCAGCATGGCCCCTAAAAGTTTTGTGTCTGAAGGGGGATCCGGAAGAATTAAGAACGGAAATCGACCGTCTGCTATCAATTATCTCAAAGGAACCAAGTCCGGTAAGGCGATCGGATGCCTTGAATTATATGCTGGGGGCAATTGTATCTGGGCCCAAGCCGTATTTTCTAGAAGTGTTTGAGCATTTTAAGAACGCATGTCTTGAGCCGCTTGAAGGGGGCAGGAGAAATAAGCGAGGAGACTCCGCATTAGCTACCTTCATTCCTATATTGGCTCATATCGACCATGAATTAGCTTCTGAGTTGATAGGACAAATCAAAGGTCCAATTCTTCGCGAAAGAGCTAAGCAAAGCATGGAAGAGTACAGAAATCTAAGAATCGACCAGATTTGCGTATGGCCGAATATCGGCTAGCCGTCTGGCGGAAACCTCGGAAGTTCATCTGCAAAGCTGAGTCACACAATACATGGGCTGCCACACTCGGAAGCCACGGCTATCTACGGGACGACTAAATCAGAATCCTGACAGCCAACTGGCGTGCGGCGGACGCCAGAAGCCTCTCCGCCGACGCCATCGCTTCATCCAATTTCATCCCTGGTCCCATCGTGGACAGCGCCACTTCGATTCCTTCGCGACGCCAGACGTCTTCGGGTATCTGCACGCTGCCCGCAATCACAGCGATCTTGACCGCGCGTTTTCGAGCGAGCCTGGTGATACCCGACACAACTTTTCCGCGCAGTGATTGCTCATCGAACCGCCCTTCACCCGTAATGACCCAATCCGCATCGGCCATCTCGCCGTCCAAACCGATCGTCTCCGCGATGGCTTCAACTCCAGGAACCAACTTCGCGTCCATGAACGCGAGTGCGCCGAATGCCAGTCCGCCCGCCGCGCCCGCGCCAGGCACATCGGCAATATCCCTGCCGAGTTGTGTTCTCACCAGTTCCGCGAGATGACGCAGCCCGGCGTCGAGCTGCTGAACCATCTCCGGGGTTGCGCCTTTTTGCGGGCCGAATACGTGCGCCGCTCCATACTCACCGCACAGTGGATTATTCACATCGCAGAGGACTTCCAGTGAGAAATTTAAGAAATCCTCCTCGTCCAGTTCCGGGTCCGATTTCGGATCTTCGATCTTTACGATGCGCTCCAGTTCGCCGCCAGCCAGTCCAACCTGCTTGCCGTTCGCGCCGACAAACCGCCAACCCACCGCTCTCGCGGCGCCAACGCCGCCGTCAATGGTCGCGCTGCCACCAACTGCCAGTAAAATCCGCTGCGCGCCCCTTGATGCCGCATGACAAAGCAGTTCACCGGTCCCGTGTGAATGCGTTCGCAATGGATTACGTTGCTCGCGTCTCAGCAACACCAGTCCACTGGCCTGCGCCATCTCGACGACGGCGAGGCGTTCCTGTGGCAGCCACAGGTATCTCGCGTTCACAAGCATTCCCGGCAGTGGCCCGGTCACCTCGTGCTGAACCCACTCGCCACCGAGAGCCGAACGAAATACTTCAGCGGTGCCGTCGCCGCCATCGGCCATGGGTTTGCTGACGACGCGCCAATCTGGGTGGACGGACAGGAGAGCGTTGCGGACGATCTCACACGCTCGGGACGCGGTGAGGCTGCTTTTGAATTTGTCGATCGCGACGACGATCTTCACGCTGACAGTATACGTTGGGGAAGTCCGCAGCGCACGCGAAGAGACCTTTGGTCAATGTGCGCGGCAGCTGCACCGGCAGAGACGTCGGTCTCTCCACAGTCCGTAGGCCATCATCAACGGCCCACCGACGACCAGCGTCTGCGCGAGAAACGGTCCGAGATAAAACGATCCGAATCGTCCCGTGGCATTCAGCACCAAGCCGGTGATCACGAGGTAGAGTGGCAAGAAATCCCGATGGTAGCGCAAGCTGAGAACGCAGCCGCCCAATCCAAATACCGCCGCCACGCTGATTGCGATCACGTCCATCATCCGGCTCCAGTGAATCCAGGTCATCACCGGAAAGAAGATCAACACGATGGGCATCACCATGCAATGCACGGCGCAAACGGCCGACATCCAAAACGCGAACCGGTCCAACTTTACGTGGGTGTGATGCCCCACGTGCTCGTGCCCGAGGGCCTGGAGCGGCGCCCGCAGGGTTTCCGCTGGTGGAGCGATCTCGATTTTTGTGTCCGCGGTCATTGCGCGTCGATCTTGTCCACGGTGAGCACGTAGAGGCTCACGGTATAGCCATCCTGTTTGGTCTCGCCCACACTGAATTTCCCGCGCACGCGGATGACATCGTTGAAAAACTTTGTCGTCTGCCCGGGCGGCATCCTCACCACGACAACGTGGTTGACCGCCGGCGGCTGGCCGTAACAGCAACCCCAGAGCGACGGCACAAGGATGAACTCGGTGATGTTCTTCACCTCGCTCAACGGCATCATGAACCCGACCATCTCGATGTTCTGTCCGTTAAGTTTCTGGATGAAGTCAGGAATCGGCGTCTTGCCCTCGATATACGTCCAGCTCTTCAGCGTGTCGAACTGCAGCCGCGCATATTTGGAATCGGACGGGTCGGCCGCAGGAGTCGGCGCCGGGGCGCTGGCCACGGCATTTTGCACCATGTTCAACTTCGCCATCTTGCGCTGCATCAGTTGTTGCTGAATGAAACTCGCCAGGCCCGGCAGGAGCACGAGGCCGAGCACGATCGCGCCCGTGCTGAATGTTTTCACCTGTTGTTTTGTTATCGCGATGCCCATAAACCGATGTTCCTAACTGGTGGGAGCCAGGTTTTTGGCGACATCCGTGCGATAGGCGCCAAACGCCGGCCCGAGCCCGGCCACCGCTCCCAATATAACAGCCACTCCCAGAATATACCATTCCAGAGGCTGAATGTGAAACGCCGGAATAACGAATCCCGACGCCTTGTACAGGGCCCCATTGGCCATGCCGACCACCACATGCCCGCCCACAAGACCCGCCGCCGCGCCCACGAGGCAGATAATCACGGCCTCCAGCAGGACAATCGAGAAGATCGTCGCCCGTCTCGCTCCCAGCGCGCGCAAGATGGCGATTTCGCGCCTCCGTTCGCTCATCGAATTGTAAATCGACACGGCGATGGCGACACCCGCCACGACCAAAATAAGGATCGCCTGGGCCAGCAGCAGGCGGTCGATATTGCCCACGATATCGAACAACTTGCGGATTTCCGCCGCCGGGAATGCCGCCTGTGCGTCCTCCCGATCGTTGATCTCGCGATACAACCCGAATGCGGTAATCGGACTGCGCAGCTTCAATACGATAGAGGAAACCTGTCCGGGGTCCGGGTCGTTGTCCTTTTCTTCCGGTTTTTCCGGCTCAGTTGGCCCCCGGAGTTCGTGTCCCTCGATATGATAAAAGCTGTCGAGATTGATGTAGATGGCACGGTCAACCGCTGTGTGCGTCGGCTGGAGAATGCCGACCACCGTCCACGGGTTCTCGGTGTGCTCCTTGGCCTCCGCTGACGGCTGGACGCCGTGCGCCGCGATAAACGTCTGGCCGACGGCCAAACCCGTTTCCCCGGCGACCGTCGAACCGACCACAGCTTCAAACGGGTGTTCCACATGCGCGGGTTCCGGGGCCGGTTTGACCTCTTCCCCGCGTTCTTTGGCTTCGCGCTCACGCGCCCGTTCCGCGGCTTCCTGAAACGCACTCTTCAGAGCGTCTTCAGAAAAGTTGAAGATACGTCCGGCCGCCAGTTCAGGTTTCCGGCCCGGTTCAAACTCGAAGTCCTTGAAGAAGGCGTCGGTCGTGCCGACGATGCGGAAGCCGTGATAATTGTCGCCGACCGAGAACGGCACGGCGAGCTTCACGCGCTTGTCGTCGCGCAATTTCTCGAACAACTTCCACGAAATGTTTCCGGGCGAAATGTCGAGGTTGTAGACCACATTCAGCACCAATTGCAGCGGGCTGCCCTTGGCGCCGACGACCATCTCGTAACCGAGCGTGCCCTGTTCGAAGCGTTGTTGGACGCCCTGTTTGATCAGCAGGATCGCCACCGCCAGGGCCACTCCCAACATCACCGAGGCGCCCGTCAACCATGTGGCCAGCGCGCGCTGCCGCATGTTCTTGATCACAATTTTCAGCAGGTTCATTGCAGGTCCTCCAGGCGCACCACTTTCTCGAACCTCTCCATCACGTGCGGGTCGTGCGTGACCAGCAGGAGGGTGTGCTTGCCTTCCGTGCAAACGCGGCGGAGCAACTCCAACACGGCCGTCCCGTTTTTCGAATCGAGACTGCCCGTGGGTTCGTCGGCCAATACCAACAGCGGCGCGTTCACCAACGCGCGGGCGATGGCCACGCGCTGTTGCTCGCCGACCGACAGGGCCCGTGGTTTGTGGTGGAGACGATGCTCCAGGCCGACGTTCTTCAACAATTGGACCGCCCGGTCCGGGCCGCCGTTGCCGCCGCCAAACATCTGTCCCAGCAACACGTTTTCCAGTGCGGTGAACCCCTGGAGCAGGTTGAAGGATTGAAACACGTACCCGATGTTGGCCGCGCGGAACCGGTCGCGCGCCGCCTCGCTAAGCTGCGTGGGATTGGTGCCGTTGACGAGGATCTCGCCCTCGTCCGGCAACAGAATCCCCGCGATCAGATTCAACAGCGTGCTTTTGCCCGAGCCGCTCTGGCCAACCAGCACGGTTTGTTCGCCCGCGCCCAGCGCGAACTGCTTCACGCGAACGACTTCAATCAGATTGCCATCTGTTCCGCGAAAGCTCTTGCGCAAGCCGCGAAGCTCCAGAACCCCGCTCATTTCTTCTCCCGTGGCAGCGGCCAGATGCCCGTTGTTTGCCTGTGACTCCGCAAAGACATTTGTTTCATGTGAATTATTTCCAGAGTACGGTTTTCCCGGCCGATACGACGGTCCGGATTTTTCACTCAATCGAACGAAACCAATGAAGCTATGCCAGGGCGGCAGGAGGGGCACGACTCGGGGAATACGAAAAGGTGGGACTGGAATGCGAAATCGCCTGAAATACCTGCAGCGGGTTTTCCAGGACGCAACCGAAGATGAACGGCGCGACGTTGGGAACATCCGTAACCGCATAGAGTTGCCACGCGCAAGCCGCGCAATTGTCCTGCCGGTGCGTGGGATCCCATATCCGCTCGTGATGGTGGACGATACCAAAAGCCATCACGACCATGACATAGAACTGGCAAACCACTATGGTGATCACCCGCTTTTTCATCAGACAACCTGAATCTGAACGCAAAACCGCGCAAAGTCAAGGTGTTGCATCCACGCGCATTTGTCACGGGAACAGCCCGCGCGAGTGTTTCGCCTGGGCGATGCGGCTGATGCCGAGCGCCAGCGCAGCGTCGCGCATGTAGAGCTTGTTTTTTCGGGACATCTGCAAGACCTGCTGATACGCGGCTTCCAGTTGACGATACAGCTTGTCGTTCACCTCCGCCTCGGTCCAGAAGAAACTCTGCAAATCCTGGACCCACTCGAAATAGCTGACGATCACGCCGCCCGCGTTACAGAGCACGTCGGGAATGAGAAAGATATCGTCACGCTGCCGCAGGACATTGTCGGCCTCGATGGTTGTCGGCCCGTTCGCGGCTTCGGCCAGGACACGACAGCGAATCTTGCTGATGTTCTTCTCCGTGATCTGGCGTTCGAGCGCGGCCGGGACGAGCACGTCGCATTCGAGTTCCAGCAATTCCTCGTTCGTGACGTGGTCGCCTTCCCCCAAACCCTCCAGGCTGCCGTGTTGTGTCGCGTAGTCGATGAGTTTGTTGACATCGAGGCCATTCGCATTGTGGATGCCGCCGGAAAAATCGCTGACCCCGATGATCTTCGCGCCAAACCGATAGAGTTGTTGCGCCGCGATCGAGCCGACGTTGCCGAATCCCTGGACCACGACGCGTGTGCCTTCCGATTTCATATTCAGATTGTCCAGCGTGCGATTCACGAGGTAGGCGACACCGCGGCCGGTCGCTTCCTTGCGCCCGGCGGAACCGCCGAGGGAAAGAGGTTTGCCGGTCACAATCTGGGGCACCGGGTTCCCCTCGTGCATGGAGTACGTGTCCATCATCCAGGCCATGATTTGTTCGTTCGTGCCGAGATCGGGGGCCATCACATCGACGTGTGGCCCGATGAACGGGATCATCTCCTGGGTGAATCGGCGGGTCATGCGTTCCAGCTCTCCGCGGCTCATCTTGCGCGGGTCGCACGTGACGCCGCCCTTGGCGCCACCGTAGGGCAATCCGCAGAGCGAACATTTCCAACTCATCCACATCGCCAGCGCGGCGACTTCGCCGAGCGTCACGTCGGGGTGATAGCGCAGTCCGCCCTTGGTCGGCCCGACCGACAGATGATGCTGGACGCGGTAGCCGGTGAACATCTCCGTGTGTCCGTCATCCATGCGCGTGGGAATCGACACGATGAAGGCGCGCTTGGGCATTTTGGTGCGGATCCGCTCGCTCTGGCCAATATCAAGGAAGTCGGCAACGCGGTCGAACTGCTGACAGGCCATGACATACGCGGGGGATTGCAGGAATTCATCAAGCATGCTTGTCTCCTCTGTTCGATTTCGGCACGACCACCCGCAACACGCGCGGCACAACCGAGAACGTCACCGGCGCATCGCCCGCATCCTCCCCGTCCAACTCGAACGGGGTCGGACCGGTTGTGCGGCACATGAGGTTCTCCGCCTGGAAGTATTTCACGTCACCCAGATCGATGTGCGCGCCGCGGAGGATGCCCTGGCCGTAGCGCAACACGTCCCAATAACCGACTTTTTCAAACACACAAATATCGAGGAGCCCGTCGTCCATGCGCGCTCTGGGGAAGAGCGCGAAGGGCCCGCCGTAGAAGCGCCCGTTTCCGACGAGCACGGCCACGCCGCTGCCGAGCGGGCCGCTTCCGTTCGCCGAAACCTCGATGGGCGGGTGCGGCTTCGAAAGCGCCTTGAGTCCCGCCCACACGTAGCTGAGAGGACCGATTTTTTTCTTCAGCTCCCAACTGGCGGTGCGGACCGCGTGAGCGTCGAATCCAACACCCGCGAGTTGGACGAAATAGCGGGTCGAGCCGTTGGCCTCAGCACGCGCCAAATCGATCGTCCGCGTGTGCCCGCCGTGGATGACAGCCCACGCGATTTCGAGTTTGCGGGGGATGCGAAGCTCGTGCGCGAAGACATTGACCGTACCGAGGGGCAACACGCCGAGCGCCACGCCGGAGGTGCCGATGCCGTTGATGACCTCGTTGATGGTGCCGTCGCCGCCCGCGGCGACGATGACCTTGTACCCCTCCGCGACGGCTCGGGCCGCCAGCGATTGCGCTTCGCCGGCGCGCTGGGTCGGCGTCAAGGTGACCGAGGGACCGGCCTTCGTTTCCAGAAACCGTTGCACGCGCCGCGATTTCTCGCCACGCGCGGCTGGATTGAAAATAACGAAGAGCTTGTCCATGGTTGAAAAACGCGCCTATTGTAGGCGAGAATTCCAACTTAGCCAAACACGAACTCGTGGAGACCAATGGTGAAAGCGCTTAAAGTGATTCTGATTATCGTCGCCGTGGTGATGGCGTTGGCCATCATTGTGGTCGGCGTCGGAATCTATATTACCAATCGCTACCTGCAAACGCCGGCGTTCAAGGAGCAGGCATTGCAGGCCGCGCACAAGGAACTGGGCGCGGACGTGCGGATCGACGATTTGAAGGTGTCGATCTTCAGCGGCGTGGAACTCCGCGGGGTGACCATCGGAAATCCGCCCGGCTTTCCCGGCAATCTGGTCACGGCGGAGGCCTTCGTGTTGCGATACCGGCTCCTCCCGCTGTTGAGCCGGCGCGTGGAGATCGAAGAACTGTCGCTCGACAAACCGGTGATCACCCTGTCGCAAAACGCCGGGGGCGAGTGGAACTACGCGAAGCTTGGCCCACCCGAAACACAAACCACGCCCACAACATCGCCGTCGACAACTCCGTCACCGGCGGCGACACCGAAATCCGAGAAGTCCGTCCCGCTGGATGTTGTGCTGTCCAAACTGGCCATCACGCAGGGCGCGTTATCCATGGTCAGCGATAGCAACAAGCCCATCGTGAAGGTGGACGGGATCGACTTCTCCAGTTCCGTGAGCCTTACCGATAACAAGCTCTCGGGCACCGGCAAAGCCGGTATCGACAAGATCAACTTATCTGACAAGTTGTTCGTGGAGAAAGCCGGCACCCAGGTTCAACTCGAACCAGACCATGTGACGCTGTCACCCTTGCGCGGCGAACTGGCGGGCGGCACAATCTCGGGGAGCGTGTCGGTGAACTACGCCACCGGAATGACATACGCCGTGAGCGTACAATTGACGAATAGCGATGTGGCGCGGCTGTTGCAGGATGCCAGCTCGAGACCGACGATCAGCGGAAAGCTCAACGTCGCGACTTCACTGGCGGGCACGGGCGGTGTGCCGACGATCGTCGGCAACGGTCGGGTGGAAATCGACAACGGCCAGTTGACGGAGACTCCGATCCTGAGCTTGTTAGCCGGGATTCTACAATTAGATGCGCTCCGCAATTTGAGCTTCGACCAATTGTTGCTGGAATACTCGATCAGCAACAATGTGATGCAGACGCCAGTGATCCGGCTCACGTCACCACAGGTGCAGATTACCGGGAACGGCTTCGTATCGCTTGACAAGTACACGTTGCACCACAATATGAGGCTCACCCTTGCCAAAGGGGCGCTCGATGGCGCGCTGCTGCCGGGAATCCGCGAATTGTTTGCCGAACAACCGGACGGTTCTCTCACGCGGGATTTCAAGGTTTGGGGGCCCTACAACTCGCCGAAAACCGACCTGACAAAACGCATCGGCCAGCAATTGCTGCAGAACGGTCTGCAACAGCTTTTCAAAGGGGCTCCACCAGCTCTTCAATAAACACTTATGCGCATCATCGCTGGTCTTGCCAAAGGAGTGACCTTGGTTGTGCCGCGCACGGGTGTGCGGCCCACGGGGGATCGCATCCGTGGGGCGATTTTTTCCAGTTTGGGTGACCGCGTGGTCGGCGCGCGCGTATTGGATTTGTTCGCCGGGACCGGTGCGCTGGGTTTGGAAGCGGCAAGCCGCGGGGCAACGTCGGTGACATTTGTCGAACAGGCGCGCGACGCGCTGGAGTCTCTGCAGAAGAACATTCAGGCATTCCAACGGAACCGCGAAGTGGCCTGCTCGTTCGCGGTGGCGCGCTCGCCTGTTGCCGGCCAGCTTCGGGAACTTGTGGAGGATGGCGAAACCTGCCAACTCGTATTCGCCGACCCGCCGTACGGTGAAGCGGCGCAGGAGTTGTTGCGTGATGCGAGCTTGCCGCAGTTGCTGGCGAGCGACGGACTTCTTGTGCTCGAGTCGGCAAAACGCGACGCGCTGATTGTCGGCGAGCCGTGGGTGCCGGTGCGCGGTTCGGTTTACGGAGACACGCGCGTGGATTTCCTGCGGGTCAATGCCGCATCAACCGACGGCGGCCGCGACGGCTGAGAATTTCTCGGCCAACTCCTCGCTGAGCATGCTCGCGACGAGCGGGAGCCGTTTCTCCACCCTCTTGACCGCGTCGTGTGCTTCCTTCGCTTTGCCCATCTCGGCGTAGGCGAGACAGAGCCAGACCCATGGCGTGGCGTCGCCGGAGTTGATCGAGATGGCTTTCAGGTAGGCCTGCACGGCGAGATCGTACTGTGCCTGAAGGTGGTGGACGTTGCCGAGATTGTTCCAGGCGACGACGAAGTTCGGTTTCAGGGCTATGGCTTTCTCGTACGCGCTGATGGCATCATCGTATTTGCAGCGGGCCGCATAGGCATCGGCAAGATTGCACCAGGTTTGGGCATCGCCGGGGCGGGTGGTGAGGAGTTCGAAACACGTGGAAATCAATTCGGTGTATTTACCCTGTCTCTTGTAGGCCACAGACAGGCGCACCAGCGCACTGGAATTACCCGGGTGCTGTTTGATGATATCCAGACAGAAATCAATCAGGTCGAAATCGTCCTCCTGCTTTTCGAATGCGGCGTCGAGCCGCGACCATGCACGCTCGTCGCCAGGATGAAGGCGGACAATTTCCTTCGAGAGGGACAGCAAATCAACGACCGACGTTTCCTCTTTGCTGGCGAGCTGGAGGAAAGTCCAAGCGTGCCGGTTGCCGGGGTGGACTCGAATGATGTCCTCGCAGAATTGCAGAAACTCTGTCGATTTTTTCTCCTGGGTGCAAATCGTATAGAGTTTTGACCATGCCTTTGGGTGGTCTGGTTTGCTTAGGACGGCTTGTTGCTGGCGTTGTATCAACCACTTAGCGAGATGATGCTGCATAAATCTTGAACCTTGCGAGGTTCTTAGAAGCAGCCGCTGGGCCACCCCGTTCCCCACCGGTTGAACTCAGTGATATCCCCGAGACGACGCTCGGTTATCGTGGATCACTCGACCAGGCGCATCTGGACGGCGTTGATAAGCTTATCGCGCGCGAGAATGTCGGAGATAATGACCACTTGGTCACCTTTGGTCAGAAGTCTTCTCTCCAGCAGGGATTGTTCGGCCCGTAGGATGGTGATCTCGGGGTCGGCGCTGAATTCGATGACCTGGGGCGTGACGCCCCAATAGAGGTTGAGCTGGTTGCGGAGGCGTTCGGAGTTCGCAAACGCGAAGATGGGAGACGGCTCCGGTCGCAGCCAGGACGTATACTGTGCCATGTGACCGTAGCGCGTGAAAACCAGAATTCCCTTGGCCTTCAGTTCATTGGCCATGACCACGGCGGAGCGGACGATCTTCTGGCGTTCCTCGGTAAGATCGACTTTTTCGGCATAGCGAGCGCCGCCGCTCCGTTCGATGCGTTGCGCGATGCGATCGAGCACTGCCAGGCACTCGAGGGGATATTTCCCGACGGTCGTTTCGCCCGAAAGCATGACTGAATCCGCCTGCTCGAAGACGGCGTTCGCCACATCGGTCACTTCCGCCCGCGTGGGCATCGGGTTTTCGATCATGGACTCCAGCATGTGGGTGGCGACGATCACGGGTTTCCCCTGGCGGATGCAAGCCTTGACCGTCCGTCGCTGGATGATGGGCAGTTCCTCGTACGGGCACTCGATTCCGAGGTCCCCGCGGGCCACCATGATTCCATCCGCCGCGTCAATGAGGTCGTGAAGATTCGTCACCGCCTGCTGATCCTCGATCTTGGCAATGATCTTCGCATCGAAATCCCGCGCGGCAAGCATCCCTCGAAGCTCTTCCACATCCTTGCGTTCGCGGACGAAGGACAGCGCAATCAGGTCGACCCCCAATGAAATCCCCAGCTCAATATCGTGGCGGTCCTTTTCCGTGATGGACGGCATATTGATTTTCACACCAGGAAGGTTAATGTGGCGGCGGGAACCCAGTTCCCCCTCCGTCAGCACCTCGCAACGCATGCGCCGATGTAACTTCTCCAGCACGCGCAGACGGATGACCCCGTTGTCCACCAAGACGGTATCCCCCTCATGGATGTCGTTGACCAAGTTGGGGTAATTGACGTCAACGGACTTCTCCTCTTCACTCTGCGCGCCCTTGACGGTGAACTCGAAGATGTCGCCCGGCTTCAGTTCGAGGGGGATGGGAAGATCCCCCGTGCGAATCGCGGGACCCTGTGTATCCATCATGATGGCGCAAGGGATGCCCACCTTCTCTGAAGCGGTACGAATGCGGTGAAAGACCTCCCGGGTCCAGTCGTGCGTTGCATGGCTCATATTCAGGCGGGCGACGTTCATTCCCGACTGGATCATTTTGGCGAGCATTTCCGGCGATTCGGTGCTCGGGCCGATCGTGCACGTGATTTTGGTGTGTCTCATCTGGCCAAACTCTAACAGTCGCATGAACAAATCGAAAGCGTTTCCTCGCTTCGGGTGCCGCCGTAAAGAA
This sequence comes from Verrucomicrobiia bacterium, assembly GCA_050010195.1. GTDB lineage: Bacteria > Verrucomicrobiota > Verrucomicrobiia > Palsa-1439 > Palsa-1439 > Palsa-1439. Next base: position 47,919 of record JBEKLM010000005.1, read on the forward strand.
AAGGTTGCAAAATGACGGCGTGAAAACTATCGTCATTACCAAGGGCAGGGAGGTTCATGTGAAGATTGCGGTCTATCCCGGCAGTTTCGATCCCATCACCAATGGTCATCTCGACATTATCCGCCGCGCTGGCCAAATGTTTGACCGCGTGATTGTTGCGGTGGCCATCAACACGGAAAAAAAGCCGCTCTTTAGCGTAGACGAGCGTCGGCAGTTGGTCGCTGATGCCGTCAAGGGACTGCGAAACGTGTCGGTGGATCAATTTGAGGGATTGCTTATCCAATATGCCCGGCGCAAACGGGCGACGGCGGTGGTTCGCGGATTGCGGGCGGTTTCGGACTTTGAGTTTGAGTTCCAATTGGCGCTGATGAACCGGAAACTGGATCCCAGCATCGAAACCATCTTTCTGATGACGAAGGACGAATACATGTTCATCAGTTCCCGCTTGGTCAAGGAAATCGGCGAATTGGGCGGGAAGGTGAGCGGTTTTGTGCCGCGCGGTGTCGAACGTGCGATGAAACGCAAGTTTGGCTCACGGTGATCGGATCAAGGATCCGGTCGCCGGGGCGAAAGGGGCATCATGATAATCAACGTAAAGCGCATTCCACCCGACGGGGAAACGTTGTCCGGTAGCGACCCTTCCTCGATCATGGACCTGGAAGAGCCTGATACCCGATTCGAACACGACGTGAAGTACGAATTATTGGCGCAACTCCAAGGGAATGCGCTGCTTGTCACGGGTCGGTTGAGCACCCCGGCAACCCTGCGTTGCAGCCGCTGCCTGCAGGTATTCGATTTACCGCTCTGCGTGGACCAGTTTGTGTTTCACCAGGAACTCCAGGGCGAGGATTTCGTGGACTTGACGGCCAATATGCGTGAAGATATTATCTTGGAGCTTCCACAACGGGCGCTGTGTGCCGAAGGTTGCAAGGGATTGTGCCCGCATTGTGGCAAGGATTTAAATAAGGGCTCGTGCCGGTGCAAGCCATCGGAGGGAGATTTGCGGTGGCACGCGTTGGATAACTTGAAACTGAAACTGAAGTAACGGAGAGCATTTTTCATGGGCGTCCCGAAACGTAGAATGTCCAAGATGCGCCTGCGCACCCGCAAGGCGGCGAATCGTCCGAAGTCGCCACCGCAGTTGTCGAAGTGTTCGCAGTGTGGCGCGCGGATACGGCCCCACCGCGTGTGTCCGTCCTGCGGCTATTACAAGGGCCGCCAGGTCGTATCGGTAACCACTGGTTAGTTTTCCCGCATGAAACTCGCCATCGATGCGATGGGTGGGGATTTTGCCCCCCAGAACATCGTTGCCGGGGCGGTGGAGGCGCTCCGCGACAACAGCCACATCGGCCACCTGTATCTGGTTGGCGATCGGGCCCGCGTCGAAGCCGAGTTGCACAAGCTCGGCGTTTCCGATAACCGCATCGAGATAATCCACGCCAGCGAGGTGATCGAGATGGATGATCCGCCGGTGCAGGCCGTCCGGCGCAAGAAGGACAGTTCGATGAATCGCGCCATCGACCTCGTGAAGCGCGGAGACGCGGACGCCATCGTTTCCGCCGGCAATACTGGTGCGCTCCTCACGGCGTCGCAGGTCAAACTGCGTACGCTCGACGGCGTCGATCGCGCCGGGCTGGCCGTGCTTCTTCCCGCGCCCCAAAACGTGTTCGTGCTGATGGACGCGGGCGCCAACCTCGAACCCGCTCCTTCCAACCTCGTCCAGTACGCCATCATGGGCAGCATGTTTTCAAAACAAATCCTCGGATACGAACGGCCACGGGTGGCGGTGCTCTCCATCGGCACCGAAGATATCAAGGGTAACGAATTGACGCTGGAAGCGCATCGCCTGCTCAAACAGACCAATCTGAATTTCGTCGGCAACATTGACGGCCACGACTTGTTTTCCAATCATGCCGACGTGATCGTGACCGACGCGTTTGTTGGCAATGCGGTGTTGAAAGCCTGCGAGAGCACCGCGCGTTTGGTCGCCCGCTGGCTGAAGGATGAGATCACCAGGAATCCGTTGCGGATGTTGGGTGGCCTGCTCGCGTCGGGCGCGTTCCGGGCACTGAAACGCAAGGCCGATCCCGACGAATACGGTGGAGCCGTGTTATTGGGCATCAACGGCATCTGCATCAAGGCGCACGGGGCCAGTTCGCCGAAGGCGGTCAAGAATGCCATCCGTGTGGCCACGGAGTTTGTCGAGTCCAGATTCAATGAGCACATGGTCGAGGAAATCAAAAAGTTTCATGACAAAGTCCAGCAAAACTCATTTGCGCAATCCCAGGTCGAAGCAGCATCTTAGGCCCGTGCACATCGTCGGCACAGGTTCCTACGTGCCGGATCGCGTGCTCACGAATGCCGACCTGGAAAAGCTGGTCGATACCACCGACGAGTGGATCACGACGCGCTCGGGCATCAAGGAGCGGCGCATTGCGCCCGATTGGATGTGCACGTCCGACATGGCCATCGAAGCCGCCCGCCGCGCGATGGAACAAGCCAACGTGCGCGAGGACGAAATCGATTTGATCGTTTGCGCGACGATCACGCCCGACATGCCTTTTCCCGCGACGGCGTGTCTCATCCAGCAAAAGCTCGGCGCGAAGCGCGCCGCCGCCTTCGACATCGAGGCGGCCTGCTCCGGATTCCTGTACGGACTCGAAATCGGTCAACAATTCATCACGTCCGGTACGTACAACACGGTGCTGATCATCGGCGCGGAAAAACTATCGACCATCGTCGACTGGCAGGATCGCAGCACGTGCGTCCTGTTCGGCGACGGCGCGGGCGCGGCCATTTTGCGCAGCCGCGGCGAGGAACATGGACACGGGATATTGACGACGTGCATGGGCGCGGACGGTTCCCAGGCGGATATTCTGATGATGCCAGCGGGCGGGGCGCGCTATCCGGCTTCGAAGGAGTCGGTGAGCGCGGGAATGCATCATTTGAAAATGGCCGGCAAAGAGGTGTTCAAGAACGCTGTCATCGCCATGCAGACGGCTGCGGAAGAGGCGCTCCGTCGCTGCAACCTGACCATCAGCGACATCAAGTGCGTGATTCCGCACCAGGCCAATATCCGCATTTTGGAGGCGATCGCCGAGCGGCTCGGCGCGCCCATGGACAAGGTGTATGTGAACCTCCATCGCTACGGCAATATATCCGCCGCGTCCGTCGCCATTGCGCTGGACGAAGCGGCCCGCGAAGGCCGATTCCAGCACGGCGACCTGATTCTGTTGGTCGTGTTCGGCAGCGGCCTGACCTGGGCTTCGTGTGTCATCCAGTGGTGACCTAGGCTACCCCTTCGTTGACAGGGCGGCGGGCTGGTGCTAGATTGATGAACGACCTTGGTGAGAAACGATGGGTGCAACCAAAAGAGATGTTTCCGGTGTGTTTGATGCGGAGCTGCTGAATCGTAAGCGCTCGCGCAAGGCTGGCGTTCTCGACAAGGTTTTTGATCTGAGTCCCAAAGGCATCACGTTTTTGACCGATACGTTCCTGCCCGAGTGGATGGAAGTTGGCGTGGAGATGCGTTTGCCCCAGTCGGGAGCGCGCAGGGATCAGCGGCTGGACATCGGGTGTCGCGGCGTGGTCGTGCAATGCGCACGACGCGGCCAGGGCAAGGGTTTCAAGGTCGTATTGATGTTCCTTGACCTGCCGAAGCGGGCGCAAGCCCAGCTCAGTGTCGCTCCCTCCGTCGTCGCCCCCCTCAGCATCTCGATCTCACGCTAACTTTATGGATTACCTGGAATACCTTCACGGCCTCTTGAAATTCGCCGTCGAGCAGGGCGCCTCCGACGTTCACGTGAAGCCCGAACACCATGCCACGATCCGTATCTCGGGCGAGTTGTTTCCCGTGCAGGTTGATCCCCTGACAAAGGATCAGGTCGAGGAAATCGTCAAGATCATGCTGCCGAAACACCTCGAGTCCCGCCTGGAGCGGGAGAAGGAAGCGGATTTTTCGTACATCGAACCGAAGCTGGGCCGGTTTCGCGTCAATGTCTTTTACCAGCGCGGATTGCTGAGTTTTGCAATGCGCTACGTGAAAACGAAGGTGCCATCCTTCAAAGAACTGAATCTACCCGAGCAGATGGCGACCATCGCGAAAGCCGAGCGCGGGATCATCCTGGTTACGGGACCGACGGGCTGCGGCAAATCCAGCACCCTCGCGTCGATCGTGCAGTACATCAACGAAAACGAGAAGTGCCATATCATCACACTGGAAGACCCGATCGAATACATTTTCGATGACAAGCAATCGGTCATCGAACAGCGCGAAGTCGGGCTGGACACGCTGAGTTTCGAGAGGGCGCTGGTCCACGTCATGCGGCAGGATCCGGACATCATCATGATCGGCGAGATGCGCGACAGCCAATCGTTCATGGCCGCGCTGGCGGCCGCGGACACCGGCCACCTCGTCATTACGACCCTGCATACAACGACAGCGTACTCGGCCATCGGCCGCACGCTCGATTTCTTCCCGGCGCACGAACGCGACCAGATCCGCCGCCAGATCGCCGGCAACCTGCGCGCGGTCGTTTGTCAGCGGCTGGTCCCGTCCATTGCGGGCAGTGTCGTCCCCGCGGTCGAAATCATGATCAATTCGCCGACCGTCCGAAAATTCATCGAGCAGAACCTGCTCGACAAACTCGCCGCGGCCATCGAGACCGGCACGGACGAAGGCATGCAGACGTTCAATCAAGCCCTCTTCAAACTGGTCAAGGCCAAGGTGATCACCGAAGAAGAAGCGCTCATCAAGGCCACCAATCCCGAAGCCCTCAAGATGAACTTCCGCGGCATCTTCCTCGACGAATCCCGCCGCATCCTCGCCAACGCCTGACGGCCGGCCGCGCCACATCGCCGGCACGAAGTGGGGGACTCGACGCTACCTGGACTATGGATCCATTGAAGGGGGCCGCGGCAGCCGCGGCGTGAACTTTTTGCTCCGAAAGCTTTCGGAGCTAGCAACGAACCAGATCAGGAACTCAAGCCAAAGTGCGAAAGATTCTGGACACTACCGAGGTAGAAGCGTTGGCGAAGGTGAACCTGCCCAGCCGAAGCACCAGCACAGTCGGGTATGCGAAAGCTTGCTGGCTTCACACTGAAACCTTTCCGGGGCCGCGTCACCGTCCGGCAAGCAGCGAGAAGCTGCATCCGGAAGTACTTCTTGTCGTAGCCGGCACTTCGCCTGCCACTGGATTACACATTATTCTCCGACTGGTCGAACCTCAGTACAATCGAACTCCATCTCGATACCCGAACAAATCTCGATGCAGAACGGGACACCAGAGCTCGTCCCACGCAGAATAATGGATCGGGGAATGCCACTAAGCTGTTGAGCCCGTAATTGAATCCGGCTGTCAACGCTGCCTGCGGAACACAAAAACTCTCTGTAGAACAGATCCTTGCGCTCAAAACGACGACCTACTTTAAATTCCAACCATTCCGGCAATCGCCCGTAAATTTCTACTAGAAGCTCTGTTACATACGCGCGAAAGTGTTCTTCATTCTCATCACCGGGACTTTCAATTAGCAACGATCCAAAACGAAACACTTTTGGAGAATCATTCATGAGAAGACTTTGCCGCTGTGGGTATTTGGAACCACAGACTTCCGGTCAGTCGCCCTCATCGCGCTGAATCATTTTGGCTCCGCTACACCTGCGTCTCGAAGCCGTTTCAGTCCGTCCAGTAATTGGCGAAATTTCTTGTGGCGCTTCGGGGCAACCAAAACGATATCTCTTTCGGCTCTGTCCAAGAAAAACTTGATGCTTGTTGGCCACCACGTCTCTGAGAGGTCAAGTTCGTGCCAGTTCCCTCGGATGGCCTTTTCGCGCGTAACAATCACTTGAGTGGATATGTCGCGGCGCACTAAGGAAGCGGGTACTCCTTGTATCTCACACTCCTCGAATTCCGCTTCACTGATGTCTAGCGCCCAATCGACCGTCTTGTAATACTCCGCATTCGACTCATCAAATGCTCGCTGTTCCTCGCGAGTGGCCAACCCAGCGCTGACGGCAGGGCTGAACATCACGCGCTCAATCTCGCCCCGCAGTGTCACATGCTTGAAAACAGCCCCCCAGCTTTGGCAGAGGCCGTTGGTCTTCGAACTCTCGACCAAACAGTCTTCGACGATGGCCGTGTGGAGCGTGCTGCCGCGTCGTTCACAATTCAGCAGCTTGACGTTGCGTACTGTCGTGCGTAACCGGGGCTCGCGTGTAATAGAAAGTGCGCAGCTTAAAAAATAGCAGTGCCGAAACTCAATGTCTGAAAACACCGCACCTGAGTCCCGATCGTAAAATCGCTCAAATGCCTTTCCTTCGTAGATCTTCACTGTGATGCAGGGAACGTCGTAAAGCCAGGCGGTCGCTGATATGTGCCGATTTGCAGCATCCCGGGATACAGCCTAGCCAAGTGTGAGTCTACTTGGGAAGGGGTCGTGATGTCAAACGTCATCCCCTGCGCTTGGCCTATCCCGACGAGAAAGGGGTCAGTTCGTTTTTCCTAATTATAACGAGTTGAGGGTGCGCCACGTTCGCTGCAAGGTCTTGTTGCTCGCCAATTGTCTACCGACATGGTACAGGCCATACCGCATGCCGCCGACGGTTTGTAAGCCGAATTGTTCCGTCAGCCAGCCGACGGGGACTTTGGTTTTGCGCCGGAGCAACCGCGCGACCAAATAGCGTTCGGCTCCTTGGCGAGCGGCCGGGATGGCTGACCAACCGCGCCAGAGGTAATCTTGACAAGACGCCGTTCGCCTTACCGGGTAAACCGGATTTCGCTCCACCCGTTGCCTTTCGCCATTCGCCTGCTATACTCCAAGTCTGTTCGCGGGTTTGGCCCGAACGCTTTCGGGGCGAGGACGAGTTCATGGACGACACAATCGCGGCTATTTCCACTCCGATTGGCGAAGGCGGGATCGCCATCATTCGCGTCTCCGGTCCGCGCGCGTTTGGTGTCGCGGAACGCATTTTCCACTCGCGCCGCGGCAGGGTATCTGAGTTCCCCACCCACACGCTGCATTTCGGAACCATCGCCAACGACGGCGAAATCATCGATCAGGTAATGTTGGCGGTCATGCGCGCGCCCCGCACGTACACGAAAGAAGACACTGTCGAAATCAATTGCCATGGTGGCGTGTTGACTGCCCGAAAGATCCTCGCACTCTGCCTGCAAAACGGAGCGCGTCTGGCCGAGCCTGGCGAATTCACCAAACGCGCCTTTCTCAATGGCCGTCTCGACCTGACACAGGCCGAAGCCGTGATGGACCTGATCCGTGCCAAGTCCGACCGCGCCCATACCGCAGCAATCCACGAACTTGAGGGGCATCTCTCTGCCAAGGTTAATGCCGCTCGCAATAACCTCTTGACAATTCTGGCCCATATAGAGGCCCACATCGATTTCCCCGACGATGATATCGGCCCAGAAGTGCGTGAAGACTTGGTTCGCGGAACAGAAGAGGTCATCAGCTTCGTCCAATCGCTGCTCGCAACCGCACGTGAAGGCAAGATTCTGCGAGACGGAATCTCCGTCGCGATCATCGGACGGCCTAACGTTGGTAAGTCGAGCCTCCTTAACGCCCTCGTCGGTAGTGATCGCTCCATCGTCACACCGATCCCTGGAACGACTCGCGACACAATCGACGAGACAGTCAGTATCAATGGCATTCCGTTCCGCTTCACGGACACTGCCGGTATTCGCAGGACACGCGGTACCGCTGAGAGGATGGGCGTACATCGCAGCCGTAAGGCATTGGAGACAAGTGAGATAGTACTACATGTGTGTGATCTATCTCGACCATTTGTCGCTGCCGACGCTGACCTAGTATTCGCGTGCTGCGACAGGCGAGCAATTCTCGTATTGAATAAGGCAGATCTGAAGGAGCGGTTCCGTCTACCGATGCCGCTTCGAACCAAGCTGGAGTGCATTCGCCTGTCAGCTACCCGGGGCGACGGCCTTGACGCGCTACGCAAGAGGCTAGTTGAAATGGCGTACTCCGGTGTCGTCGGCAGCGCACATGTAGATGTCGCCATTAACGAAAGGCACAAGGCCGCCCTTGAGGCATCTTATAAATACTTGACAGAAGCAGTGCATTGTTTCCGTGAGTCAGAGCCGTTGGAGATCGTCTCTCAGCAATTGCGGAGGGGCTTGGACTGCCTGGGTGAAGTGATCGGCAAGACAAGCACGGACGATATACTTGAACGAATTTTCGCCACGTTTTGTATCGGCAAATGAGCACCGTGTTCACATACCCAAGACGGTACGATGTCGTCGTGATTGGAGCTGGCCACGCGGGCACGGAAGCGGCACTCGCGAGCGCACGAATTGGCTGCCAGACTCTCTTGCTCACGACCAACCTCGATACCATTGGCCAGATGTCGTGCAATCCAGCCATCGGCGGACTGGCCAAGGGCCACCTTGCGAGAGAAATCGATGCGCTTGGCGGAGAGATGGGAATCAACACGGACCACACCGGTATCCAGTTCCGCATGCTCAACACGAAGAAGGGACCTTCCGTCTGGGCTCCACGTGCTCAGTGCGATAAGAAGGCCTATCAATTCCGACTGAAATGGGTCGTCGAGCAGCAGCCAAATCTCGATGTGAAGCAGGCCATGATTGACGACTTGGTGGTTGAAGCCGACAGGGTGTGCGGCGTCGTCACCAAGATGGGGGTTCGATACGATTGTGGTGCCGTAATTGTCACGACAGGGACATTCCTTCGAGGATTGATTCACATTGGCGAATCCAAGATGGAGGCCGGGCGGGCGGGCGAGCCGGCCGCATATTCACTTTCCGATTGCCTGAAGAGGCTTGGATTTGAGCTTGGACGACTGAAGACAGGTACGCCCCCACGATTGAACCGACGATCAATCGACTTTTCCAAGATGGATGTCCAGCCAGGGGATGACCCGATTCCGTTCTTCTCATACCGCACACCACGAACGTTCCACGTGGAACAATTACCGTGCTATCTGACCTACACGACTGACAAGACACGGGAAGTCATCCAAGCCAACCTGCACCGCTCACCCATGTATTCCGGTCAAATCCACGGTGTCGGCCCGCGGTACTGCCCATCCATCGAGGACAAGTTCGTGAAATTTGCTGAAAAGCCGCGACATCAAGTTTTTCTGGAACCAGAGGGGCGCGCCACTGACGAGTTCTATGTGAACGGCGCGTCCACAAGCCTGCCAGAAGATGTTCAACTCCAAATGATCCATACCATCACGGGGCTCGAGAATGCCCAGATTATGCGCCCGGCGTACGCCGTCGAATACGACTACAGTCTCCCTCACCAGCTTCATCCGACGATGGAAACCAAGCGGTTTGAGAATCTCTACTTTGCCGGCCAAATCAACGGAACATCCGGGTATGAGGAAGCCGGGGCCCAGGGTCTCATCGCCGGAATAAATGCCGCCTCAAAAGCCAAACGTTCACCACCATTAATACTCACGCGCGCAGATAGTTACATTGGCGTCCTGATAGATGACCTGATCACCAAAAGCACTGACGAACCCTATCGGATGTTCACCTCGCGCGCCGAATACCGTCTTCTTCTTAGACAGGACAATGCTGACCTACGCCTTACCCCGCTCGGGCGACGGGTTGGCTTGGTTGATGACAATCACTGGCAGCTATTTCAGCGGAAGCACAAATCAATTGAGTCTGAAATTGAGCGACTTCGAAAGACTCGAGATGGATCGAATACGTATGCCGACATCCTCCGCCGACCGGAGATCACGTATGCGTCGTTAACTATTGCCGACAGAGGTCTTCCCGATGACGTCACGCAAGAAGTTGAAATCCAAATCAAGTACGAAGGCTACATCGCTCGTGATGTTGAGCAGATCGACCGCTTCAGAAAGCTTGAAGATAAAATCATTCCAACTTGGATAGACTATGAGAAGATTTCTGCGCTGCGATTCGAGTCCCGTCAGAAGTTGACCCGCTTCCGCCCAGACTCCATTGGGCAAGCCTCGCGTCTTTCTGGAGTAACCCCTGCGGATATCGCGATACTACTAGTCTGGCTGAAACGATCTGGTAAGTCTTAGCTCGCCACTTCAACCAGAAGAACAGTACTACTAATTGTCAATAATTAATGCTCTAAAGCTGTCGAATAATCCATCTGCATCATGCGGCCCTGGAGACGCTTCCGGGTGATATTGAACGCTAAAAACTGGGAGCTTCTTATGTCGCATTCCCTCAACTGTCTGGTCGTTCAAGTTGATCTGTGTGATTTCCACTTCTTTCGATTTGAGGCTCTTGGGATCGACCGCAAACCCGTGGTTCTGTGATGTGATGGAAACTTTCCCGCTCGGCAGGTCTTTCACGGGCTGGTTCGCGCCACGATGGCCAAATTTCAATTTGAATGTTCTTCCGCCAAAGGAAAACCCGAGAATCTGGTGACCAAGGCAAATGCCGAAAACCGGAACGGCACCGATCAGGTCGCGAACCGCGCTGTGTGCATAATCCAAGGCCTCGGGATCTCCCGGCCCGTTCGATAGAAACACCCCCGCAGGCTTGTAACTCATGACTTCGTTGGCAGTCGCGGTAGCTGGCACGACTTGAACGCGAAAACCACGCTGCCGAAGTTTTCGCAAAATGTTGTACTTGATTCCATAGTCGAACGCGACGATCGGAAGATCAGCGTCCGGAAGTTCACTCGTGTATTGCATTTGCCCATCAGCCTTGCGCTCGATCCTCCAACCGTGACTCAATTTGTCTTCCGGATCCCAAGCGAATGCTTTCGGATGCGTGACCTCTTTCACGTAGTCCACGCCCACAATACCACGCCAGTCGCGCGCGCGTTTGACCGCTTCTTGGTCGCTGATGCCTTCCGTTGAAATACACGACTTCATCGCACCTTTTACGCGAAGGACTTTTGTAAGGGCCCGCGTGTCGATTCCAGCCACTCCTGGAATTTTGTGTTTTGCAAGATATTTCGCCAGAGACATTTCCGACCGCCAGTTAGAGGGCAGTCCGGAAACTTCCCGTACCAAAAACCCGGTGACATGTGGCCGCCAACTCTCGACGTCCGTTGAATTGATCCCGTAGTTCCCGATCTCCGGATACGTCATCGTCACAATTTGGCCCTTGTATGACGGGTCCGTGAGAATTTCCTGATAGCCGGTCATCGAGGTGTTGAAGACCGCCTCGCCACAAGCCGTGGCCTCCGCGCCAAATCCTGCCCCGCGGTAGACCGTGCCGTCCTCCAGTGCAAACACTCCGTTCAGCTCTGTCGCCATGTCATCCTTGTCCGTTCTCGCGCCAGACAATCTCGCCATTCACCACCGTTGCCGCGGCTCGACCGCAAAACTTCCAGCCATGAAACGGAGAGTTGCGTGATTTGCTCGCCGACGCCGCGACATCGTAAGTCCACTCGCGTTTCAGGTCAATGACCGTCACGTCCGCATCGGCGCCCATCGAGAGCGTTCCTTTGTTCAACCGCAGCAGCCGCGCCGGGTTCACCGTGAGTTTTTCCACCAGCGCCCGCAGATCGATCACCTTCTTCTTCACGAGCTCCAGCGACAACGCCAACTCCGTCTCCAATCCGATGATCCCAAACGGCGCAAAATCAAATTCCACTTCCTTCTCGTAGGTACAGTGTGGCGCGTGGTCACTCGCGATAATCTCCAGTGTCCCGTCCGCCAGCCCTTCCAGTATCGCATCCCGATCGCGTTCCGCGCGCACGGGCGGATTCATCTTGAAGTTCGTGTCGTACGTTTTCACGCACTCGTCTGTCAAAGTGAAGTGATGCGGACACGCTTCGCCGGAAATCTTGACGCCGTGCTTCTTCGCTTCGCGGATGAGTTGCACCGCGCGCGCCGAGGAAACGTGCTGGCAATGAATGTGCCAGTCCAATTGTTCGGCGAGCAAAATATTGCGCGCCACGATCACATCTTCGCCCATGGCGGGCCAGCCGCGCAACCCGAGGGCCACGCTCCAGTGCCCTTCGTTCATCACGCCGTCCGCGACGAGATTGTAATCCTGGCAATGGTCGAGCACGGGCAGGTCGAACATCTTCGAGTATTCCACGGCGCGTCGCATCAATTCATTGTTTTGAATGCAGCGACCGTCGTCGGTGATGGCCACCACGCCCGCTTTCTTCAGGGACCCGATCGGCGCCAACTCCTCGCCCTTGAGTTCCTTCGTAATCGCGCCCGTCGGGAACACATTCACGCATGCCGCCTCCGCCGCGCGTTGTTTGATGAATGCGATCGTCCCTGTATTGTCTGCCGCCGGCGCCGTGTTCGGCATGCACACCACCGAGGTGAACCCGCCGCGCGCCGCGCACCGCGTCCCCGTCTCGATCGTCTCCTTGTCGCTTCGCCCGGGCTCGCGCAGGTGCACGTGCATGTCGATCAACCCCGGTGTCACGACCTTCCCGGTCGCATCGATCACTTCTGCGTCCATCGCCGCGGTGGATGCAATCTTGCCGTCCACCACAAAGATATTGCGCACTTCATCCACGCCATTGGCGGGATCAATCACGCGTCCGTTCTTAATCACCAGCGAGTTCACTCCGCGCCCTCTGCCGAAATTCTTCCGCCCGCGCACAGGAACAACACTGCCATGCGGACCGCGAGGCCATTCGTGACCTGTTCCAGGATCACCGAGCGCCCGCAGTCGGCAATTTCGCTATCGATCTCCACACCGCGATTGATTGGCCCCGGATGCATGATCATCGCGTCGGGCTTGGTGCGCGCGAAGCGTTCCTTGTTCAGCCCAAACATCGCCGCATACTCGCCAATGCCGGGAAACATTGTTTGGCGCTGGCGCTCGTGTTGAATGCGCAATAAATTAATCACGTCAGCATCGCGAATGGCCTCCTCGATATCGTGCGTTACACGGCATCCAAACTCTTCAAACACGCGCGGTACCAGCGTCGACGGACCCGCCAGCGTGACGCGCGCGCCGAGTTTCGTGAGCAGCCAGATGTTCGACCGTGCCACGCGCGAATACAAAATGTCGCCGAGGATCGTGACGTTCAATCCCGCGATGTGGCCCTTCTTCTCGCGGATCGTAAACGCGTCGAGCAACGCCTGCGTCGGATGTTCGTGCGCGCCGTCGCCCGCGTTGATGACGCTCGCCTTCAGGAATCGCGATAGAAAATGCGGCGCGCCGGCGGCGGAGTGACGGATGACGATGATGTCCGCGTTGAGCGCCTGCAGGTTCAACGCGGTGTCCTTCAGTGTCTCGCCCTTGACGAGGCTCGACGCCGTCGTCGTGATGTTGATCACGTCCGCCGACAATCGTTTTGCCGCCAGCTCGAAACTCGTCCGCGTCCGCGTCGAGGGTTCGATGAACAAATTCACCATCGTCTTGCCGCGCAACGACGGCACCTTTTTGACCGCTCGCTCGCCGACTTCCTTGAACGCCGCGGCGGCATCCAGCAGATGGGTGATCTCGTCCGCTGTCAGTTCCTGGATGCCGAGCAGATCTTTGTGCGTCCACGTGGTCGCCGTCATCGCTCGATCACCACCTCATCGTTGCCATCGATTTCCGTTAGATGGACCCGCACACGTTCGCCCGCGGACGTCGGCACGTTCTTGCCGACGTAGTCCGGCCGAATCGGCAACTCGCGGTGGCCGCGGTCCACCAGGCTCGCCAGTTGAATCCGTCGCGGCCGCCCGAAATCGCTGATCTCATCCATCGCCGCCCGAATCGTGCGCCCGGTAAACAACACGTCGTCGACGAGCACGATCGATTTTCCGGTCACATCGAACGCAATCTGCGATGGCCCCACTTTCGGCAGCGAATCCCGCAACGCCAGATCGTCGCGGTGCATGTTGATATCGAGTTCGCCCACGGGGAATTCGCGGTGGAGGATCGAGCCGACCTTCAACGCCAGCCGCCGCGCCAGCGGCACGCCATGGGTGCGAATGCCCACAAACGCCAGCGAGCCAGCCTCGGGATTGTGTTCGACAATCTCGTGGGCCATGCGCGTTAGCGCCCGCTCCAGCGCCGCGCCGTCCATGAGCACCGTGGCGCTCACGGCACAAAAAAAACCGTCTGCCTCGTCGAGGCAAACGGCCATATCAAATTAACTTGGTCTTTCATTTCCGCTCCTTGTTGGCCTCTCAGTGCCAACTTAAAGGCGCATCGAACGTCTTTACCTGATTACGAGTGCGATTGCTTCCGGGACTTGCGCCAGTTCGACCGGTGTTTCACGATCCAATCCAACAGTGCGCGTTCGAACCCGATGTCGTACCCGGCCTTCTCGCTCTCCAGCCACTTGTGCCGCAGAATCTCATCGCGCTCAGCCAGAAACTCCCGGTACAGCGCCGAGTTCATCACGATCTCTCTCGAGTCGCCGGTTATATCGCGCATATCACTCACGGGCAAACTCTCTTGCCACATTCTCATACGGAAGCATAGCCTATACCATTGCGGTACTATACTGGTTGTATATCACACGGCATCTTCAAAAGCAACGGTTCAGTTTCCTTGGCGTTCAACCACTTGCGCGTCTGCGTCGCGCTGAAACTCGATCATCAACCGCAAAATCTCATCCAACGACTTCGTCGGTCGCCACCCCATCAATTGGTACAACTTGTCAGTACTTGGCACCCGCCGACGCATGTCTTCGAAGCCTTTCGCGTACGCCTGCTCGTAGGGAATGAGGCGCAGTTCCGAGCGACTTTCTGTCAGTCGTTTGATGCGTTGTGCCAGCTCCAAAATCGAGACTTCCTCGGTGCTGCCGACGTTGTAAACCTGCCCAATGGCCCGCATTTGATTGGGCAGCGCGGCCAATGCCCGCACCACGTCCGTCACGTGGCAAAAGCATCGCGTCTGCTTGCCGTCCCCATGAATCAGTATGGGCTCGTCGTGCAGCGCGGCCTGCACAAACCGCGGCACCACCATCCCGTATCGCCCCGTTTGCCTCGGCCCGACGGTATTGAACAGCCGAACGACGAAAACGGGCATCATCTTCTCACGCCAGTACGCCAGCACCAAGAATTCATCCAGCAACTTGGAACACGCGTAACTCCAGCGCGCAAACGTCGGCGGACCGATCAATAGGTCGTCGTCTTCTCGAAAGCGGTCGTGCACGCTTTTGCCATAAACCTCTGATGTCGAAGTCACTAGCAAGCCGATCTTGCGTTTCGCCGCCGCGGTCAACACGTTTTCCGTGCCGCGGACGTTGTTTTCGATGGTGAACACCGGGCTGCGCACCACCAGTTCCACGCCGACCGCCGCCGCCAGATGGTAGATGAAATCAACTTGATCGACCAACGGCTCCAGAATGTCGCTGTTGAGAATGGATCCCTTTGTGAAATGGAATTTGGGATTGTCCTGCAGGTGGGCGATGTTCACGGTCGAACCCGTGCTCAAGTCGTCGATGACGAAGACCTCCTTGCCCTCCGTCACCAACGCCTCGGCCAGGTGCGATCCGATGAATCCCGCCCCGCCGGTGATCAATACCCGTTGCACAGCATGGTAGACTACCCCCTTGGCAATGGAAAAGCCATCCAAACATGTTAGCATTATCCAGCATCATAGTTGCGAGGATCTCGGTATTATTGCCGATACCCTGAGCCGGGCTGCCATCTCCCCCCGTTACATCCGCTCCTTTGAAGGCCAATCCGTGCCCAAAGAGATCGGCGATGCCGCTGGCCTGATCGTCATGGGCGGCCCGCAAAGCGTCTACGAACAGGATAAATTCCCCTTCCTCCGGGATGAAATGCGCCTCATCGAAGACGCATTGAAACACGCCAGGCCCGTTCTCAGCATCTGCCTCGGCAGCCAGCTCCTTGCCGCCACGCTTGGCGCGAATGTCTACCCCGGCAGGCAGAAGGAGATCGGGTGGCATCGCATTTCCCTAACCGATTTCGCCGCAAATGATGCGCTCTTTTTGGGGGAACCCAGTTCCCTCACTGCTTTCCACTGGCATGGCGACATCTTCGATCTCCCCCGAGGCGCTATGCTGCTGGCTTCTTCCGCCCTCACTGCCCACCAAGCCTTCCGCTACGGCCAAAACGCCTACGGCCTGCTTTTTCACATGGAAGTCTCCCTGCCACAAGTCCTCACGATGGTCGAAACATTCGCCGACGAACTCCAATCTGCGGGCCTCAACGGCACCGCCATCAAACTGAACGCCCACACCTATCTGCCAGCCCTGCAGAAGATCGGCAGGGAAGTCTTTGCTCGGTGGGTGAGCTTGCTTTAATGAAAGTTTTGATAACAGGCGCCGCTGGGAATTTGGGTTCATTTCTTGCTCGTGAATTGCTTTCTGGGCCGCATGAATTGCGCTTGCTCATTCACAGACGCGAAATACCGTTCTCCATCTCTGATTTCCCGAACGCATCGGTTTGCCGTGGAGACCTCGGCAATCCAGCAACGCTGCCTGATGTCTGCCGCGATATCGATTGCATCGTTCATTTCGCCGGAGTTCTGTTCGCGCCGAATCCCGAAGAATTTCTTCCGCGAACCAACCTGGGTTATGTGAAAAATCTCGTCCTTGCCGCTCAGGCCGCACATGTGGGCAAGTTCATCTTGATTAGCTTCCCGCACGTCGAAGGCGAGACGTCTCCCAGCCGGCCGGCGACGGACCGACTCGACGGTCAGCCAGATTCCGTTCACGCCCGGACACGGTTGGCTGCCGAACGGTATCTGTTCGAAACCTGCCGGGATACCGGGACCGTTCCCGTGGCACTCCGGGCCGGCATGATCTACGGCCGGGGCGTGTTGATGATCGAGGCGGCGCGATGGCTGTCGCAGCATCGGCTGCTGGCTGTGTGGCGTGAGCCGACTTGGGAACATTTGCTCGCCTTGCCGGACTTCCTGAAAGCTGTGACTGTCGCCATTGAAGGCGCGCACGTTTCGGGTATTTACAATGTCGCTGACGACCAACCGGTGACGTTACAGGAATTCCTCGATACCCTGGCCGTTCACTGGGGCTATCCGAAACCGTGGCGCTGTCCGCGCTGGATGTTTCCCCTGGCCGCCGCAAGCTGCGAACAATTCGCGTCCGTTTTCGGGACCAAGTCGCCATTGACGCGCGACTTCATCAAGATCGGCATGGTTTCCAGCGTTGCCGACACCTCACGCATGAAACGCGAACTGCTTCCAAAGCTGGCCTATCCCTCGCTCCAGGAAGGTCTGGCGCTGCTCTGAGATTCCAAGGGACTGCCAAGCGACCGCAGAAATCCATCTCACCGAGCCTTCGGCACGGGCCGTCCGAGCTTCTCCAGCACGGCTTTCATATCCTCCCAGACTTCTTTTTTCGCGGGGGGATTGCGCAGCAGATAGGCGGGATGGAAGGTGGGCATGATGGGGATGTCGCGGAACGTGTACCAGTGACCGCGCATTTTGGTGATGCCGAGTTGCACATCGAGCAACGCGCGCACCGCCGTCGCGCCGAGCGCCACAATGAGCTTCGGTTTAATCAGTTCGATCTGGGACAACAAATACGGTAAACAATTCGTCACCTCGTCGGGCAACGGCGTACGGTTCTCCGGCGGGCGACATTTGATTACATTGGCGATGTACACGTCTTCGCGTTTGAACCCCATCGCCACGATAATCTTGGTGAGCAACTCGCCGGCGCGTCCGACAAACGGTTCGCCCTGCATGTCTTCGTCGCGACCCGGTGCTTCACCGACGAACATGATTTCCGCGCGCGGGTTGCCGACGCCGAACACGACGCTGTGCCGGCATCGCGATAATTCGCCGCATTTCACGCACACCTTCGCCCGCGCCTCGATTGCCGCGAGTTCGGCGGCAACATCAGCGGATTGTAGGGCAGGCGGCCCGCCTGCCGCCGTTTCTCTGACTGAATTTGGAGGGCGAGCCTCCCGGCGAGCCGCGGCGGGAGACGGCTCAGCAGGAGCTTCGCCCTCCAACCTCGTTGCTCGCGGCGCTTTCCCCAATTCCTCCAGCGTCTCGCGCGACACGGCAACGTGCGTCACACCGGATCGTTTCATGTCTTCGAGCGCTTTGATGGTTTCATCGACGATGTTGTTCAGGTCCGACACAATTCCTCCATATCCTCCGGCACCGGCGCGGTAAACTCGACAAACTGTTGTGTCCGCGGATGCGTGAACCCCAGTTTATAGGCGTGCAACATTGGCCGGGCAACGGAAATCAATGGACGTGCACGACCATACGTCCCGTCACCGACCACGGGATGGCCGATGTGCGCCATGTGGACGCGAATCTGGTGCGTGCGGCCGGTGTGAATGTGCAACTCCACCAGCGCGAAGTCGGGAAATTGTTTCAGCACGCGGTAATCCGTCACAGCTTGCCGGCCCCGCGCCACGCGCGCGGACATTTTCTTGCGGTCGCGCTCGCTGCGGCCAATCACCGTTTCGATGCGTCCGCTCGGCCGCTCCAATTTACCCCAGCACACCGCCCGATAAATCTTCTTCACACCGCGCGACTTGAATTGCGCCACCAACGCCTGGTGCGCAAAATCCGTCTTGGCCACGACAATGCACCCGCTCGTGCCCTTGTCGAGTCGATGCACGATGCCCGGCCGTTCCACGCCGCCAATGCCGGCAAGTTGACCGCGACAATGATGCAACAGCGCGTTCACCAGGGTGTGTTCCTGATTTCCCGCCGCTGGATGCACCACCAACCCCGCCGGCTTGTTCACCACGATCAGGTCGCTGTCCTCAAAAAGAACGTCGAGCGGGATTTCCTCGGGGCGCGCTTCGAGCGGACGCGGTGGCGGAATCTCAATGCCGATCTCATCACCCGCGCGCACCGTATGACTCGGCTTGCTCGGCTTGCCATTGACCCGCACGTCGCCCTGCTCGATCAACTTCTGCAGAAACGCCCGTGAATGCTCGGGTAATTCCCGGCGCAGGAATTGGTCGAGGCGCGACCCCGCGGCTTCATCGGAAACAACGTGTACCGGCATCGTATCACCAATCTTAACCCGTCACGCGGTGCGCCATTCGACGCGCCGCGGAAGCAGGGCGAGGGCGACCGAGGCCACCGCGATCATCAAAATTGCCACGAGATGTCCCAGGGTCAGAACGCCGAAGTAATGCGTCGTGTAGTCGCCCCGAAAGAATTCCACCACGAATCGCAGGACGCCGTAGCTCAAGATGTAGAGCCACCAAATCTGGCCGTCAGCGCGTTTGAGCCGATAGACCGCGCTGAGTCCGGCGAAGATCGCGAGATTTCCCAGCGTCTCGTAAATCTCCGTGGGATGCACGGGGATGCCGGCCATGACATGCGGCGGCGGAAATGTCACCGCCCATGGAAGCGAGCAGGGTTTGCCGTAACAGCAACCGTTAAAGAAACATCCCAGGCGGCCAAAGGCGTGCCCCAGCGCGATCGAGGGCGCAAAGATATCGGCCACTCGAAAGAACGGCAGTTTTTTTACGGTCGTGTACGCGACCGCGGTGAGCGACGCCACAATGAGGCCGCCGTAAAAAACAAATCCCTCCCGCAACGAACGCACTCCCTCCATGCGCCAGCCGTAGAGAAAATCGTCCCAGAAAAAGATCATGTGAAAAAGTTTGCCGCCCAGCATCCCGGAAACGATCAGCCACGCGCCCAAATCGGTGATTCGTTCCGGATCGATGCCTTCGTGGCGGGCGCGTCGGGACGCCACGGCCAGCCCGACGATGAATCCGATGGCCACAAACACGCCGTAGGTGTGGATGTCGAGCGGGCCGAGACGGATAAACTCGGGATGCACAGCGGCTTCCTAATACTTCTCGTCGAGCACGATGCTGTTCTTCGCCAGAATGGTGCCTTCGGCCAGGTCCAACGCCACGAGGGACTCGTGGTAATCCGCCTCCGCACGGATCTGGGCCGATCGGGCGGTGGCCAGTACCGTCTGCGCCTGCAACACGAGAAACGTCGTGGAAGTGCCCGCCAGAAGTTTCTTCTTTTCCGCATCCAGCGATTCCTCGGCAAGACGCGTCGCGGCGCGCGTGGCCTCGACGCTCTTCAAATTGGTTTCCACGTGACCGACGGCGTCATCGACCGCCACAACGATGTCTTGTTCGAGGGACTTGAGGCTGAGCAACGCCTGGTCCGCGTCCAATTTCGCCATGTGGTAGTTGGCTCGGGCCTGCCGATTGCCCAACGGGACCGAGACAACGACACCGACATTCCAGTACGGGCTCCGGGTGCTGGTCAGGTTGTCGCCGAAGCTGTTGAAGTTGTAGCCCAGACCGTTCAAGTTGTACGTGCCGGTGAGGTTCACTTCCGGCCAGAGCTGGTTGCGATTGAACTGGACCGTGATGTTCTGTGATTCCAACGCGTGGTAGGCGCTTTGGTAATCGGCGCGCGTCTCCAAGGCCCGGCGCGTGCTCTCCGCCACGTCCAGTGCGATCATCTCCACCGGCGGGTAATCCACCGGCACCAACGACATCCCCCCAAATTCCGAAACCTGCTGGCAAATGAGCCGTTTCAACGTGTTCTCGTTATCTTTGATGGCGCGGGCGCTGGTGATCACGCTTTGCTCACTCTCGGCCACGCCCGCCTCGGCCTGTATCACATCCAACGGCGACATCGTGCCGACGCGTTCCTGAATGCGGTTCTGATCGAGTAATTCCCGGGCCAGTTCGCGGTTCTCCACCTGGGCCTTGTAATTCTCGATGGCATACACCAGCTCGTAATAAGCGGTGGCGACGTTGCTGACCGTGTTCATCACAAATTGGACGAAATTCTGGATGGCGATCGTCCTGTTCTCCCGCGCAATACGGATGGTGGCCGCGTTGACCCCGAACCCAAAATTCTTCAGCAACGGTTGTGTCAGGGTCACACCGGTGTCGCCGCTGAAGGTGTTGAATGTGTTGGTGAACGAATTGCCGTAGCTGTGATCGGCGGCCGCCGAAAAATCATAGGTCGCGCCGCTCGGCAGTTTCCCGCTGAGGTCGGCGCTCGTCAACCAACTCTTGGTCCGTTCCGTTCCGGAAGGCGACCCGAGCCCGGCGGCGTCCGGGGACGACAGCCACGTGGTGGTAGACTGGTTGTTGATGCCGCCCGAAAGCACGGGGTCGTACACGCCCTGCGCGCCCATGACGCCCCAGGTCTGGATGGTGGGAGTGATGCGCTGGGACTTGATCTCCAGATTGTTTTCCAACGCGCGCTCGATGCATTCCTGCAGCGTCAATGACTTCGCCTGGTTGGTGACCTGTCCGCGGGCAACGCACGCGACCAACAGCAGGGCCATCCCGACCAGATGCGGTTTCAAAGATTTCAGCCGAAGGTAGGAGTTCATGGATTTATTCATAGCGTAGGGCGTCGATTGGGTCGAGACGAGAAGCCTTTTGGGCCGGGTAATAACCAAAAAACACGCCGACGGCGGCACTGAACAGGAACGCCAGCACCACCGAACTCACCGAGACCAGCGTGGGCCACCCCGCGATGGCGGACAACAACTTTGCTGAACCGATTCCCATGGCAATCCCGATCACTCCACCCAACGAACTAAGCGTGATCGCTTCGATGAGAAATTGCAACAGGATGTCGCGACCATGGGCGCCAACCGCCATGCGAATGCCAATCTCCCGCGTGCGTTCGGTGACGCTGACGAGCATGATGTTCATAATGCCGATCCCGCCGACAATGAGCGATACGCTGGCAATGGCCCCAAGCAGCACGGTCATAATGCGGGTGGTTGCCGTCGCGGCGTCCGCGATCTCCTGTTGACCACGGATCGTGAAATCATCGTCGCGGCCCTGACCGAGGCGATGACGTTGCCGGAGCAGGTCCGCAATGCTCTTTTGCACGCTGTCGGAGAAATCGGGTGAGGCGGACTGCACATTGATCGAACCCAGGTTGGTGCGTTTGGAGACACGCTTCATCTCGCTGGTATACGGGATAATCACGACATCATCCTGATCCGTGCCCATGACCGAAAGCCCCTTGGGAGACAGGACACCAAGTACCTTGAAGGGGATGTCGCGGATGCGCAGCGTCTTGCCAACCGGATTCTCGCCGGGGAAGAGCTGGGTGACAATGGTCTTTCCAATGATGCAGACCTTGGTGGTTCCGCGCACGTCCTGGTCGGTAAACATCGCGCCGTCCTGCAGCGGCCACTGGCGGATATCCAGATAGTCAGGTCCCTCCCCGAGGATCGTCGTGTACCAGTTCTGCCCTTCGGCGAGAATCTGCTGATGGTCGCGCACCTCCGGGCTGACGCTGATGACTCCCGGCACTTCGCGGGCGATCGCCAGCGCATCGTCGACAGTCATTGTGCCGGCGCCGCCCCAGCCGCTCCGCACCCCGCTGCTGGACCAATTCCCCGCAAACACGAGAACGACGTTCTGCCCCAGGCTGGCGATCTGTGTTTCGACCTGTGACTTCGCGCCATTGCCGATACCGACCATGGCAATGACCGCGCCGACGCCGATGATGATGCCCAGCGCGGTCAGCGTCGAGCGCATCTTGTTGCGTCGGAGCGCGCGCAGGGCCATTCGCAGTGTGGCGGTGATTCTCATGCGGAAAGTTTCACGGCTTGCTGCGCCTGCTCCAGGCGGCGGAGTTCAACTTCGGCAACCGACCGTCGCTCGACCGGCGTGTCGTTGACCACCAAGCCGTCGCGCATGATCACGTTGCGCTTCGTAAACGCCGCGATATCGAGTTCGTGCGTTACCATGACAATGGTGATGCCCGCCTCGTTAAGTTTTTGGAATACCCCCATGACTTCCACGCTCGTGCGCGTATCCAGATTACCCGTCGGTTCATCGGCCAGCAATACCGCGGGATGGTTGACCAGCCCCCGGGCAATCGCGACCCGCTGCTGTTGGCCGCCGGAGAGTTGATTGGGATAATGATCCGCGCGGTCGGCCAGACCGACGATTTGCAGCGCGTGGATCGCGTGCTCGCGCTGCACCGCGGAGCTGAGGCGGTCGTGTGTGTACAACATTGGGAGCTCGACGTTTTCCAGCGCCGACGTGCGCGACAACAGGTTGAACCCCTGAAAGACAAAACCCAGTTTCTTGTTGCGGATGGCGGCCAGTTCGTCACGATCCAGATGAGAGACGTCGACGCCATCCAAAAAATACGAGCCCTCCGTGGGCCGGTCGAGACAGCCAATGATGTTCATCATCGTGGACTTGCCCGAACCGCTGGCACCCATGATGGCCACGAATTCGCCCGAGGCAATCTCCAGGGTGACCCCCCGCACGGCCAACACGTCCACTTCGCCGGTGTGATAGGTCTTATGCACATTCTCGAGTTTGATGACCGCTGTCACACGCCTCGCTTCCTCAGAATCGCCGCATGCCGAATGGATTGTTCGCCTGCGCCGAAGTGCTGCCCTGCTTGAATGAGGCAAACGTGACCACGTTGTTGCTTTCGCTCAGGCCGTCGGTGATCTCGGTGTAGACCCCGTCGGTGATGCCGATCTTGACTTGAACCGGCTCGAGTTTGCCGCCCTTCAGAACGTAAACAGGCCGCGTGGGGCGATGTTCCCCCTTCGGATGCTGGCCGGAGGGAGCGTTGCCCGCGGGTGGGCCACCGCCGGCGACCGCCCCGGCCGGCGGCGCGTTCGTTGTCGATTCCGGAGGCCGGAAGCGCAGCGCCGCGTTGGGGATTCGCAATACGTTGCTGCGCTCGGCCACGATAATCGAAACGTTGGCCGTCATGCCGGGCTTGAGTTTCAAATCCGCGTTATTGACCCCGATGACGGTGTCATAGCTGACGACATTCTGGACGTTGGTCGGCGAGTTCCGAACTTGCAAGACGATGCCGTGAAACGTTCGATTCGGAAATGCGTCCACCGTAAAATCCACCTTCTGCTTTTCCTCCACCCCACCGATATCCGACTCGCCGACATTGGTATCGATCTGCATTTTGGTCAAATCGTTGGCGATCACGAACAGCGTGGGCGCATTCAGGCTCGCCGCCACCGTCTGCCCGACGTCGACGTTGCGAGAAATCACCATGCCGTCCACTGGCGAATAAATCGTGCAATATTGCAGATTCACCCTCGCCAGTTCCACGGCCGCGCGTTTGATCTGCACGGTCGCCTCCGCCTGATGAAGGGTGGCCACGGCCTGGTCGTCGTCCGATTGGGGAATGAGCCGGTTGGCCAACAATTCCTTGGAGCGACGCGCGTTCACACTCGCCAGTTCCAGGGCCGCTTCCGAATTGGCGAGGTCACCCTCGGCCGAATGAAGGTTGGCCAGATAGATCGACGGATCAAGCTGGGTGACCACCTGTCCATTGGTCACCGGCGAATTAAAGTCCGCGAACAGCTTGGCGATTGTTCCCGAAACCTGACACCCAACCTGAACATTGGTGACCGGGTTGAGCTGGCCAGCGGCCGTGACCAGTTGTGTCAGGTCGCCGCGCGTGACCGGGGCGGTCAGGTATTGCGGCGCGCTGTCCTTGCGGAATTTAATGTACCAAGCACCGAGCCCGATTAACGCAATCGCCCCGACAATCAGCAGCCATCGCTTCCAAGAACGTCGTTTGATCGTATTCGCCATCGTTAGATTCCACCGTTTGTGATTTTCGTCGAAGCGTATTCAAGTATCAGACGCGGACGCCAGCCCAAAGGTTACAACAAACGGCGCCACATGTCCCGTCTGTAAAACACAGTCCTATGGCGCAAGCGCAACACCGTTCCCCGCGTTCACGAACCGCACCGACTCGACGCCTCCGGTGTGGAGCAGCTTTCGGACAGTGTTCTCGGCGTTGTCCTGCGCATTGCTCAGAATCCCCATCTGCACTGCGGCGGCCTGGATCGCTTCCAGCGCCGCCAAACGGGCTTTTTGCTCCAGTTCGGGATCATAGGGCTCCCAGGGTGTCCACCATGTCTTGGAGCGGTCCCACACCCGGGTCTGCTTCTCGTCCAGATACACATGCATGACCTTCGGTTGCGGAAGCCGGGCGGTGACCACGCCATCCGCCGACACTTGAACATCGTTCGTGGACAACAACGACAGGTCCACCCCCCCGAGAACATTCCCCTGCACCAACAGCAGGATCTTCTCGGATCCGAACGGCACTTTATCTTCTTCCAAGCCGACAACTTTCTGGATGCTGTATCTGACCGTGACCAGTTCGCTCAGTTGCTGGATTTCCCGGACGACCGCCGGCGCGTCCACCACACGGCGGATGACTGTCTGTCGACCGCCGAAGTAGTAGAGGTAGAGACAGGCGCCGCCCAGCGCGAGGATGATCGCGCTGACCGTGTAGAACTTGATTGTTTTCCACATGAGCGTTTCGAGCCTCGACGTCTACCAGTGGCGCCGCTGGAACGAGCGGAACTCTCCGTTACGCAGTTGCGCCTTGAATGGTTCCTCGTCCTTCAATAAAACCATATACTCCCGGCCCACCAGGAGCGCCACGGCGCCGGCAAACGTGTCGTCGGCGACCGTGAAACTAAGCATCTCTCGATCGAGGATACCGTTGGCGGGCAATTGGATCAATTCTGTCTGCGTGCCGGTGGTTGACGGCAGATAGTAATCCTTGGCGTGGTCCATGAGAACAAACCAGTTGCGGCTCAAGGTCACGTCGTACGGATTCGGATTTTCCAACCGCAGGTACACGATCAGCACGCAACCGGTCTCGGTCTTGCCCACAACGACTTCCGTCAACTGCACGACATAGTTCGTCCCGCCATAGGTCTGCACGGGATGCGGACGGCGGAACTCCTTCGCCTCCCGAACCCGCAGCAACGCCAGCACGCCAAAACTCACCCCAATGACCACCAGGGCAATCACGGCCACCAGCTTTTGCATGCGTCGATTCACGGGCCTGGCACCATCCGATTCAGGGTCCCAACAACGCCATGCCGTCCCGGCCTCTCAACGTCTTCGGGATGCGCCAAAAAATGGGGCGCGGCACCTGGCTCGGACCTCCGTTGTTTGCTGAATCCAAATCGTCACACATCTCGCCGCGTCCGCGCAATCCCTTGTTCGGGCGACGGCGCATCACGGTGACGCCGGATTTGTCTCCGCCCACCGCGCTTGCAGTTCGGCCTTCGCCTGGTCGGCATACGCGCGCAGACTGTCGTCGGTGAAGAACGATCGCAGGCTTTCCAACAGTCGTATCCGCGCGGCGTAATCCGGTTTGAAATGCGGCGGCGCGGGAACCGGCAGTTCGCGTCCAAAGTTCACCGGAAAACCGGGGTTGGCCAGGCCGTCGACAGCGGCGTAGAGCAGGCGCGAATCCGTATTGGGGTAGTTGGCCAGTGCGCGCAGCAGTTGCTCGGCGTCGGGGTTGACCTCCATCGTGGCGGCGAGGTAGCGTGTCGCATCCACCTGATTGGGCAGCGTCAGCGCGCCCGAACGCCACACGCGGGTGAGCGTGGCCGACTGGTCGCGGTCGGCCAGCAGGGCGATGGCTTCCAGGGCGCGGTGATTGTTTCGACCCGCGGCTTTCTCCAATTCGGGCAACGCATCGACATCGGCAGAGGCCACGGCTTGTTCCATCCAATTGCTGGAGGCACCCGGCGGGGGAGCCGGAAGCTCGGCCTCCGGGGACGGGATTCGGAACGGAATGCGGCGGCGGGTTTCCAACGCGGCTTTTTCTTGCATGTTGCTCTTCAGCGCCGCCGCCGTCTCTTTGAGACGCTGCACTTCCGCGTTGAGCCGGGCATTATCCTGTTCCAGAAGTTGGACCTGTTCGCTGGCGGCGACGAGATTGGAGTCCGTGGCGGATGCCGCGCTGCTACGCGCCCGCTGGAATTGCTGTATGGTAAACAGGCCGACGGCTGCGATGACCGCCGCCCCCGTCCATAACCCGATCGAGAATGCCGCTGCCGGTTTCATTTTCCGTGGATGTGCGCAGGGCCACTATAACCGCGTCGCGCTCCTCGCGAAAGCGAAATCCCCGGGTCATTTTCGGTCTCACGGCATCGCTGGGGCAACCGGCAATTCCTCACCACGAAGACGCGAAGGACACGAAGAAGGCACGAGGAACATACTGCTCTTGTGTCAGCAGTCCTTCTGCGTCTGAGACCTGCCGTTGCAGCAAACCGCGGAAGTCAGGTGTGCTTGGCATAATTGAGCACCGTAACCGCCGAGAATGGCACACGAGAATCCTTCCGGATACATTGGTGAAGTGGGGGTTAAGGACGGCGATGGCGGGCGGGAATGCGGTTCATCTCTGTGGCCCGGGGTGGAATCGGCGGGCGATTGCAGTCACGGATACGACGAGGCCGCGCCTCACCGCTGTCGCAGGTCGGTTGGCTTCCGCTCAGCCCCCTTCGCGTCGCCCTGCGGGCCTCGAAACGACGCGGCTTGTTTGCGGCCCGGGATACGACGTGGCCGCGTCTCGTCGGACTCGGCCCCGCGGCTACCCTCGCCGCCCGGCTTTGCGGTTGACATGATTATCATGTTGTGATATCGGCATTCCGATTGGAAGAGATGGTAATTGATCTTTGAAGTGGTAGAGGGGAAGGAAGCGACGCGGCTACAACCACGGCACGGCGTTTCGCCTGGGACAGGCGACGCTACAAGGGAGGCGCACGGGGAGGGGTTGCGAAACGAACCCAATTGGCTTCGCTCAGGCCCTTCGCTACGCCCTGCGGGCGTCGAGACAGCACGACGCCATCTCGGAGCGACCCTTGCGCCTCGGTGTCGTCCAAGCCGGTGTGGAAAAGTGTGGGAAACGAAGCCAATGTTTTGGGGTGTTGTGGGTTGTGGATTGGCTTGAGGGACAATACGTTAGAAGTCCGAGTGCGCCATTTTGTCACATGGCTTCGTTTGCGGGGTTTGGCACCGCCTTCAAGGAAGGACCCGGTGCCGGGCTTGGCGGAGATGGCGCTGATCCCGTATCTCTTTTACAAGCGCGGTTTCTGATTTTCTTCCAAGGAAGCGCCCGGTTCGATTGGATGCAAGCCGAGCGAGCCGTTGAGGAACTTGAGAAAATCGTACGATTCGACCCACGTCAAATGGCGCCGCGCCTGCACCAAACGGTCCGCGACCCCCAAGCGGCGTGCTTCATCCGCGTAGTTGGATTTCCCCAGGAATTGTTCGAGATTGCGGACGTGTCGCTGGCACAGGCGGGACTCGGAGGCCTGCTTGGCGGAAAGGCGCTCGGCGTACCAATCACTGGCCAGTAGATACTCTCGCGTGAACAGGTGGCGGACATCGGGATGGTTCAGGTCCTTACCGTCACAATGATCGTGAACCATGATGTGCAGCAGCACGCGAAGCGGCGGACAGGCGTCCTGAATGCTCTGGTCATCAAAATAGGCCTTGGCCACCCGCCGTTGGGTTTCGACGATATTGTCCATGCCGTCGGCAAAAATATCGTAGTCCTGCGTTTCGGGGCGGAGCATCTTCTCCGTGAAAACGGCGTGCGGATGGCTGAACACGCGTCCAAAGAACGAATGCACAAATTTCATCGTGATACGATAACCAAGACGGCTGGCCAGCACCCTCTTGTCATCGTGCTCAAGGTCGCGGCACTTCTCCAGAAAGCCGTTGCGGATCAGGAATTGCGGGTCGCGTTCCTCCACGCTCATACGACACCAGACTTCGGGAACGAGCAAGCTGATGTCGTGATCGACCCGGACATACGGGCCGATGTAGCCGGCCGCCGTGATGAACGCGTGGTAGCCTGTCAACAAGAACGACACCAGGGCATTGTTGAGATCGATGATCGGCGGGAGCGCGTTGAACGGCCCCTTCGTGAGCGCGCCCTCCGAGCCGGCGCCCGTCGTGGACGGAGATTTGCCCGTCATGCTGCAGATGAATTCCATGAACAACTCGGGCAATTCCATGTAGTGGATCGGATTGTAGACCGCCAGGGAACGAATGTGCGCCACCGGTTCCGGCGGATTGTTGCGGCGGCCGGGCAGGACGGCGTTCACGGGGGTATGAACGGGTTGCCCCAACGGAATCCGCCGATAAAGACGCGTCGCCATCTCCGCCAGATAGGCGTCACGCGGATTCACGAGGTCGCGTCGTGTCTGGAGGTAACGCGGATTCTTGGAAGGCTTGCCATCCACGAGACGCGGATGCGCCGACGACACGAGGTAACGCGGATGACCCTCCTCAACAAACTCACGGATCAATTGCTGCATCGGCACGGTGAACTTGTCGAACCCGATGGAGTCGTCGATGAGTTCGCGGGCCTGTGCGACGGACAGCGGCTCGTAATTCGAGAAGAAATTGCCAGGCGCAGCGAAATCCTGTTCCGTTTGCTTGTCGTAGCCCCGGTGAATGGCATCGTCCGGCCGCTGGAACAACCGATACTCGCAATTCGCCGTGAATTTGACGGACGGGTTTTGATACTGCGGGTTGAGACCCGCCAGCCGGTCCGCGGGCACGATCATCGATGCGGTGATGTCGTCTTCCATCGACAACTTGGCAGCTGGATGAAAATCTTTCCGCAACCCGAATGTCCGCCACGAACCATCCGGCTCGTAGCCCACGCGCGCGTAGTTGGCCACCAGCTTGTGGTTCTGGAATTTCAGTTCGTTGCCGGGCGTGCCGTTGATGATGTCCACGCTGAAGAGTTCGGGCCAGCCGTCGCCCATCTCGGGCTTGTAGTAGCGTTTCACGACGAACACAAGCTCCTTGACGTATTGGGGGATGGACGCCAACCATGCGTTGTACTCGTCAGTGAATTCCTGCGACGGGGTGAGCAGCTTGATCACCGAGCCGAGGGAGCGTCCGGGGCTGAGGACCGGCCGGCTGTCTCTCGGCTGCGCGGACTTCTCGCGGAACCGGTCCGAGTAGTCGCGTTTGATGAGTTTGTTGACAAGCTCAAACTCGCGATGGAAATCAGCCACGAACACCGGCCCCTGAATGATGGCATCGGAGATGGATTTGGAAATCTCGGACTTGCCCCCGCCCGAGACGGTGGACGGTTTGTGGCAAAACGTGGGTTCGGCCACCGTTCCAATGAGTCGCCAGGAACGTCCGCCAGGCGGTTTTTCCAGATGCACCTTGTAACCGGAAGGACGAACGTAGGTCTTGCCGTAGAGGAGCTTGATGTGTTGCGGTTCGCCCTCGTACGTCCAATTGACAGTTTGCTTGTGCAGGTCGAAGAGCACGTCTTCCGACACATAGACAATGTCGGGAAAACGTTTGTCGATCGCGTACCCCTCCGGCTTTACATCCATAATCTCCCCAAACAGGGAGATCATCTGCGGGTAATTGTGGTCCAGACGCGGCACGTGCAGGTGGCCGCTGAATTCCTCTCCCAGGTCGTAGCTCGTATAGACGAGGCACCCGCCCGCGTGTTCCTCCTCGCACATCCCGTAGAGGTTTGCTGAATAGCTGATCTGCGTTTTCACCTCTTTCTTGCAGTACCCAAAATAGTTGTCAGCAATGATCGTGACCATCACACCCCGCGCATCGCGACAGGTCACCTTGAACGCGGCTCCATCATTGTATGGTTCTGCGTCCGACCGCCAGCACATGCCGTCGCGACGCTGTCGCTCCGTGGCTTCGTCCCACGAAGGAAGCCCAATCTCCTTCTTGGTCACTTTGACCAGGTGCGGCGCGAGGATCACGCAGCCCGTGTGCCCCGTCCAGTGTTCAACATCCAGCGCGGCATCGTTCTCCGGCAAGAACGGGTCCCCCGCGTTTCCGAAGATGCTCTCCACAAAATCAAGGTTACTGACCAAGGTGCCCGGCACAAAGAAGCGGATCTCCATCGATTTTTCCGGCGAAAATCCATCGACACGCGGGCAGACGATCGGTCGCAACAGCAGCGAGACGAAACACTCCGCCTGGTCCGGCTGAGAACTTGTGAAGGGCAACTGCAACATTTCTCGTGGCGGCGACAGCGCCCGCCGCAGGAGGTTCGCGAACGCAGCCTTCGGCACGGCGCGTTTGTCGTCGGGGATCGGCAGGCCGCCTTCGGCAATGTGAAAAATACCCTGCGTGGTGCGCCGGTCACTCCGGGGATTGTGAAGGACGCCCTGCTTGACCCGATAGGATTGGACGAGGTCCGAAACAAACTCGTCACGGTCCGGCGGCAACGAGAGCGCGCGGGCGAGGCCATAACGATCGAGGACGAAGGCCCGCGAAGGCAGGCGGACCGTCGTGGCCGTGTCTCGAAGATGGTCGTTTAGGAAATCCTGAATGCGCTGGTCTGCGGGGCAGAGATAATCCGCCAGCAGGCGGTCCGTTTCCCGTTGGTGAAGCAGCAGGGTGTCGGTCAGTTCTGCCAACTCGGGGTCCGAGTCCGACGCCACCGTGGGACACCCCATCAACGCCAGTTTCAGGTTGATGTACAGCATGGTCTTCTTGTCCCAGACATCACCAGACGTCCGGCCCAACCCTACGGATTTTTCTAGATTCATGATTCGCCTCCCGACGTCACCACGTGCACCGCCACTCTCACCACATGATCACCGCCTCCGAGGATCACGCCGCGAACGGGGCTCACGTCATTAAAATCGCGTCCCCATGCCTGTGTGATGTGTCGATTGGCCGGCACTAGGTTGTTCGTGGGATCCACGTCGATCCAACCCGTGCCCGGGCTGTATACCGACCCCCACGCGTGTGGGGGGCGCGGCAAACGGTCGATATGGCCGTCCATGGCATTCACCTGGAAGGCCAGGAAGCGTGGGTCGCCATCGTCAGCCAGCAACAGATGGAGAACCGGCGCGAGATGGGCCTGGGTATAGTAGCGGCATCGACAGGTCATCGAGCTGTCGGCAATCTCGAGCAGTGGTTCCAACAGGGCGTCGCTGGCGCCCGTAGTCGACAACGCCGCGCGCACCAAGTTGACCGACTGCTCCAGTTGTCGTCCGATATCGAGGAACCGCCATCCGTTTCCCCGCGTCATGTTTGCCATCTCCATGATGGTGTGGTTCAGCAACGCCAGCGCGGCATCCAGCTGCACCCGCGCGTTGGGTGTCCGCACGCCATGGTGAAGCTGGTTCAGGATGCGCCGCGCGTCAACCGACAATCGGTCGCGCACGATGGAGGCGAAGCGGCGGAGTTGGTTCAACGTCTGGCGCAGGCGGCCTTGGCGACGCAGCTTGAAGATCATCGCTAGGATTTCCTGCTTGAATTCCGCGAGTGCGACGCATTCGCCGAATCGGCGCGGCAATAAATCCATCGCGGCCATGGTCTGCAGCAGCGCGTGATAACTCGGGCGTACCGGCCGAGCCTGATTCATTGTACAGACAAGTCTAGACGGAGCCATGAGGTTTCTCAATGATGTTTTTTGGGGCAGAATGGGCAAATCCCGCCGTGCGAGGCGGTCAGGCCAACGCTGGCAATGGATGGTTACGAACCGTGACAACGTCAGCGACTGATAACTCTGCTGACAGGCCTCGGGTTCTTGCCTGCGAATCGCCTGAATGCGCGGCGAAAGTCGTTTGGGTGTTTGAAACCCAGCGCGGAAGCAACCTCGCTGACCGACAATTGATCGGTCTTCAACAACTCGCGCGCTTTCTCCACCTTCAGACGCTGATGATGAACAAAGGGTGATTCTCCGTGTTGCCTCTGAAACATACGAGTGAGGGTCGTCGGAGATATTTGTAGATACTCGCAGAGGGCGCTGGTCAGGTTGTGCTCCATGAGGTTCTGGGCCATCCAACGGAGGGCCAGTTCCATCCTCACCGATGGTTCGGGTGGCTGAGTCTTGTGGCGGACAAGCCGCGCCACGGTGATGTCAATCGCCAGGTGTAACTGCTTGATCGCGAGATTCGTCAACTCGTCCGGTCGCTCGACTTCCTCCCGACATTGCGCATGGAAATTCTCCAGCTCTCGCCGGAGGCGGGCGCCTATCGTCCACTGTCGATACTTACCGGGGCCTACGGTCAAGTCCCAGCAGCGCGGCCCGGTGCGCCAAATCCACACCAGAAGATCCGAGACACCATCCGGTCGATCCAGCCAACCGCTTGCACAGTCCGGGTCGACCACCAGGAAATCACCCGGATTCAAAACTTTCCGTTGATGCTCCGACACCAAAGTTGGTTTACCTCGCTTTACCAACACATAATGCCATCCAGGATGGCGGGAGACCGGAATTGGATGCTGGCCGTAGAGGCGGTGCCCCCATGCCAGATACAGCAGATCCAGTTGCGCGCTCTCTGGACAAACCCATCGAGGACGCCCCGGTGGCGGCAGATGTAAGGCCTTCTGAATAGCATTCATAGACACATGATAATAGCTACAGATATCATGAGAGGTAATGCTACTACGATTGTTTCCATGAGAAAAGTGTTTTCATGCGCGGTCAGCTAGCCAATTCACACCCGGCGTTGATATGACTAGTGACAATCATCACCATTGGATAGCGGGATATCAGGATGAGTCTCTGGGTCAACATCAACACAGATGCCGGCGTTCGCGGATTCATGAGGCCGGTCTGCGCAGAATCTGCGCGCCTCAGTTGTGGTTGAGCACAGTTTGCGCAGCACCTCGATCTCTTTTCCTTGGTTTCATTGGCTTTTTTGCAATGGCACGTTCCGTGCAATAGCGTAAGCCGCAGCTTGCGGGCAGCATCATCGAGGCCGCCCGGCAATCGATTCGACGTGAACCAAAACAACTTATGGCTGCAGAAGGAGATTCGGAGAATGAAGCTCGGAACAATCTTGGGAATCTGCGGGTTCACCGCAGCCCTCTGTTTGAGCGCCGGCACGCTTTTGGCGCAGGATAACAGCAATTCAAATGCAAATGGTGGCGGAGGCCAGAGTCGTCGTGGCGGTGGTGGCAATTTCGACCCCGCGCAATTCCAACAGCGCATGTTGGACAACGCCCGGGAGCGGCTCGCGTTCACCAATGACACCGACTGGGCGGCAGTCCAACCCCTCGTGCAGAAGGTATTCGATGCGCGTCGCGAGGTGGGTATCCCCGGCATGAATATGATGCGACGGGGTGGCGGCGGTGGAGACAATGCCCGGGGCGCTCGCCGCGGCGGGTTCTTCGGTGCGTCCAGTCCGGAGGCCGAGGCGTTGCAGAAGGCGATCGACGACAACGCCCCAGCCGCGCAAGTGAAGGCCATGCTTGAGAAATACCGCGCGGCGCGCAAAGACAAGGAAACCAAGCTTGCGCAGGCGCAGGAAGACCTTCGTAAAGTGCTTACGGCCCGACAAGAGGCGCAAGCCGCCCTGTTGGGATTACTGAACTAAACGATCGGTCCGGAGAGAAGCTGGCGGTTTGTGCCATGAGCGAAACGTTCACCCAAGACTCGCCCCCGAGGCCGTTGCTGGAGCGGATGGTATCCGAAAAGCAACTGTCCGCTACGGATGCGGACGCTCTGGTTCGCGCGAAGCATGCTGTGCAGAGTGAGGAAGATGTTTTGCAGTGGTTGGCCAAGGAATACGGCCTCTCGTATACCACATTGGAAAACATCGAACCGGACCGCCAGCTTCTCTCACTGTTTCCCGCCCGTATCCTGCTCAAGGAGCAACTGCTTCCCCTGCGGCGCTTGAACGGCTCCGCCGAGGTTGCCACCAGCCGGCTGTTCGCCACCCAGGGACTCGACTCGCTGAAGACGCTCACGGGCCTGAGTCTCAAACCCGTTCTTGCGTCGATGGAAGCGATCCAGCGCGAAATCAAGAAGCATCTCGGCGTCGGCGCCGACACCATCGACACGTTGCACGAAGAGAAGTCGTTTCAGGTCGTCGATGACGACATGGACGACACCAATCTCGATGCCGCCGCCGAAGACGAAGCTTCCATTATTCACTTTGTCAATCAGGTGTTGCGCGACGCCATCGATTTGCGGGCCTCGGACATCCATCTCGAACCGTTCGAGGACGAATTTCGCATTCGGTACCGCATCGATGGCGTGTTGCAGGAAATCCCTGTCCCTGCGCAGCTCAAACGTTTCCAGCCCGCCATCGTCTCGCGCGTCAAAATCCTGAGCCATCTCAACATCGCCGAAAAACGGCTGCCCCAAGACGGCCGCATCAAGATCCGCATCGACGAAAGCGAAGTGGACATCCGCGTCTCCGTCATCCCGATGCTGCATGGCGAAGCGGTCGTCATGCGGTTGCTCCGCCAGAACGCGACCCTGCGCGGAATGGGCGAACTGGACATGGAAGAACGTGAACTGAAGAGCTTTCGCCGAATCCTCCAGTTGCCGCACGGAATCATTCTGGTCACAGGCCCGACCGGCAGCGGCAAGACCTCGACGTTGTACACCGCGCTGAATGAAATCAATGACGCCCTGCGCAAAATCATCACCATTGAAGACCCGATCGAATACCAGCTCAAAGGGGTCAACCAAATCCAGGTTTCCGAAAAGGCGGGCCTGACCTTTGCCCGCGGCCTGCGTTCGATTCTCCGTCACGATCCCGACGTCATTCTCATTGGCGAAATCCGCGATCAGGAGACGGCCCAAATCGCCGTGCAAGCGTCGTTGACCGGCCACCTGGTGTTTTCCACGCTGCACACCAACGATGCCCCCGGGGCGTTGACCCGCCTCGTGGATATGGGGGTTGAGCCGTATCTCGTCGCCTCGTCGCTGGAAGCGGTACTCGCGCAACGTCTCGTACGCGTCCTGTGTACCCGTTGCAAACAGGAAGACCATTCGCCCACAGCGCAGGCGTTCAAGGCCAGCCTCGGGATTCCCGCCAACGTAACCATTTATCGCTCGGTTGGCTGCCGCGAATGTCGTAACACCGGCTTCCACGGTCGCCACGGGATTTTTGAATGGATGGACACCGACGAGAACATCCGGCAGATGATCCTCAAGAGCGCGTCCACGGACCAGATCCGTGACGCTGCCCGGCGCGCCGGAATGCGCACGCTGGCGGAAGACGGCTGGCGCCTGGTGGCGCGAGGGATCACGACGGTTGAGGAAGTGTTGAGCGTGACCACCGCCAAGGAAGTGGCCCGCACAACCAAACAGGAATCACCGAACCCGGCTCCGGCAGTGAGTCCGGCCGCAGGGTAATTCCCAAACATGCCCACGTTTCATTACAAGGCATTGCAGACCGATGGCGCTGTGGCCGAAGGCCAGTTGGAGGCATCCGGACGCCCCGACGCGTTTCGCCAGATGGAAGTGCTTGGGCTGCGCCCGGTCAGTCTCTCGGAAGGCGCGGCGACAGAGAAGAAGGACGGGCCGAGCCTCGGGAACCTCGGGGATATTTCGTTCAAGTTTCAGTCCCAGCGCGTTTCCGCCAAGGCATTGGAAAACTTCACGCGATTGCTCTCCAGTTTGCTGGCGGCCGGCGTGTCGTTGAGCCGGGCGCTTGTCATCCTGTACTCGGAAGCCTCCACGCCGGCCGCGGCGGCGAAATGGAGGGAGGTTCACGATCTGGTGATTGACGGCATGCCGCTGGCGGAAGCGATGGCCAAGTCGCCGGATGTTTTCCCGCGCGTGTATGTGGCCATGGTGCAAGCTGGCGAGACGGGTGGCTTTCTGGACGTGGTGCTGGCGCAAATCGCCGATTTTCAATCACGCGAAAAGGAACTGCGCTCGAAGGTGACGAGCGCCATGTTGTATCCGACCATCCTCCTCGTGCTCGCGCTGGGTGTGTTGACGTTTCTCCTCGTGTACTTCATTCCCAATTTCCAAAAACTGTTCCAGGGATTCGGTGGTTCGCTCCCAGTGCTGACGCAGATGATTATTGCCGCCAGTCACATCGTGCGCTCGTATGGACTGTTCGTTCTCGCGGGCCTCGCCACGGCCGGGTTCATGGTCCGCAACTGGTTTGCCTCGGAAAAGGGGCGGCGTGTCTGGGAGGGAACGATCCTGCGCCTGCCACTGGTGGGGCCGCTGGTCGCGGAATTTGCCATGGCGCGCTTTTGCCGGATGCTGGGCACGTTGCTTGGTGCCGGCGTGCCGCTGGTGCAGGCACTGAACGTCGCGCGGAAATCCATCGGCAACCAGATTCTTGTCGACGCGGTTTCCACGTCCATCGAGCGCGTACAGGAAGGCGAGCGCCTCGGGCAAAGCCTGGCGGAGTGTCACGGGTTGTTTCCCGGTTCCGTGCTGGAAATGGTTTCCGTCGCCGAGGAAAGCGGACGGTTGGACACGGAATTGATCCGGGTCGCCAACGTGACCGAGGGCGATCTCGACCGGCAGTTGAAAACCGCGGTTGCCTTCGCGGAACCGCTGATGCTGTTTCTCATCGCGGGATTCATCGGCACCATCTTCATCGGGATGCTGCTGCCAATCTTCACCCTGCAACAATACATCAAATAACCCCCACAACTATTATGAAAAACATCTCTCGTGCATTCACTCGCGTTCGCCGGGAGCAACGCGCGTTTACCTTGGTCGAATTGCTGCTCGTGCTGGTCATTCTCGGCACCTTGGCGGCCATCGTTCTGCCGAAATTCTCCGGCGTGTCCCAGCGCGGCCGGGTGACGGCGGCGGCCACGCAGATTTCCACGTTCAAGACGGCCCTCGACGCATTTGAAGTGGACATGGGGTATTACCCGAAAGGCCGAAACGGGTTGGTGGATCTGATCCAGCAACCGCGCGACGGCGCCAACTGGCACGGGCCGTACCTTCAAAGCGACGCGATTCCCAAAGACCCGTGGGGCAACGATTACCTGTATGAGTGCCCCGGTAAGCATAACCCCAGTTTCTACGATATATCGTCCGCGGGACCGGACGGTCGGTTCGGCACCGACGACGACATCTGCAATTGGACACTCCGAAGATGAGCCTGTGGATCAAACAACGTGACACCCCAAGCCTTCAACCGGCATTTACCCGCCGCGGCGGGTTTACCTTGATTGAACTGGTCCTTGTCATGGCGCTGCTGGTCGTCGCGATTTCCGTGACGGCACCGGTGCTGTCCCGGTTTTTCCGGGGTCGCACGTTGGATTCGGAGGCGCGACGGTTGTTGTCCCTGACGCGCGCGGGACAAAGCCGGGCGGTCTCGGAGGGGGCGCCCGCACTGTTGTGGATCGATTCGTCGCAGAACGCATACGGATTGGAATTGGAGAACGCATCGCGCTCGGGCGATCCCCGGGCCGAAGATTTTACCGTTGCGGACGGCCTGCAGGTGGATGCGGTTAACGCCGCGCCGATTTCGGTAGGGGGACGGAAATTGCCCGCAGTCCGGTTTTTGCCCGACGGGACGATTGACGAGTCCAGTCCATCAACCCTGCGTCTCGCGGGGGCGGATGAAACACTTTTATGGTTGGTTGAACAAACCAATCACATGACCTATGCCATTCAGAACATCAATCGCTAGGGAGCCATCCCAACGGTGCGCGGAGGCCGGCTTCACGCTCGCCGAGGTGTTGGCGGCGCTGGCGTTCATGGCCATCGTAATTCCGGTGGCTGTCGATGGCTTGCGCATCGCCAGCGCGGCGGGCGAACTCGCCGTGCACAAGGCCGAAGCCGCGCGAGTGGCCGAACGCGAGTTGAACGAGATCGCCGTGGCAACGACCGTCGGGGGGGTCACCGCCCAGAACGGGACCGTTCGAGAGGGTGGACACGACTACCAGTGGAAGTTGCACAGCGAGCTTTGGCCGCAGGATTCGATGCAACTCCTGACCATGGAAGTGACTTTTACCTCGCGCGACCGGGCGTATGCGACGCGCCTGAGCACATTGGTGAATTTGCCGCAGCAATGAAAACGAACCGTCCAGCACAACCGAATCGCCGCCGACCTGTCCACCAGGGGGGATTTACCCTGATGGAGTTGATGTTGGCGATGGGAGTTTGCGCCATCGTCCTGGCGGCGATCAACGGCGTGTTTTTTGGCGCGTTGCGTCTGCGCGAAGCCACGATTCGGGCGGTGGATGAATCGGAGCCCGCGCAACTGGCGCTGACCACGATGCGCAGTGATTTGCAGTCGGCGATGTCGCCGACAACCAACGGCGTGATGACGGGCGATTTTCGGGTGGGGGACATCACCAGCGCCGGCATGAATCAGAATGTGTCCATCGAGCTGTACACCACCACCGGCGCGCTCCATGAAAACGAGCCGTGGGGGGATGTCCAGTGCGTTACGTATGAGCTCCGGCCATCGACGGGCGGTGCCGGAAACCAGGGCCAGGATTTGGTCCGCAGCGTCACACGGAATCTCCTCGCGACGATCACTCCGGTGCCCGAAGACCAGTGGATGCTGGGCCACGTGCAAAGCCTGACGTTCGATTGTTACGACGGCACACAATGGCGCAATTCCTGGGACACGACCGTGTCCGACACCAATTTGCCAATTGCCGTCCGCGTCACCATCCAGTTGGCGGGAGAAGGCCCCGGCGACCCGCGCGCCCGGGAACCGATCGTTCTGACGGTGCCGATTGATTCCCAGTCGCGCACCAATCAAGTGCCGACCGCCGGAAGCTGAATGACATGAAGCGTTGCTGCCCACAACACGTTGGTCAAATGCAAGCCGCCAATTCTCGCGGAGGCTCGGTGCTGGTCATCGTCCTTTGGGTCACGCTTGGATTGGTCAGCATCGCGCTGTATTTCGCGCACTCGATGGCCATGGAGTTGCGGGCGTCGGACAATCGCGCGAGCGCGGTCGCGGCTGACCAAGCTATTGAAGGCGCGGCGCGGTATGTCGAGTATGTCCTCACCAACTACGCCACGAACGGGGTCATGCCCGACCTCACCGAGTATCAGGCGCAAGCCGTGCCGGTGGGGAACGCGCACTTCTGGATCATCGGACGGGACAACAGCTATCCCGTGGCCCACCCCGATCAGGTGGCCTTCGGTCTGGTGGACGAGTCATCGAAGTTAAATCTCAACACGGCCTCGACCAATACTCTTGGGATGCTGCCGCGGATGACATCGGACGTGGTCAACGGAATCCTCGACTGGCGCAACCCGAACAGCAATGGCGGAACCGAACTCTACTACGCGATGGCCCAACCGCCCTATCAGCGCAAGGGCGCCCCGTTTGAGACC
This sequence comes from Verrucomicrobiia bacterium, assembly GCA_050010195.1. Lineage (GTDB taxonomy): Bacteria > Verrucomicrobiota > Verrucomicrobiia > Palsa-1439 > Palsa-1439 > Palsa-1439. Next base: position 87,581 of record JBEKLM010000005.1, read on the forward strand.
GTTGACGAACTGCGGCTGGTGTATGGAACGACGATGGACATCCTTGTCGGCGACGACCTGAATCGCAACGGGGTGCTGGACTCGAGCGAACCGGACGAAGACGGCAACGGTCAGGTTGACCCGGGGATTATCGAATATCTCACGGTGTATAGCCGCGAGCCGAACGCTCACAGCGACGGCACCGCGCTTGTCAATATCAACAACCGTACGCAGCTCCAAACCTTGTTGCGGAGTAATTTTGGGGGCGGACGCGCCAATTCAATTATCAGCCGACTATTCCCGACCGCCGGAGGAACAGGGACAAGGACGAACACCCCCGCGACGGGGACCACCTCCACGATAAGGCCTACCGTCCCCTTGAACGGATTACTGCAGTTTTACATACGCAGTGGGCTGAGTGAAACCGAGTTTGCGGAAATCTATCCCGATATTACTGTCGGGACGACTCCCTACGCGCCCGGACGCGTGAACATCAACACCGCCGATGTGACCGTGTTGTCCTGCCTTCCTGGCATGGATCAAGGTAGCGCGCAGCAAGTGGTCAGTTATCGGCAGTCCAATCCCAACAATCTTGGGACGATCGCCTGGATCGTGGATGCGCTGGGAAGAGGCAGCGCGGCGATTCAGGGTCTCGAAGGGGGCGATTACATCACCACGCGGAGCTTTCAATTTGCGGCCGACATCGCAGCGGTGGGCCCGTATGGACGCGGTTATCGTCGGGTCAAATTCATATTCGACATCAGTGACGGCACGGCAAGGATCCTTTATCGACAGGACCTCACTCGTCTCGGCTGGGCCCTCGGTCAGGATGTCCGCCAGACGATGTTGGGCAAGGAGGCGTCATAATGGATTGGCTGGATTGGAAGTCATGGAAGCGGCAGGGCCATTCCTCCGCGTTGGCTTTGTCGCTGGACGGGGGTCGTCTGGAGGGGGTTGTGTTGCATCGCACCAACGGCTCGCTGCAAGCGCGGCAGTCGTTTTCCGAAGCCTTATCGCTCGATCCATTGACGGCGGACACCGAACTCGTGAGCCGAGAAATTCGGAATCATCTGGACGCGGCTGGCGTGCGCGAGCGGCATTGCGTTGTCTGTGTGCCGCTGAAGTGGGCGCTGGTCGTGCAGGTGGAATTGCCCGAATTGCCGGAGGCGGATGTGGCCAGCTTTCTGCAAATCGAGGCGGAGCGCGGATTCCCGTGCGATGTCGCCACGTTGCGGTTGGCCACGTCGCGGTGGCAGGCCCCGTCCGGAAAGCGGTACGCGATGCTGATTGGGATTCCCGAAAATCACCTTGCCCTGCTGGAGCGGGTCCTTCAGGGCGCCAGATTAAAGGCGGTCAGTTTCTCTCTTGGTATCGCCGCCCTCCGACCACCCAACGTCGGGTCTGCCGACGGCGCGGTAACACTGGCCATTGGAGAAGACGACATTGATTTGCAAATCACCTGCGGCGGAGGCGTGGGCGCATTGCGGGCGTTGGAAGGCGCGCTGGAAATCGAAGGTACTCGCAAGTTTCTCCATTCCGACGTCGTGGCGCGCGAAGTGCGCATCACCCTCGGGCAACTGCCGTCGGAATTCCGCGAATCCGTCCGCAGCGTCGGCATCTTCGGCCCGGCCGACCTGGCCGGGGAACTGGCCAACGAAATCGAGGCGCCACTGGCCGCGATGGGACTGACCGTGGAATTGATCACAGCGTATTCACCGGGAGAATTTGGTGTCGAGCTTCCCGCAGGGGCAAGGGTTTCCCGCGCGTTCAGTTTCGGGGCGCGCCACCTGGCGCGCCAGGCAGCGCCATTTGAGTTTCTGCCGCCCAAAATTGCGCCGTGGCAGCAATTGGCGGCCCGCTATTCTTCCAGCCGGCTTCGCATGGCGGGAGCCACCGCGGTCGCGGTCGCGTTTCTGGTGGCAGGACTGTTTTCGATTCAACAATGGCAACTCACCTGGTTGCGCTCACGCTGGGGGGCGATGTCACAGAAGGTGGAAGAACTCGATGGCTTGCAACAACAAATCCGGCAGTATCGCCCGTGGTTTGACCGGTCCTTCCCCAGTTTGAGCGTGTTGCGGGAGTTGACGCTGGCGTTTCCCGAGGACGGGGTCGTCTCAGCCAAGACCGTGGAAATCCGCGATGCCAACACGGTGACCTGTTCGGGTACGGCGCGGGACAACGCCGTGCTATTGAGGACGCTGACCCAGTTGCGCTCCACGAGCGGGGTAACCGCCCTGAAAGTGGACCAGATCCGCGGCAAATCCCCGATGCAATTCACGTTCGATTTTCAGTGGGGCGAAGGAGGCAACAGTGCAAATTAACCAGCGCCAACGACTCCTGGCGATCCTCGCCATTTCCGGTCTTGGGCTCCTGATTTCCGACTGGTTTGTGTTTACGCCGCTGACGCATCTGTGGCAGGCGCGCTCCAAAAAAATTGGCGAACTCCGTCAGGAGATTGCCCAGGGCTCGTCGTTACTGCAGCGGGAACAGCTCATTCGCCATCGGTGGGCGGACATGCGAACCAACACGCTGACGAACAACGCCTCGCTGGCCGAGCAACAGATGCTCAAGGCGGTGGATACGTGGTCCCAGCAGAGCCGCGTGAGTGTTACGTCGATCACACCTCAATGGAAACACGATGCGGATGACTACATGACGCTGGAATGTCGGGTGGATGTCACGGGGGACATGGCGACGTTGGCGCAATTTCTGTACGCGGTCGAGAAGGGACCGATGGCCCTGAAGGTGGTATCGGCAGAGTTGAGTTCGCACGACACCATCGGCCAGCAGTTGAGCCTGGCACTGGAAGTCAGCGGCCTCGTCCTGACACCACAAACTCAATGAACCGGAAACCAACAATTATCGGAAACACGCTCCGCCCGTGGAAGATTCTGGCGATCACGGCGCTGGTGATGACCGGAGGCTTCACTGCCCGGGCCCAGCAGACGAACCGCGCGGGTGAGGCGGACTTCTCCAATTTCCAGGTCATTAGCGAGAGGAACATCTTCAATCCGAACCGGACCGCACGACATCGGCGTGGGAACCGGCCGCAACCGGTGGCGGATGCGTTTTCCCTGGTCGGCACGATGAGCTACGCCAAGGGTACATTCGCGTTTTTTGACGGCACGAGTTCCGAATACCGAAAGGTCGTAACAAACGCCGACGCGATTGCCGGTTACAAGGTGACCGACATCACGCCAAGCGCCGTGAAACTGGCCAATGGCGACAAGCAGTTGGTGATGAAGGTCGGGACACAAATGCGGCGCGAAGAAAAAGGGTCCTGGCAGTTGGCAGCCACAAGTGAATTGCCAGTCGAGACGACGGAAAACGCGGATGCGGCGCCAGCCGAGCCGTCCGCCAGCGATTCCGACAGTGGGGGCAACGATGTCCTCAAACGGCTGATGAAACAGAGAGAACAGGAGTTACAATGAGAACCACCGTTTTTCGAATTCTGGCCGCCGGTTGTGTTTGGGGGGTTGTGCTGGCAACGCACGCGCAAACCGGGCAATCACCAGCTCTCGAACCACAGCCGCCCGAGAGCGTGAGCAACAACGTGCCCGCACAAGCGGAACCCTCGGCCGCCGCGCCGCAACCAGAGGAAACACAAGCCCCTGAGGCGGACCAGGGCATGGCGACTTCCCCGTCGTCCGTCCAACCCGAACCCGCGACGGGGAATTCATCTACCGCTGCGGAACCCGGCGCCGCCGGTGAGCAGGCCACGGCTTCAGCCGCATCCACGCCGGAGAACACAGACGTTGGCAAGGGCTTGTACCTGAATTTTCACAACGCGCCAATCGATCTGGTGTTGAGTTATCTCAGCGACGCCGCAGGCTTCATTATCGAAGTGGATACCCCTGTAAAGGGCAAGGTGGACGTGTGGAGTACGCATCCCGTGACGAAGGATGAGGCGGTAGATTTGTTGAATTCCATGCTCAACAAGAATGGATACGCGGCCATACGGAATGGGCGAACGCTGACCATCGTCAGCAAGGACGAGGCGATCCATGGTGATATCCCGGTGAAAACCGGCAACAACCCGGATGCGATTCCGAAAAATGACGAAATCGTCACGCAAATCATTCCCATCCGGTTCGTGGAAGCCGAGCAACTGGTAAAGGACCTATCGCCGATGGTGTCCTCGCATGCGACCATTGTCGCCAATGAAGCGGGCAACTCCATCGCCGTGACCGATACCCAAGCCAATATTCGGCATCTGGTGGAAATTATCAAGGCGATCGATTTGAGCGCCGAAGACGAGACGGAATTGCGTGTGTTTCATTTGAAACACCACGACCCAACCGAGATAGCGAACCTGTTAACAGGACTGTTTTCCGGACAGAGCAATACCAGCGGCAGCCAGACTCCGATTCGGTTCGGCGGTCCAGGCGGCGGCTTTGGCGGCCCCGGCGGTGGCTTCTTTGGTGCGATGGCCGCACGTGCGGCGGCCAGTGCAGCAGCCAGTACTCCCGCCAACGGTCAGGCGGCACGGATCAAGAAGCGGCAGGAGGTCGTTGCCGTTGCCGATCCACGCACGTCCTCCGTGGCGGTCACCGCGTCAAAGGATATGATGGAACAAATCGCGAGTATGGTTGAGCAACTCGATCAGGATTCGCCGAGGGTGCCCCACGTGAGCGTTGTTCATCTGGAAAACGCCGATCCGCAGCAAGTGGAACAGGTGCTGCAAGACATGTTCCAGAGCAGCCAGACCTCGCGGAGCAGCCAGACACAGCAGAGTCCGCTGCAGACCCGAATTCAACAGAATGCCGGCACCACGACCACCAGCTCGGGACTGGGAAGCTCGGGCCTGGGATCGTCGTCGCGCGGCGGGCTCGGAGGAACTTCGTTTTGAAGAACGTGCAATCCCAAGCGTGTAATCGCAAGGAACCTATGAATACCAAATTCTTGAATTCGACATGGTGGCTCGCGGTCGTTCTTGGCCTTTGTCTGTGTGCACCGAACGGTGTTCACGCCCAACAGCAGGCGCAGCGTACCGCCGGCGGAGGCGGGTTCGGTGGCTTTGGTGGCGGAGGCGGAAACGCCAATCGTGGCGGTTCGACCACTACCGGTAGCCAGCAATACAACGCCAATGGCGCGGTGGGCAACGCCACGATTTCCTACGACCCGGATACGCACAACATTACGATCATGGCCGACGACGATACCACCCGAAATATCAGCGCTGTCATTTCCAACCTTGACCGGCCGCAACCCCAGGTCCTGATTAAAGTCGTGTTCATGCAGGTCACGCACAGCGACGCCACGGACATCGGCGTGGAAGGCGGCTGGATGAGGGGGATCGGCGCGTCGATGACAGGAGCCGTGGCCAATTCGTTCGGCCTGTCCGGGCTCGGTTCCGGCACCGGGTCCAACGCATCCGTGGCGAATATCTATGGGATGCCAATCTCGAGTTTTTCGGCCATTGCACCGTACACGGCGGGAGCCGGCGCGGGGATGTATCAGATTTTGGGGAACGATTTTCAGGCGACACTGCGCGCGATTGCGCAGGCGGGAAAAGCCGAGGTGCTTTCGCGTCCCTCCATTCTGGCCCGGAACAACCAGCCGGCGAGCGTCGTTGTGGGGCAATATGTCCCGTTGATCACCAGCGTGAGCTATAACTCGATCTCCGGCGCGCCGATCAATTCCGTGACATACACAGACGTGGGAATTATCCTGACGGTGACGCCTTATATTACAAGTGACGGCATGGTCGAGATGATCGTGGCGCCGCAGACCTCATCCATTGATCCGACCCTGACGGTTCCCATCGCCTCAGGCGTGAACGCGCCGGTCATCGACACGGTTGCGGCCAACACCGTGGCCATCACGCCCAACGGGCAAACTGTTGTCATCGGCGGCCTGATGCAGCGTGACAAGTCTTCCACCGAGCAGAAAATTCCCATCTTGGGGGATATTCCCTTTCTCGGGAATGTTTTCAAGCGGAGGGTCGCCAGCAACTCCCGTGAGGAACTTTTGATTTTTCTGACGCCGTACGTGATCCAGGCGCCAACGCAATTGGCGGCGCTCACCGCCAGTGAACGGGCGCGCTCATTGACTCCCAAGTCGTATTCCGAGCAGGAATTGGATAGATTCCTCGACAAGATGCCGACAAAACAATCAAAAGGCGGAAAGTCGGGCTCCTCCGCCACCGTTCAATAACCAGTCAACATGGAACGCCGCGCATGGATATAGGCCGCCGCAGCACGCTGATCTATGGATTACTGCTGGCCGCATGGGTCTTGGTGTTGGCGTGGCAGACGGCCGAGCATTTCCGTGTGCGCCGCGCCGCGCGGGCGCAGTTGATCTACCGGGCCCAGGACATTTCCACCACGCTCGGCATTGTGCTTCGGTCGCAGCGTCGGTTCGGGGTTCTTTCCAAGGAACGATTGGAATCCGCCCTGCACGATCTGGTCCGGCCCGGTGAACTGAACGGGATCGCCCTCCTCAATGCCGCCGGAGACGTCGTGGCCTCGGCCGGCATGCTCGCCGATTTCCAAACCAAAGGGGTCGAGGCCCCCGCCGAGCGCTGGGACAACCAAACGGTCACGTTGATGAACCTCGTGGACCTGGGCACCAACGTGACCCGGGACATTGAGAGTAACCGGCCGCCGATTGTTCTAACACGCGATGAATTCTTCCGGCCGTCCGATACCAACCGGTTCGCGGGCGATCGGTCGCCGGAGCCGCCGCCGGGTCCTCCGCCGTCGGAAGAGGTGTCAACCCGTCCTGCGACAGCGACGAACGAGGCTGCGGAACCGCCGCCATCGGGTTCTTCCACGAATCAGCCGTGGTTCCGCGGCGGTTCGGGCCGACCACGGCCTGGTCGCCCTCCCTGGATGAGTGAGGAAGTCTATAATGCAATGCTTCAAAAACAAGGTGTGCGCAGCTTTGTCATTGTCATGTCCACCCAACCCGTGCTGGCCGCGAGCCGTCAGGATCTCTGGCTGCGATGCATCATTGGGTTGCTGGCCACCGTCTCGGTTGTCGGCTCGGGACTGGCTTGGCGTAATCTCACCACGTCTTCCGATCTCCAGCTCCGGCTGGTGCGCGCCAGTGAATTGACCGCCCATCTCAAGGAAATGAACCTGGCCGCGGCCGGCCTCGCTCATGAAACGCGCAACCCGCTCAACATCATCCGCGGACTGGCGCAGATGATTTCCAGACAAGCCGACGCACCAGCGGAAATCCGCGAGAAATCCCGCGCCATCGTGGACGAAACCGACAAGGTCACGGTGCAGCTCAATGAATTCATCAATTATTCCCGGCCCCGCGAAATGCGGCGCTCCATCCTGGCGCTCTCGTCGGCGGTCAGTGAAGTGGTCCGCGCGTTGGGATACGATATCGAGGAGAAACGGGTTCAGGTCGAAATCAAGGGCGAGCCGCTTTCGATCGAGGCGGACGAACAATTGCTGCGCCAAGCGCTGTTCAATCTGATCCTCAACGCCATCCAGGCCGTCGACCCCGGCGGCGTCATTCAAATCGTCATGGCGCATCAGAACGCCTCGGAAGCCGTGCTGGAAATCCGCGACAACGGCCCGGGCGTGCCGGCCGACCGCCGCAAGGAAATCTTCAAACCCTATTTCACCACCCAGCCCAAGGGAACCGGGCTGGGACTGACGGTCGTCCAGCAGATCGTGCACGCCCACGGGTGGGAAATCGAATGTTTTCCCAACGAGCCGAAAGGTGCTATCTTTCGTCTGGCACACGTAAAACTCGCGGGAAAGAATTGAAAACACCGGCCTCGGGCACTGAATCATCGGTGCGGATCCTGATTGTGGACGACGATGCAGGCCAGCGCAGCCTGCTCGATACCTTTTTGCGGAGCCAGGGGTTTCAAACCACCGTGGTGGAATCCGGCGAACGCGCCTTGGAAACGTTGCGCGACGGCAACATCGCCATGATGGTGTCCGACGTGCGCATGCCGGGCCTGACCGGCCTCGAAACCCTGCGCCGCGCCCGCCAGATCAACACCACCCTGCCCGTCCTGCTCGTGACCGCCTACGCCGACATTCGCGAAGCCGTCGGCGCCATGCGCGATGGCGCGGTGAATTATCTCGCCAAACCCATCGATCTCGATGAACTGCTCGCCTCCGTCCAACAGGCCACCGGCATCTCCAAATCCACCCCGCTCCGCTACGATGAGGACCGGCAATTGCCCGCGCACGTCGTCGCCAAAAGCCCGCTGATGCAGGCCGTCTTTCGCGATGTGTCGCTGGTCGCGCCGTCCGACACGCGCGTGCTGATTACCGGCGAAAGCGGTGTCGGCAAGGAAGTGTTGGCCGATGTCATTCATGCATGGAGCACCCGCGCCGCCGGGCCGCTCGTGAAGGTCAATTGCGCCGCGATCCCCGAATCCCTTCTCGAAAGCGAGTTGTTCGGGCACGAACGCGGTTCGTTCACGGGCGCGCACGCCCAACGCATCGGCCGGTTCGAGGAAGCCAACGGCGGCACGATCTTTCTCGACGAAATCGCCGAGATGACCCAGCAGCTCCAAGCCAAACTCCTGCGAGTGACCCAGGACGGACGGTTCCAGCGCGTTGGTTCCAATCGCGAGATCCGCACCAACGCCCGCATCCTCGCCGCCAGCAATCACAACCTCGACGAGGAGGTCAAAAACAACCGGTTCCGCGAAGACCTGTTCTATCGCCTCAACGTGGTCGAGCTCAACGTTCCGCCCCTGCGCGAGCGCCGCGAGGACATCCTCCCCCTGGCCAGTTTGTTCATCACGGAATTCGCCAAGGGTCGCGCCCGATTCTCGGAAACCGTCACCGCCTGCCTCGAAGGCTATTCCTGGCCGGGCAACGTCCGCGAACTCCGCAACGCCATGGAGCGGGCCGTGCTCCTGTCCCGCAGCGAACTCATCCTGCCCGAACATCTTCCCGCCCGCGTCCGCGATGCCGCCGGCCGTCCGGGCACCACCACATCCGCCAACGCCGAGCACCTCGAAGAAGTCGAGCGCGAAGCCATCCTCCAGGCGCTTCGGAACCACAACTTCAACCGCACCGAAACCGCCAAAGCCCTCGGCATCAGCCGCCGCGCCCTCCTCTACAAGCTCCAGCACTTCCAGAAGCTCGGCCACGAGATTCACCCGCCTGCGGCGGGTTAACCTGCCTGTTCGAACAACCCGTTTTTGACGCATTTTGGGGGTCGAATCGTCCCAAAAACCCTGTCGTACCCCTCCCAAACTTAGGTTCGTTTTTGGCTTTCCGCCGGACAGATTTCCACGCCGGCTTGGACGAAACCGAGGCGCAAGGGTCGCGCCGAGATGGCGTCGTGGTGTCTCGACGCCCGCAGGGCGTAGCGAAGGGCCTGAGCGAAGCCAATTGGGTTCGTTTTGCAACCCCTCCCCCCCGGGCTCTCGTTGTCCCGCGGGAGCCAGCCACCGGTACCCCAAAAACGGAAAGCCGATAGCCCAACGCCGACGGCCTTGCGCCGCCCGTTGACGTCCCTATGTCAAACATCTCACCCCGAGTTTACCTCTCCATCGGCAAATGTCTAGACAAATTATCCCGATTGGATAGTCAGCTTCGTCCTGTAGCGGCGCTCTATGAAGCTCGGCGCCGGGTCAAATCGAAGGGCCACCGTTCACCGCTCGACGGTGAAGGTGATGTCCTTCTTCTCGTCGCCGCCGTCGTCCTTGCCATCCTCGCCGACGCTGTAGACGACGTACCCTTTCGCCAGCTTTTTGTATCGCAGCGGCTGGCCGTCGAAGGGGTCGGTGAGATTTGAAGGAAGTGCGTTTGGCAGTTGGCCATGCTCGCTACGGTAGGATTCTGCCCAGAGCCCGGCCTGTGTTGTTCGCAAGGACGCTATGAAGCGCGCATCCAACTTCAAGAATTGGCAGCTCAGCTTCACGTCGAATCGTGATACTGGCAGAAGCGTAGAGATCTGGTTGGTTCCTTGTGCGAAAGCATCTAGCGCGCGGATTCGCTCGGGCAGCGGCTGCTCCGAGATACGAATTACGGTTGACTCGCGGCGCAGGTAATCCAGTTGGTCAAAATCCAAAATGCCCAAGAACCGGTAGCCGACAGCGAGTAAAACCTGATTCCACGCAGTACGATGTTCCGTGTTGTCAAAGTCCATCGTCATTGCGGCCGCGGATTTATAGTCCCGCCGCATCTCGGAGAAGACATCGTCGTTCCACGCCACCTCGCTAAGCATCACGCGGTCGATAGCGAAGGAAGATTCTGCTACTGCAAGCGCAGACGACACACTGGCCAATTGATTCGAATCGAGTTGGACGCTGCTTAGCGCGTGTTCAAGCGCCTGCTTGGTCAGACCAAAGCATGCCTGCTGCACCAATCTCGGAATGGCCAGCGGCTCATCGGAGAAGTGGCGAACCAAGCCAATCGAAGCGATGAGGGCCTTGGTAGCCGATTTGCGATCGCCCAAGTCAGCGGCATAAACTGCTTCCAATTCCAATTTCCGCGCCGCTTGTCGCATTCCGCCACCGTCGTTATAAGAGATAGTCTTGACATCAAAGTTTGTGGTAAACCGGCAATGCGCCATCGCCGTGGCTGTATGAAGCAACACGAGAGATTCTTCATTGGTCCTTAGGTAGAGAGCGAGTCCATCTCGCATTGCTTGTGGCAATGATGCGCCGCGAGGAGGCAAGTTGGAGTAACCGACAATGGGCAGGCGGAGTTCTTGGTCGCCCAGCTTGACATTCTTGGCAAAGGCACTTCGGTAGACTTCCGCCGCGTTCTCGCCTGGCGGCGGTTGCGGACACCATTTGTCCAGTTCGGCGAGCGTGACGGGGTAGCCCTGCCGGCGGATTTCGTCGAGCCTGGATTCGACCATGCGATGGAGCGTGTAGCGGTAGGCGGTGTAGAGGGCGGCGAGGATGAGCACGACAATCAGCTGGGTTCGCAGACGGCGGGATGCCTTCGCGCTCATGGGGCCATGATACCAGTCGGCAGCGCGTTGACAACTTCGTTAGTGGCTCGCGCGATGCCTCAACCCAAGACAGTCACGCCATATTTCGCAAACCGGTCATCGGCGGTGACGACAGTGAGGTCGTTCAACTTGGCCGTGGCGATGATGAAGCGGTCACAAGGATCATCGTGAATCGGTGGGAGTTCGGCGGCGCCGACGCAAACACCGACGTCGAGTGGCAGGACCGTCAGACCGTGGTGTTCGATGACCTTCTCGAACCATTCCCGGGGCGGATGTGGGAGTTTCAATTTCCCCCGTGCCGACTTGATGGCGACCTCGAAGCAGCTGATGGCGGAGACATAAACCGCGGGCGACTCGTTGATTTCCTTGAGCGTCTTGCGCCCGAGTTTCTTGCCGCCGGCGGCGAGCCAGAGCAAGGCGCACGTATCCAGGATCATCGCGCGGACCCCGGCCACTCGTCGGCGGACAAGGGTTCGGTCGGATCATAACCAATGCTTACTCGTTTCAGGCGGGGGTGAGGTTTGATTCGGCTCGGCCGCTTGTGCGGGACCAAGTCGGCCACGGGTTCCCCGTTTCGGCAAATCACGATTGCCTCGCTGTCGTCCTCCACCTTCGCGAGCAGACGTGAGAAATGGGTCTTGGCCTCGTGGACGTTGACAGTCTTCATAATGCGACACAGCTTAGTCCACTTAGTCCACATTGTCAACGCGTTGTCCGTGCTAGCGCAACCGTAGACATGCAATAATATCCCTTGCTACGCACACACACGAGGCCACGCGTTGACAACACCATGCCGCTCCGCTAGCTTCGGCGGGTTATGATTCGCCGGTACAGCCGCGAAGTGATGCGCCAGATCTGGACGGATGAGAACAAGTTCTCCATCTGGCTGCAGATCGAGATTCTGGCGTGCGAGGCGCGCAGGATTCCCGCGAAAGATTTGGCGACAATCAAGCGGCGCGCGAAATTCGACATCCAACGAATCTGCGAAATCGAGCGCACGACCAACCACGACGTGATCGCGTTCCTCACCAACGTCGCCGAAAACGTCGGCCCGGCATCACGCCACATCCACGAAGGGCTCACGTCGTCGGACGTGGTCGATACGGCGTTGGCCGTGCAGATGGTGCAATCGGCGGATATTCTCATCGACGACGTGAAGAACTTGCGCGAGGTCGTCGCTAAGAAGGCGAAGAAATACAAGCTGACGCCGATGATCGGCCGGACCCACGGCGTCCACGCCGAGCCGATCACGTTCGGGTTGAAAATGGCGCTGATGTGCGACGAGTTTGGCCGGGCGCTCGAACGGCTCGTGCTGGCCCGGGACATCATCGCCGTGGGCAAGATTTCCGGGGCGGTCGGCACGTACGCGCACATGAACCCGCGCGTCGAGGCCTACGTCTGTAAGAAGCTCGGGCTCCAAGCGGACCGGATTTCCACGCAAATCGTCCAGCGCGACCGTCACGCCGAATTCATGAGCGCCCTCGCGCTCGTGGGGTGTTCGATTGACCGTTGGGCGCTGGAGTTTCGGCATCTGCAACGGACCGAAGTGCTCGAAGCGGAGGAATTCTTCGCGGCGGGACAAAAGGGCAGTAGCGCGATGCCGCACAAGCGCAACCCGATCACCTGCGAACGGCTCTGCGGCCTGGCACGGGTGTTGCGCGGGAACGCGGTCGCGGCCATGGAAAACGTCGCATTGTGGCATGAACGCGACATCTCGCATAGCAGCGTCGAACGCATCATTTTGCCGGATTCGACAACTCTGCTCGATTACATGCTCGTTACGCTGGCGGATGTCGTGGACAAGTTGTTGGTTTATCCCCAGCGGATGAAGGCCAATCTCGAATCGAGCAAGGGATTGATTTATTCGCAGGCGGTGTTGCTGGCGCTCACGAAGAAAGGCATGACCCGCGAGAAGGCGTACGCGCTCGTCCAGCGCAACGCGATGAAGGAGTGGGCGGGGACCAGGAATTTTCGGGAATTTCTCCTGCTGGACGCCGACGTCATGCGTCATCTCACCCGACGCGAAGTGGACGCGCTCTTCGACCTCAACCTTCACTTGCGCGAGGTGGACAATATCTTCAAGAAAGTTGGAATCCAGTGATGAAAGCCAAGATTATCGTGATGCCCAAGAGGACGGTTCTCGACCCGCAGGGGAAGACCGTCAAACACGCGTTGGAGTCGATGGGTTTTACCGGAATCAAGGACGTGCGAATCGGGAAGTTCATGGACATCGAGCTGGAGGGCGGAAACAAGGCCGAGTTGCAGAAGAAGATCGACGAAGCCTGCCACAAACTGCTCAGCAATCCGGTGATCGAAGAATATAGTTTTGAGATCGAATGAAGTTCGGCGTCATCCAATTCCCCGGCAGCAATTGTGACCAGGACGCGTACCACGCGCTGGCGGGTATATTGCACCAGCCGACGCGCTACATCTGGCACAAAGACGTCGCGCTGGGCGACGTGGATTGCGTCGTTGTGCCGGGTGGATTCAGTTACGGCGATTACCTGCGGACGGGCGCGATTGCGCGGTTCGCGCCGGCGATGAAGACGGTCATCGCGCACGCCAAGGCGGGCGGACTGGTCCTCGGCATTTGCAACGGGTTCCAGATTCTGTGCGAGGCGCACCTGTTGCCCGGCGCGCTGATCCGGAATCGGGGACTGAAATTTATTTGCGATCAGATCCATGTGCGCGTCGAGACGGTCGACTCGCCGTTCACCAACGCCGGCAAGAAGGGGCAAGTGTTGCGCATCCCGATCGCCCATGGCGAGGGCAGTTATTTTGCCGAGTCGCAGGTCATCGAGCAACTCCAGCGCGAGGACCGCATCCTTGTTCGTTACTGCGACAAAGAGGGGAAGGTTACCGATGCCGCCAACCCGAACGGCTCGCTCGACAACATCGCCGGCATTTGCAACGAGACGAGGAACGTCTTCGGCTTGATGCCGCATCCCGAGCGCGCCAGCGAAAAACTGCTCGGCAGCGACGACGGACGGGTGGTTTTTGAGTCGATACTCCAATCCAGTAGGGCGACGCATCATGAAACGGCCAGCGTCGGCTAAAGACTGGCTGCCGCTGGCGAAGCGGGGCGAGGGCGGCGCGGAGTTGCCGACGGGCGAGGCGTTCCGGAGCGAGTGGATCGATTTCGCGCGCGGGATCCGCGTCGGCAACATCGAGCCGCACGAGCGCATCACGCAAATCCTGAAGTTCCACCTCGAACAGCGGTATCGCACGGCGTTCGTGACCGATCGTTGGGGACGCGGCGTGTACTGGCAATGGATTTGTTGGATCCCGCGCGCCAATCGCGAGGCCAAGCCGATCTCTAACAAGATCAATTTTGGGTGCGCCAAGCTGTTCATCACGGCGGAACGGGACACAAAGGTGTTCAAGAGCGGCTTGCAAATCGAGCGCGGGTACGTGCAAGGACCCGAACCGTATCCGGGGTGTTTGCTGAAAGACGATTGGGACTGGCATCGGCTCATCAAACAAAGTGTGGCGGATTCCGAACTCGACGGGGAACTCCAACGGCTGGTGAGGCGCGAAGGTTTCGTGGTGGAGGTCGGCGATTGGGAAGCGAACGCCGTGTTTACGAAGAGGAATTTTACATCGGCCCGACAGATTCGCGACGCCGCGAAGAAATACCCGAAACGCAAAGAGTGGGCTGGGTTCCAGCTCTACTATCCGATACCCGAGCGTGAAGTGCGCGCGTGCTCCGGCTACGAACTCGTGAAAGCCATGTGTGGCGTGTTTGATGAAGTCGTTCCCGCGATGAATTGCTGCATGCAGGTGCCACTTGTGGCAGAATCTGGCGCGAGGGAGTGAGATCATGCACGAATGGTTTGAGAACGAGGATTTCTGGCGGGAAATGTATCCGTACATGTTCGATGAGCAGGGGTTCGCTGCGGCAGACGAACAGGTGCGGAAGATCATCAAATTGACCGGCATTCGGCGCGGCGCGGTGCTTGATTTGTGCTGCGGTCCCGGACGGCATTCCGTGGCGTTGGCCAAGCGCGGTTTTCGGGTGACGGGTGTGGATCGCACGAGGTTTTTGCTGAACAAGGCGCGTCACCGCGCCCAATTCGCCCGGGAAAAAGTCGACTTCGTACACTCCGACATGCGCGACTTCGTGCGACCCAATGCCTTTCGGCTCGCGCTCAATCTGTTTACGTCGTTCGGCTACTTCGACAAGAAGGATGATGATCGACGGGCGGTGCGGAACATCTTCGAGAGCCTCGAGCCCGGTGGCGTGTGCGTCATCGATGTGATGGGCAAGGAACGCCTGGCCAGAATCATGCAGTCGACCCTTGCGGAACGGCACCCCGACGGCAGCCTGCTGGTCCGGTTCCATGAGATTTTCGATGATTGGACGCGCATTCGCAATGAGTGGATTCTGGTCAAGGGCAACAAGGTCCGATCATTCAAGTTCCATCACACGATTTATTCCGGTCAGGAACTCAAAGACTTGCTCCGAGCCGCGGAATTTGCCGAGGTCAAACTCTTTGGCAACCTCGACGGCGCCTCCCTATGGCCCCGAGGCTCAGCGCCTCATTGCGGTGGCGCGGAAGAGTTAGGCTGCGAGGATGCGGTCGATGTCTTGCAGTTCTTCCGGGGAGAATTTCAAGTTGGCGCGGGCGGCGCGACGGCAACCCGGCCATGGCGCGGTTGAGGAGGGGGCAGGGAGCGGTGGCCGAGCGGACAGGGATGACTTGCGGTCAACCCGAAGGCACCGATGCCAAGATGTGGACGGGCTTGTTACCTACGAGGGGATGTCAGTTGTTTCCGACGGCCCTGGCGATCGCCCGCATCGGTTCGTTAGCGATTCCACCAAGGCGAGTTTGCGCACGGCATCCGTCGGGGATTACGGCTTTTTCTTTTTCGCACACAGGCCGGCCGTGAAGTGACCGTACTCGGTCTTGAAGCAGAGTTCATTAATCAGTTCCCAACTGGGAGTGGTGGCGATGAGATCTTGTCCTCGAAATACGGTGGGAATGGAGATGTTTACTTTGATCCGGCACCGGTCGAGCCTGATTTTCAAGTCGCCGGCGATCATATTGGTCAATTCTCCGACAGCATCCGCCATATCGGGGCTTTCAAAGGGAACCGCGAACCCGGCAAACTTTGCGGCAAAAACCACGGCCGTGGCCGGCGGGATGCCGAGGAAGACGGTCATGTCCATATCCCCCATCAACGATACGATCCCAATGATTTTTTCACCCGCGCCATTGACGTCTGGTTGTGGGGCGGATAGTTCCGCCTGAACCCGGCAGACGGCGGAAATGACGGAGACAACGGCCTCGGTTAAGGATTTGCCGGCGGCGTCCATTTGGGCTTCTGTACCGAGAGTATTCGTGCTCTTTGTCATGGTCATTTGACCTTGGCGGCGAGCCTAGCGAATACGCTGGGCGGGTTCTTTTTGAGTTCCGACATCTTCTGAAGCAGGGGCGCGATCTTGTTGCCGACGCCTTCGGCGGTAAACGGCTTGACGATATAGCTGTCCACCTGACCGGTGTTGAGTGCCTCCTCGAGTTTATCCATCGTGCCTTCCGTGGTAATCATCACGATCGGCACTTTGCTTTTAAGTTCGTAACGGATGCGTTTGATGAGGTCAAGCCCATTCATGTTCGGCATGTTCCAATCGCAGAACAGCATGTCGAACTTGCCGGCTTTGAACAGGGCCAGAGCTTCGAGTCCGTCCTTGGCCTCTTGGAAGGTGAACACGGCGAGACGGGTTTCCCCCAAGCTCTTCATCACCAGTTTCCGCATGATTCCGGAATCGTCAATCACCAGGGCATTTACATTCATTCGGTCTCTCCTCGCTTGTTACGGGTAGCTTCCACGGTTGTCGCGCCGCGCTCAGGCATGTCGCAAGAGTTCTTCGGCAATTCGCTCCAAAGGGACGGTTTCACATGCGGCGCCACAGGCCACGGCCTCGCGGGGCATGCCGTACACCACGGAGGTCGCTTCGTCCTGGGCCATGGTGAACGCACCCGCCTGGCGCATTTCCAGAAGCCCTTTTGCACCGTCAGCACCCATCCCGGTCAGGATGGCTCCGGTGGCGTTGTCGCCGGCGTATTTGGCGACCGACAGGAACAACACCTCCACGCTGGGACGCTGGCGGCAGACCATCGGTCCGCTCTTGACTTCGACGTAATACCGGGCGCCGCTTCGGCGCAACACCATGTGATAGTTGCCCGGGGCGATCAGGGCCACGCCGGGAACGACCGAGTCGTTGTCTCGGGCCTCGCGCACCTCGATTTCGCAGATGCCGTCGAGCCGCTCGGCGAACGAGGCCGTAAACCGTTCCGGCATGTGTTGCACAATCAACGTTCCCGGAGCGTTGTGGGGAAAGCGCGTGATCACCTTTTCAATGGCCTGTGTCCCGCCAGTCGAGGCGCCGATGGCAATGATCTTGTTCGTGGTTCTCGTCAGCGCGAGCCGCTCCGTCTGTTCCGGCGGTTGTGTATCCGCTGTCCGGCCTTTGAGCCGGCACTTGGCGGTCGCCGCCGCCCGGATCTTGTCGGCCAGTGCCGTTGTCATGTCCCCGACGGTGTATGCCGCACCGGGTTTGCACATGACTTCGATGGCGCCGGCCTCCATCGCCTCGATCGCCATGGCCCCGCCCTTGGGGGTCAACGAGGAAACGATGATGACGGGAACGGGATGATAAGCCATCAGCTTGCGCAGAAAGGCGATGCCGTCCATCCGCGGCATTTCCACGTCCACCACCAGCACGTCCGGGGTCAGTTCCACCACCTTGTCGCGCGCGACGTACGGGTCCGGCGCGACGCCGACGACTTCAATGTCGGGCTCGCGTCCCAGCTCGGTCGAAAACACCTGCCGGACAATTGCGGAGTCATCGACAATGAGGACTTTGATTTTCGCCATGGGTGCCGCTTAGGGGTGGGGGTCCTCGATCAATTGCAACCGGGCCACCACCGGCCGGTTCTCGATCATTAATGCGATGTTATTTTCGCCGATCGCGAGGTCAGCCGCCTGATTTACGTCAAACCGGGCAACCACGGGGACGCTCAGATGAAACACTTCCCGCTCGCCATAGAGCGACCACGTCAGCGTGCCGCAAATGATGTTGATCAGTTCTTTCAGGGCATCTTCGGCGGCGGTCTCGCCGATTTCCGCCGGGTCCATGCCAAGCACGTTGGCCGCCATTTCTTGGCATAACGATTTCGGGGCGACCACCGTCAGCACACCACAAACCTTTCCTTGAAACCGGATGGTTGCCCGCAAGGGATCGTCTCCGGCCGGAAAGGTCAGCGCCTCGCCCTCAGTTTCGGTGAACATAAAGGCGAACCGCTCCAGAACGTCCTTGATGACGTCCAGCGCGACGTCTCGTGTGTTCTTCATAAAAGTATTCCCTTTCGTTCCGCGACCGGCCGATGGCGCCGGCGATCATCGCTTGACGGTTTCATGAACGGCCCCCCAGCACCTCGTCGATGATGGTTTTGATCTCCTCGGGCGTGAACGGTTTGTTCAGGTAGGCGCGGACGCCTTTGGCCCGGAGTTCCTCGATGCGGGTCACGCTGCGCTCGGTGGAGACGATCACGACGGGGACGGTCTTCAACAATCCGGTTTGCCACATTCGCTCCACCATCTCAATGCCATCCATTTCGGGCATGTTGATGTCGGCGAAGACAATATCGACCCAGAGGTCCTTCAACAGGTCGAGGGCCTCCCGGCCATTGCCGGCCTGGGAAACTTCTCCCAACTCAGTTCCGGACAGCCGAAGTGTCTTCTCCACCACCTTGCGTACGATGGGGGAATCATCCACGATTAATACGTTGTAGGGCATGATTGCATTCCTCTATTCATCTCTGGGAACGACCTCTCTTGCTCGCTCGGGAGTTCGATTCCTCCAAGGATGGTGTTTGTGCGACGCTTAAGATTTTAGACAACTCGCGAACCTTCTCCAGTGAATGGCTGGCCACGGCCTCAATCGTCTTCGATCTCAACCCCAAGCTCGACATGGCATCCCTGGAAATCTTGTACCGCATACCGTCCACCCCCGTTCCGATGCCCTCCGAATACGACAGAATATCCGCGATGTGGACGATGTTCGCCATTGGCGTCCAACCGCCCGCTTCCCAGGGTTGATGATGACATCGCACGGCAACCACCAGTTCCTCGGGAAACTTCCACTTCCGCAGGAGCGCGGCGCCTGCTTCCGCATGACAAAGGCCCAGAGCCTCTCGTTCCACGGAATCGAAGCCCCCGCTCGTCGTGCGGAACTTGGCGCTCAGTGGCGCCCACTCCTGGCACACATACTCGTCCAAAAGGATTTTGCCCACGTCATGAAGCAATCCGGCGGTAAAGAGCATTTCCGAAGCCCGCAATCCAAGCGTTTGCGCAAGTTCCTCGGAGGCGACGGCGACGTACACCGAATGTTGCAGCAATTCCTCCGGCTCCAGTTGGTACCCAACCATTCGTTTCTTCAATGTCTTCGAAATGCCCACCGCGACGAGCATCTGAAACAACTGTTTCATTCCCAACCGGGCAATCGCGCATTGCACCGAGTCCACCTGTCCCCGCCCGCCGTACGCCGCGGAATTGGCCACCCTCAAGACATTCGTGGTCATCCCCGGGTCATAGCGCAACTGATCGGCAAGGTACTGAAGATCGACGGACGGGTCGTTCAGGTGCTCGACGAGAAACTGACACAACACCGGCATCGCTGCGAACGTTTCGATCTTCTTCTTGATCTCGGCGTTCACAATGCTCATAGAGACACCTCGAGTTGCCAGATGGCTGCTGTCATAACTCAACCTCCTGCCCTTGGGACTTGATCAGGAACCGTCCGGTGGCAATTTCCAGGCGAACAGTCCGCGTGATTTCCCCGCCCACGTCCACAGCCTTGATAAGCAACCCGTTTTTCCACATAATCTTTCGAAACACCGTCATGTTGCGTTCACCGATGCGGAACAGGCCCTGCTTGTCGAGCATCGTGGCGCCGCCGGCCACCTTCACGATCGCATTCGCCTTGGTGACACCCCGGTCGAACAGTTCCTGCAACAGGAGCGTGACGCCCGTATCGACGAACATATAAGGTTTTGTCTTCGCCTTCTCGCCGTCGACGGTCGACAACGGCAGCATGCAGTGGATCAGGCCTCCCGCGCGCACCATCGGGTCATAAACGGTAATCCCCAGACAGGACCCTAACGAATACGTTACCAGGACGTCGGCGTCGTCGGTCGACACGGCCATATCTGCAATATCGACAACAACCTGCTTGTTCATTCATTCGTTCCCATGGCAATCAGCTTTTGATGTAAACCGATGGCTCCACGCTCTGGAATTCACTCAGCATCCCTGAAAGACTTTCCGCGTGCCCGACCATCAGATAACCGCCCGGCCGTAGCAGCCGGTACGCCTCCGCCAACAGGCGGCGGCGCACATCGTTGTCGAAATAGATCATCACGTTGCGGCAGAACACCACATCGAAGGGGCCGCTCATGGGAAACGGCGGTTGCGCCAGGTTCAACCGCGCAAACGTGAGCATCCGTTTGAGTTCATCCTGGATGGCGTACGTCTTACCCTTGCCCAGATCACGATGCGTGGTGAAATGCCGGGCGAGCACCGCCGCCGGGAGATTCTCCACGTGCTTCGTCTCGTAGATTCCCGCACGGGCCACCGCCAGCACCTTGGTGGATAAATCGGTGGCAAGGATTTTGACATCGCGCAAATCTTCCAGAGTCTGCCGCAGGGTGATCGCAATGGAATACGGCTCCTCGCCCGTCGACGATGCGGCGCACCAAATGCGAAACCGCTCCTGTCCCTCCCCGGCCCATTTTTGCACGATTTGCTCCAACAACTCGAAATGGCGCGATTCGCGGAAGAAATGCGTGACGTTGGTCGAGATCGCGTTCAGCAATTCGACCAGTTCGCCACCGGTTTCATCCCGCTCGACATACTCGTAATAGGCGTCGAACTCGTCGATCCCCAGGCTGCGCATCCGTTTGCCGACACGCGCGCTGACCAACGCTTCCTTCTGGGGACCCAGCTTGATCCCGGCCTTCTCATAAATCAGATCGCAAAACTTCCGGAATGTCCTCTGATCGATGGTGTCGGCGCTCGTCATCGTCATCCCCTTTTCGTCAGCTGTTGCATGGGCCCGCCGTGGGGCGCACAACCGTCGGTCGTGCGCCCCGGGCTGTCGGGCGGTCAGAATCTCGCCAGTTCTTCCTCATCCAGCGGGATGACCTGCTCGGGTTTGACGGACTTCGTTTCGGCCTTGTGGGGCCCCCCGTTGCCGTTCCCGCGTTTCACTGGCGCGGTCACTTTCGGGGCGACATATTTCTGCCCGTTGCCGTTCGTCGCCGCCTTCGGTGTTTTTGCCGGAGCGTGATCGGCGCTGGAACCGCCGACGATGGCCACGAGGTCCGCCACCATCGCGTTGAGCTCCTGCGCCTGACTCGATAATTCCTCGGACGCGCTGGAGGACTCCTCGGCGTTGGCGGCGTTCTGCTGCACGACCTTGTCCATTTCCGCAACGGCGGTGTTGACCTGGTCAATGCCCTGGGACTGCTCTTTCGAGGCCGCCGCGATTTCGGCGATCAACGTCGCGACCTTGCCGGCGCTGTCCTTGATCCCGCCGAGGTTCTTGGCCACTTCGGCCGTCACATTGACTCCAGCCTCGGCGTTCTTCTGGGCGCCCTCGATCAGGTCGGCGGTGTTCTTGGCCGCTTCGGCGCTGCGCCGGGCCAGGTTGCGTACTTCCTCGGCCACCACGGCGAATCCCTTGCCGGCTTCGCCCGCACGGGCCGCTTCGACGGCGGCGTTCAACGCCAGCAGGTTCGTCTGGAAGGCAATCTCATCGATGGTCTTGATGATTTTGGCGGTTTCACTGGCCGAATTCTTGATCCGGTCAATGGCTTCCGACATCCGTTTCATCGAATCCACGCCGGCTTCGGCGTGTTCACTGGCTTCTTTGGCGACCACGTTGGCTTGGTTGGCGTTGTCGGCGTTCTGCCGCGTCATCGACGCCATTTCCTCGAGGCTCGAAGAGGTTTCCTCGAGGCTCGATGCCTGTTCGCTTGCGCCCTGGGCCAGGGATTGGCTCGCACTGGAGACCTGCGTCGACGCCGACGACACCTGCTCGGCCCCGGACGTCATACTCTTGATCACGCGATGAATTGGGCGGGTAATGCTCAGGGTGGTCACGATGGCCACCACAATGCCCAGCACGGTTCCAAAAAGAATCAAGGCGACCGAGAGGGCGTTGGCCCGTTGCGCCGCGGCGTCCATGCCTTTGGTCACATCGGCATTGATATCAGCGATTTCTTTCAGCAAATCAGCCGCCTGCTTGGCGAGATCGACGTTCGTGTCCCGCTGTTTTAAGATTGACGTGTGCATCACATCGCCGGCCGCCTCGTATTCCTTGATCAGATCCGCGATCTGTGCCGCTGTCTTCTGGAGTCCCTCTTCTCCCTTGACAGATTCTGCCCATTGGGCAATTCCTTCCTTCGTTGCCGCGAGTTGTTTGGAGTAGGTCTCCCATTCGCTGTCTTTTTCCGTCAGCAACAAGTACAGCGCCGACGTGCGCAACAAGAGGAACCGTTTGACGACCAGCTCCTGAACGCCATCCAGTGCCTTGGACCACTTGACGACATCGTCGATGGATTTGTCCTGGATCGCCTTTTGCTGCCCGGTGGCGATCGTTTTATCGATGATGTCACTCAGTAATTCCGTCACCGATCCGCCGATCTTGCGCCACTTGCCGAATGCCTCATCTTTGGCGCTTTCACTGGATTCCAAGGAGCCGAATGCTGCCTTGTACGGCTTGCAGATATCGAGGGCGTTGTCCACCTTGCCCTGGGTTGCCGTGGTGATCCCCTTGGCCTTCTTCAGGTCGTCCAGGTCTTTCACCAACTGGTCATAGGTCGAAGCCCAGGCTTCCGCGGCGTTTTGATCGCCGCCGGCAAGCTTCTCGAACTTGTGGATCGTGAAATCTCTTCGCAGAGCTCCACATCGATCCACCGTTCGGATACAGTCATCGGATTTGGCCAAAAGTGTTGCTCCTGCGGTCAGGTTGCTTAACGCTTTCCAGCTAACGACGCCGACGATTATTAGCACGAGGACCAGGGCTCCAAAGCCCACGCCCATCTTCATTCCCAGGGCCATACTGCGTTTCATTGTGTTCTCCTTGTTGTTCTTCCTTTTGATTTGTTTGATTCTCAGTTCTGTTTGACTTTCTCGACGACGTCCAATTCCTGCGACGACAACACCTTGTCCACGTCCAGCAACATCACGACGCGTTTCCCCACCTTGCCAATGCCCAGGATGAAATCGGTGTTGACCGCCCCGCCGAATTCCGGCGCCGGCTCGATTTGTTCGCTGGTGACATCCAGCACCTCGGAGACTTCATCGACGATCGTGCCCATCGTCACCGTCAGGTTCTCGCGGCGGATCTGCACCACGATGACGCAGGTCTTGTCCGTGGTGGCCTTTGGTTCCATGTCGAATCGCCGCCGCAAATCCACCACGGGAATCACCTTGCCCCGCAGGTTGATCACGCCCCGGACGAAATCCGGTGTACGCGGCACCCGCGTGATGTCCATCATCTTGATGATCTCCTGCACCTTCAGGATCTCCAGGCCGAACTCCTCGGCGCCGAGCTTGAAGGTGAGGTATTTCCCGGCCAGATGCGTCATCTCGCCCAACTCACTGGTGGTCCCGGTTGCCTGTGTTGTCATGACCTGTTGCTCCTCACTCGTTGTTCATCGTGTTATTGGTTTCGGTTTCAAAAAAATCTTGTACGTTTGTCCACGGGCCGGGTCATCTCCTCGATTCACCCACGGCCAGTTTCACAATTCCGCCGACGTCGAGGATCAACCCCGGCCGGCCATCCGCCAGAATGCTGGCCCCGGAAATGCCCGTGACTGTTCCGACGGCCTCGCCCAGACTCTTGATGACGGTCTGCTGTTGTCCCAGAAGTTCGTCCACCAGAAGAGCCGTCTGCTTGTCGTTGTCCTCCACCACCACGACGGTCGCCAGGTTCGCTTCTTGTACGCCATCGGCGATCGCGAACAGCCGGGACAATCGGAACAGCGGTAGGAGCGAATCGCGGAACCGGATCATCTCCCCCTTGCCCGTCACCGTGGAAATCATGTCGGCGGTGGGCTTGAACGATTCCACGATCGACAAGGTTGGAATGATGTACGTATCGCCGCCCACCCGCACCGTAATGCCGTCGATGATGGCCGTGGTCAGCGGCAGCACCAGTGTGAACGTGGCCCCCTTTCCGTGGACCGTCTCGATCAGCACGTTGCCGCGCAAGCTGTCCAGATTCCGGCGCACGACGTCCATGCCAACGCCCCGTCCCGAAATCTCCGTGATCTGTTTGGCGGTGGAGAACCCGGGCTCGAAGATCAGCGCGCAAATTTCCTTGTCGGAGAGATTCTGGTCGGCCCGAATGAGCCCGCGTTCGATGCCCTTGGCGAGAATGGCGGCGCGGTCCAGCCCCCGGCCATCATCGGTGACTTCGATGTGGATGTTGCCTCCCCGGTGATAGGCTTTGAGCGTGACGTGCCCCGCCGGCGATTTCCCAACAGCGACCCGTTCGGCTTCCGGCTCGATCCCGTGGTCGACGGAGTTGCGGATCATGTGCACCAACGGGTCGTTCAACTTGTCCACCATCGCGCGGTCCAGCTCGGTCTCCTTGCCGACGAGGGTCAACTCCACGCGTTTGCCTGCCTTTTTCGCCAGGTCCCGCACCAGTCGCGTCATCTTCCGGAACGTGGCTTCGATCGGGACCATCCGCATCGACATGCTCATGTCCTGCAGCATTCGGGTGATCTTGCCCAGGTGCGCCATGTTCTTTTCCACGCGCAACGAACGCAGCGATTTGATTTCCCGGTCCTGTGTGACCATCGATTCGGCGATGACCAGTTCCCCGATCGTGTCGATCAACAGATCGAGGCGGTCCGCGTCGATTTTCACGGCCTGTTTGATGGCCGCGCCGACGTCGCTGGTTGATTTTTCTTCGGGAGCCTCCTCGACGCCGCCTGCGGACGCTTCTTCCGCCTGCGGCTTCGCGGCAGACACCGCCGCTTCCGTCCGGGGGGTCGCCTCCACGGAGGCTTCGCGGCCGGCGATGATGTCCTGGAGACGGGCAATGATCCCCACCAGCTCGGGCCGTGGCACAAAGGCGGAGCCGGAAACAACAGCCTGGTTCAAGTCCGCCACGAGCATCTTCAGCATGTCCAACGCACGGAAGGTCACCTCGACCACATTGCCAGCAAAGGGCTTCTTGCCGTTCCGCACCATGTCCAGAAGCGTCTCGGCCCGATGCGCCAGGTCGCCAATGGGCTTCAATCCAAGAAATCCGACAACTCCTTTGATCGTATGAAACGCCCGGAAGACGGCCCCAATCGCCTCGGCGTTGCCGGGATCGTTTTCCAAAATGAGAAGGTTCTCGTCGGCGCTTTCGAAATACTCCTGCGCCTCCGCCACAAATTCTTTCGCCAAATCCTTGTCACCAATTTCGATGCTCGCTAACGCGGCGGGCGCGTCCGGGATGGACGGTTTCTCGGTAACGGGCGCTGTCGCGCAATCCGACTGTTCCTGGCCCGCGCTGGTTTGGTCTGCGGCGTGCCCCAGCTTGGCAATCAGCGTCTCACTACCGGCAAGCCGTTTCCCGTCACAGTGGGCACGAACAGCCTGCTCCAGCCAGTCCCTGACCTCCATGAGTAATTCCGTCGAATTGGCCCGACCGGACGTGTCCAGAAAGTCCTCCAACTTGTGACAGACCGCGGCGATTTCGTCGGCCCCCACAACGCCGGCTTCGCCCTTCACCGTATGCAGTATTCTCTTCAATTCTGCGAGGGCACTGCCCTGGGGGTCCTTCTCCAACGCCAGAATCCTCTCCTCGATGTCTTGCAACCTGGCTTGCTCCTGCTCGAGGAACATCTTGAGAAGTTCCTGGTCGCTTTCGGTAAGGGTCTTGGAAGGGGGCGTGGTCTGGGCGGCGTTGTCGGGTGCCTCGCGGGCAGTGCCGTCCAAGAAATCGACCTCCAACTCGGCGGGAAACCCCATTCGATCCAAAGAGACGTCGCGCCCCACCTTCTGAAGGGCCAGCAGGGTCCGGCCCACAATGGTGAAGGCATTCTCCGGGTCGCGGCAACCTCCCCGGGCGATCGAGTCGACCATCCCCACGATGGCTTTCAATGCCGCCGCGCACTTTTCGCGTCGGCGCGGCTCGATCTCAGGATTCGCGACGAGTGCCTCCTCCAGTTTGTGGAGGCCTTCGGACAGCGCGGTGAGTGCGACGGGATCATGGCCCTCGATCAGGACATACTGTTCCGCCACTACTTCAATCTGTCGTTCCAGATCGGAAAGTGCGGACGATGCGGAAACACCCGCATCGTTCGCTTGTAGTTCTATGCCTGTGGTCTCGGTGTCGTTCACCAAAACGGACTCCTCTTCCCGGGCGGAGCGGCACGGCCGGGCTTCGGTGTGCTTTTCAAATCCCTAGAACCCATATTTGGCCCCTGTCAGCATTGCCGGCGATCGGAGATGCCATTGGTTGCGTAACGGGAGATCAGAACTTGACGGTTCCTCCGAGGGAGACCTGTTGATGATTGAAGGAGCGAGGGTTGTACGTCAGTGACGACGGCCCGGCGAGGCTCTGCGCATCGACTCCCAGATCATAGGAGTAGGCGAGGTTCGCACTGAAGTTGGCATTGAAGGCGTATTGTAAACCGAGGGAACCCGTGTATAACCAGTCGTTACGTATCAATCGTTCGCCAAGTAAATCTGGGCTCTGTTTGACGATGTTGTTGGGATTATAGTCCGCATCCAAAGCTCTGGCGCCGAGTGTCAGGGAGAGCGCATCCGTCACCTTTCGGCAATAGCTCAAATCAAAGGTGCTGTCGAAATAGGGGACCAAGCCGGTGCTGGAGACAAATTCCCATTGTTTATACTTGAAGGTAACGGTGTCTTTGGGAGTGACCGTGGCGGCGAGAGTGCCTTCGCCGTAGTAGGTGACCGGGCTCTTGTCATCCACGGGAGCACTGGAGTCGAAGTGACGGAAGTCGGGGCCGATTTGGAGCGTCGCCGACAGCCACGTCCACGGTTTGCCTTCGAAACCAACGAGCACGCGCTGGTAATCGTTGGGGGAGTGGGCCGTGACGACCGGATAAAGCGACGCAAAGTCCGGCCCGAACTTGAACTCGGCCTGCTCTTGATGCCCATCCCGGTAGCCGAGCGTCAGGGCAAACTTCGGTTGGATCTTGTAGCCGAGATCCAATCCGCCGTTGACGTCATAGCGGTTAATGTAGTTTTGGTAGCCATCGATGAGATACTGGGCCGTTCGCATATCGTAATACAGCAGTGTCGCGACCGGGCGGACAAACCATTTCTCCTGGTCGTATTGAAGACTGACGTTGGCTCGATCCTGAATCTGCTCCCGCCGTTCGCGATCAGCGACGGTGGCCCAGGCGCTCAGGAGGTCGCCCGGATACGTTGGCCCGAACTTGCTGCCGTTGATATACGTGAAGCCCTCATTGAGGTTGAACGACAAATCGTCGGCCTTCCACTTGACCGTGGTGGAGACGCGTTGGGCGTTGTAGCTTTCCGAGGGAGCGTTTTGGTAGGTGACGAAGTCCGGCACGTAACCCAGTGTCAGCGCCGGCAACGTCTTCGGATCGCACAGCAACGGCGCAAAGTTGACGCCCACCTTGGGCGATACGGTCGTGATGAACGAAGAGATGTTCTTCAACGCCGCCACACTTCCCGGCGTCACGGTATAGCTTGAGCTTGGCGGTCGACCCAGACCCGATTCAAAGACATTGTCGTCATAGCTTTCTTTGACGCCGACAGACAGGTCGGTCAGCCAGGCGGGTTTGGTTGGCGGCGAAGACTGGCCGTAACTGACCGAAGCCATCACAGTCAGAAGCACGAGCAGGTTGATTTTGAAAACGTGAAAAGACAGATTCCGATACTTCACGTGTCGACTCTTTTTCATACAGAGGGCATCGACGAATGCCGGGGATTATTAATGGGGACTTCCCCTACCAGCACGGAAGGAAGGACTGCAACGGGGAAAGGCCCTGTGGGAAAAACTCAGGGATCGAGAAAGGTGACGCCGTGCTTGATCGCCGTCCGAACCAGTCCGGCGGTGTCACGAACATTCAGTTTCTTCATCAAATGAGATCGGTGCTTCTCAATCGTCTTCTCGCTCAAACCCAGTTTCAATCCGATGGCCTTGCTCGTGTCCCCCTCAGCGACCAGTAGCAACACCTGCCGTTCCCGGGAAGTCAGTTGATCGATGGCCGAAAGGGACGGTTCGTTTGACTCGGGTCTGAGGCCGGCGCTGAGAATCGACGCGGGAAGCATCGACGACAAAAAGGACCCGCCCTGATGGATCGTCCGCACGGCTTGGAGAAGCTCTTCCACAACGGATTGCTTGAGAAGATAACCCCGGACGCCGTAGCGCAACGCTTGTTGCACCAGGGTCTGGTCGGAGTACATGGAAAGGATCAGGACCTGTGTCCCCGGTTTTTGGTCGGCGATGCGGCGTGCCACTTCCATTCCGTTGAGCTGTGGCAACGCGACGTCCAGTATCAGAATGTCGGGTTGATGGGTCTGCACCAGCTCCAACGCCGCATGGCCGTCCGCCGCTTCTCCCACGACCTGGATGTCGCCGGACTTTTCCAACAGTACACGGATGCCCTGACGAACAAGATGATGATCCTCAGCAATCACCACCCGGATCATCGTGGCTCCTCGTACGGGATCCGGACCACGAGCCGCGTGCCCTGGCCCGGTTCCACCTTGATGTCCAACTGTCCTCCCAGCAGATCGACTCGCTCCCGCATCCCCTCCAGGCCCAATCCGTTCTGGGACGCGGTGGCGTCATATCCCTTCCCATCGTCAGTTACGGAAAGGCACAATTGACCATCGTCCACCGCCAGCCGGACTTCCACGCGCTTGGCCTGCGCGTGTTTGGCGACATTGGTGAGCGCCTCTTGCACCACGCGGTACGAACACGTCATGGTCGCTTCGGACAATGACGGTGTTTCAACTCCCCGGTAATCGATGATCAAACCGGACAGTTGTGCAAACTCCCGACACAATTCCTCCAGTCCGCCGCCGAGGCCCAGGGTATCCAGCACCGGCGGTCGCAGAGACCGGGCAACTTCGCGGATCTGGTTTCCGGTCGTGTCTGTCAGCGCCATCAACTCTTCCAACCGTTCCCGCAACGCGGCATCTTCGGGGGACAGTTTCTGGCACAACAAACCCAGTTTGACTTTCAACACGGTAAACATTTGGCCGGCTTCATCATGCAACTCCCGTGACAGCCGCCGGCGTTCCTCTTCGCTGGCCGAAATCGCCTGCTGCGCGAGCCGCCGTGAACGTTCCCGGCTGGCCTGCAACTGTTCAAACAGGCGCGCCCGCTCCTCCTCGGCCTGCCGGCGTTTGGTAATGTCGCGGCACAGTGCAACAATTCGCACCGCTCCCCGGGTTTTCTCCGCTGTCGCATTGATCTCAACGGGAGTGACCTTGCCGTGAGAATCCACGTAGCCAATTTCCAGATTTCTGATGTGCCCGGTCTTGAGGCACGTCCTAACCGCCTTGGCATTCTCTTCTTGCTCGGCACCGGCAGTCCATTCCACGACGCTTCGGCCGCGTATTTCATCCAGATCACGGTGTCCGGTGAGGCGAACATATTCTGCGTTTGCATCAAGGACCCGGCCGTTGGGGTCAAGAATGACAAAGCCGGTATCGGTCGTTTCAACCAGTGCCCGGTATTGCTCCTCGCTCTTCTGCAACGCTTCCTCCGCCTGCTTGCGTTCGGTGATGTCCTGCTTGATGGCGATGAATCGCGAGATGGCGCCGATGGCATCGCGGACCGGGGTGATGGTCATCTCTTCGGTATAAAGGCTGCCGTCTTTGCGGCGATTGACCATTTCGCCGTGCCAGACGCGTCCGGCGGTGATGGTTTCCCAGAGTTCGCGATAGAAACTGCTGTCATGCTTGCCCGACTTGAGCGCGCGTAGCGTGCTCCCGATGACCTCTCCCCGCGACCAGCCCGTGAGGGTGGTGAATGCTGGATTGACCCATAGGACGATGCCATGGGTGTCCGTAATAACGATGGCGTTGGCGGCCGCCTCCAGCGCCGCGCTTTGCAGGCGCAATTGGTCCTCCGACCGTTTGCGCTCGGTGATGTCATGGATGACTGCGGACGTGCCGACGATGTTGGTAGAGGCGTCCTGGAGGGGAGAAACGGTCAGTGACACCGGTATGCGGTGGCCGTCCTTGGCGACGCAGACGGACTCGAAGAGACCGACGTGCTCGCCGTTGGTCACGCGCCGCAGAACATCGTCCTTCTCCGGATGGCGTTCGATGGGGAGGATCTGGTTGATGGGTTTCCCCATGATTTCGTCAGCGGTGTAACCGTACAGGTGCTCCGCGGCGGCATTCCAGCTGGTAATGACGCCATCGAGGTCGGTGCTGACAATTGGGTCAAGGGAGGATTCGACAATTGCGGCCAACCGGAGGCGCGTTTCCTCCGCCTGCTTGCGCTCGGTGATGTCACGAAAAATCACCTGGACCCCCCCCTGCTCGATCCGCCGGATAATCACTTCCGCGAAAAAACGGCTTCCGTCCTTTCTGAGGGCGAGCCGCTCGTACCGGGCGCTTCCGCCGGTGCGCACTTGCTGCTTGTGACAGGCTATCAGGTTGCGATCTTCCAGCAGGTGGGTAGCTTGGGAGTTGAGATGGACAATTTCTTCGGGCGTGTAGCCGAACATCCGGCAGGCGGCCTCATTGGCAAAGGTGATATTCCAGTCGTCATCCGCGAGCAGGATCCCGTCGGGGGTCTGTTCCACCAACAACCGATACCGTTCCTGTGTGTTCCGAATTTGGGTGTCGGACGCGGACATCTGGGGGTTCATGGCCGGGATCTCCGTTTGAAGCTGATCAGGGCTTCCTCGGTCCGCTTGCGCCCGGAAATGTCGCGAACAGTGCTTTGGACGAGCCGTTTGCCGTCGCCAAGCTCGACGATGCACGCGCTGATTTCCACGGGAACCAACCCCTGATCGGCGGCGATCACCGTGGTTTCAAACGGCTCAATGACGCCGACGGAACGGGTCGCCTCCTCAAAGAGCTTCTTGTATTTCCTCGCTTCGCCAGCAGGATGGAGCTCGGTGTAATGCTGCCCGATCGTGGCACCCTTCGGGCACTGAATCAGTTCTTGAAGCGTAGCGTTCGTGTCCAGAATCATTCCCGACTCAACATCAATGAGGATAATGCCATCACAGTAGGCATCGAACAAGGTTGCATAAACTTTCGTAGCTGCCTGTCCATCAAGCCGTTGGACCGCGAGTTCATCATCTCGGGCACCCGTCGCCGTATTCGACTTTGGTTGCAGGCTGGCTGGCGTGCTTGGTGGTTGCGAAGCTGTTTCAAACAACAGAGACATAAGAAATCATCAAGAATGCCAAGCCATGTTCAACCGCTTGACCAACCGATAAATAGGCTAATTTAGAGTTTCTGTCTAGTCAATTTCCGCGAAGTTCCCGCAGATTTCCACAGGCGGGCCGGCACTGCCAAGTGTTCGGAGCGACGTTGCCTTGGCTGAGTCTATGGCTTGCAGCCCTCTGTTGGTCAGTTTGGATACGATAGGTTTCGCAGAGCGAATGCCGTCGAATGTCGGTCATCTATTTTTCGCACACCCACTCGCCTTGCCCACCCATCGCCGCTCATAAAAAAATCCGCTCCAACACAGGGACGTCCATTCGATGCGCGATTTCACGCAACCGCATTTTAGCACTACCTCTGGCACATGATATGCGCAAGAGCCGAAAAAATGCCAAACGCGACCAATAGCTCCGCCCCCGGTGACGGACAGCCTGCGCTTCAGCTGCGCCGTCCACGCGTGAAGTGGCATTACGTGTATTTCCTGCTGGCCGCGTTTGTCGTGCTTACCGTTATCCTCAGCCTGTTCCTGAACCACCAGTTGGTGGAGGCGCACAGGCGCACCGTCTCGGTAAACCTTCAGTGGGTCTCGTGGCTGAAGCAATGCGATACCTTGTCCAAGCAGGCCGGTGAAATCCACATTCAGGGAAGCGATGTCCTGACCTCACACAACGTGCCGCTGAAATCCCGCGGGATGGAGGCCGCTCTTTCCACCTTCAACCAGACGCTCTCCACGTTGCGCACCGAACTTCGGCAGAACGCTTCCCCCACCGATTCCACGGTCCTTCTGCAGGATTGTTCGTCCATCCATGACCTCATGGACAAACTGGCGGGGCAGGTCGGGCACCTGATTACTCTCGTTACCGACGGGCGGCTCGACCAGATCCAGTCTCAAATCACGCCCATGAACCGTGATTATGATGACGTGCTGCGAGCTCTGGATACGCTGCGTTCCCATCTGCGCGCGCGACGGGAGGCCTTTCTGGAGGCACAGATCGCTGGGACCAAGGCATTACAACGGTACGAATGGCTGATGGGCCTGCTCATTGTCGTGATGGTGCTCGGCATCGCCGTCTATGGGGTGTGTCTGGACCGCCATGTGTCCGCGGCCGAAACCAAAATCCGGAACACACAGGAGCGCTATCGGTTGTTGGTGGAACAGTCCACGGACGGGATTCTGGTGGTGGATGACGAGTGGAATATCCGGTTTGCCAACGAGGCCGCCTGCCAGATGTTCGGCTACTCGCCCGAAGAACTTGTCCATCGTAACGTCGAAGACACCTACCCGCCAGAAGACCGCGACTTGGCAGCCCGTCGCAAGCAGGAAATACGCGCAGGCGAAAGCGCCCGGTACGAGCGGATCGTCCTCAGAAAGGACGGGACCCGGTTTCTCGCGGAACTGATTATCCGTGGGCTCGAGCAGGGGGGGAGTCAGGCGATTCTTCGTGACATCACCAAACACAAACAGGCCGAGGAAGCCCCCCTCCGTCTGGCGGCAATTGTCGAATCCTCGCATGACGCCATCGTCAGCACCAACCTCGAGGGCGTCATTACCAGTTGGAATGCCGCCGCGGAGCGCCTGTACGGTTACACCGCTGATGAAATCACGGGGCAATCCATCGCGCAAATCATCCCCCCCGAGGAGCGTCATCAGGAAAAGCGTGATATTCTGCAGCGTGTCTCCAGCGGCGAACTCGTCAGCCACTTCGAGTCCTCAGGGATCGCCAAGGGCGGCCACCGCTTCCCGTTGTCGTTGACCCTGTCTCCGATCAAGGACGCGTCGGGCAACACCGTTGGCGCGTCCGCGATCATCCGTGACATTACCGAGCGCAAACAGGCGGAGGAACAATTGCGCCTGCAAAGCGCGGCGTTGGAGGCGGCCGCCAACGCCATTATGATCACCGACTCTCAGGGCGCTGTTCTTTGGGTCAATCCGGCCTTCACCTCCTTGACGGGCTATTCACCGGAAGAGGTTATCGGGAAAACATCAAGCCCTCTTCGATCAGGCGAGCATGAGAGCGAATTCTATCGCGAACTCTGGGAAACCATCACCGCCGGGCGCGTCTGGTACGGCGAAATGGTGAATCGCCGCAAGAACGGCAGCCTCTACACCGAAGAGATGACGATCACCCCGGTCCGCGATGCCAACGGCACCATCTCGCGATTTGTCGCCATCAAGCAGGACATCACGCAGCGCAAGCGGGCGGAGGAGGAACTGCGGGAACGGGAAAGCACTTTTCACGGCATTACGGACTCGACACAAGATGCCATCCTGATGATGGATCCGCAGGGGTGCCTATCTTTCTGGAACCCGGCGGCCGAACACATTCTGGGATACACACGGAACGAGGCGCTCGGCCGGAACCTGCACGAACTGCTCGTCCCCCAGCGGTATCAAGACGCACACCAGAAGGGCTTCCCGGAGTTTCAGCGGACGGGACACGGTAATGCCGTGGGGAAGACTCTGGAATTAGAAGCGCGATGCAAAGATGGCCGGGAGATCCCTGTCGAACTGTCGCTGTCCGCCATTCGGATCAAGGGCGGCTGGCACGCCGTGGGGATCATGCGCGACATCACACAGCGCAAGGAAGCCGAGCAGTCCCTGCGCGAGACCAACACGCGCCTCAAGCACGCCCTCGAGGAACTCCAAACCGCCCAGGAACAGGTCGTCCAGCAGGAACGCCTGCGCGCGCTCGGCACCATGGCCAGCGGCATCGCCCACGATTTCAACAACGCCCTCGCCGCCGTCGTCGGGTTCACCGAATTGCTGCTGGACCGGCCCGGGGCGCTCGATGACAAGCCCAAGGTCAAACAATACCTGGAAATGATGAACACCGCCGCCAGGGACGCCGGCAATGTCGTCAACCGCCTCCGCGAGTTCTATCGCTATCGCGAACGCGGCGAGGTCTTCACGGCGGTCGATCTCAACCGGCTCGTGGAGGAATCGATTTCGCTCACCCAGCCAAAGTGGAAGACGCAGGCGGAAGCGCGCGGCATCGCCATTCGCACGGAAGCCGATTTGCAGAAGGTCCCACCTGTCCAGGGCAACGCGGCGGACTTGCGCGAGGTCCTCACCAACCTGATCTTCAATGCCGTGGACGCCATGCCGCGCGGCGGCGTGATCACCCTCCGCACCCGCAACCACGATTCACGCGTCACCATCGAGGTCGCGGACACGGGGTCAGGCATGACCGAGGAAGTCCGCCGGCGCTGTCTCGAACCGTTCTTCACCACCAAGGGCGACGGCGGCACCGGCCTCGGCCTGTCCATGGTCTACGGAATCATCCAGCGCCACGAGGGCACCATCGATATCCAGACACAACTTC
Source organism: Verrucomicrobiia bacterium (assembly GCA_050010195.1). GTDB lineage: Bacteria > Verrucomicrobiota > Verrucomicrobiia > Palsa-1439 > Palsa-1439 > Palsa-1439. The sequence goes on from JBEKLM010000005.1 coordinate 122,203, forward strand.
ACAAGGGCACCACGTTCATCCTGTCCCTGCCCACGCCCGGGCAGCTCCAGGCAACCGTCAAGGACGCCCAATCCGCGCCCGCCCCACTCGCCTCGCAGCGCGTTTTGTTGGTGGACGACGAGCTGATCGTCCGCAAGGTGCTGAACGAATATCTCATCCGCGATGGCCACGTCGTCGAGCTCGCCGCCAACGGAGAGGATGGGCTCGACAAGTTCCGTGACGGCCGGTTCGACCTCGTGATCCTCGACCGCGCCATGCCCGGCATGAGCGGCGACCAGGTCGGCGCAGCTATCAAAACCGCTTGCCCCAATCTGCCCGTCATCATGCTCACCGGCTTCGGTAGCATGATGGAAGCCGCCGACGAAAAACCCGTAGGCGTCGATTTTGTCGTCAGTAAGCCCGTCACGCTTGACACCCTCCGCCAGGCGATTGCCAGGGCCGTCGAAAACAACTGACGTTCCGTCTAGCGTAACGAATCAGCTTGTCAGCATTGTCAAAGGTGATATTACGAGTGCTATCGTCCGCGACGGTCGCTGGGCGTTGGTAATCTGGAAAATGTCGGAGGAAATGCCGATCAGTGTCAATATTACGCCAGTTGGTAGAGTCCGCGCGCGAGGCACACCGCGAGGGACGGTATGCGGAGGCCGAGGCTATTTGCCGCGATTTGCTGGAGCGCACGCCCGCGGATGGCGAAGTGCCGTATCTCCTGGGCCTCGTTCTGCATGAAACCGGGCGGGGAGCGGAAGCGGAAAAGTGGCTCCGGCAAGCGGCCGCGTTCGCTCCGCAATCGCCCAACGCGTATTACGCCCTGGGCTGCGTCCATGCTGCGGCGGGCGATGTCGCGAGCGCGGCGGAAGCGTTTGCCACGGCCCTGCAGCGGAATCCCGCCTATCTCAACGCCTATTACGGCTTGGGCAACGCCTGTTACAAACTGCGCGACTTCGAGCGGGCTGCTTCCATCTATCGCCAAGCCCTTGCGCTCAATCCGCAGGATTACGAGATTTGGAACAACCTGGGTCAGGCACTTAATGCCTTGTTCCGGACCGAGGAAGCCCTGGCCGCTTATGAACGCGCGCTCGAAATCCAGCCTGAATACGGTCTCGCCCGCAGCAATTACGCCCTCGTGCTGCTGACGCTTGGCCGCCTTCCGGAAGGGTTCCGCGAATATGAATGGCGCTGGCGCAAAACTCCCCCGCGCCCGTACCCGCAGCCGCTCTGGAGCGGCCAATCGATCCCGGGGAAAACGCTGCTGGTTTGTGCCGAGCAAGGTTTCGGAGACGTCATCCAATTTGCCCGCTTTACCCATGAGGCCCGCGCGCGGGCCGGGCAGGTCATCCTCGAATGCCAGGCTCCGTTGAAGCGTTTGTTCGAGCACGCTCGTTGCGCGGACACGGTCATTGCGGTTGGGGACAGCCCGCCGCCGTTCGATTATTACGTCCCGGTGATGAGCCTGCCGCTGATCTTGGGGACAACCTTGGAGACCATTCCCGGAGATCCCTGGCTGGTCGCACCGGTCGCCGAGCCCCTGCCCGCGGTTCCCCCCGGGCATGTCAAGGTCGGGTTGGCATGGGCGGGCAATTCCACCCATCATAATGACGCCCGGCGCTCGATTCCCTTCACGGAACTGGGGCCTATTCTCGCGAAGACGGGGATCACCTTTTTCAGCCTGCAAGTGCCTGTCCGGGCGGAGGATGAACCGCATGTCCGCGCCACTCCGAATCTCGTGTCGCTGACCGCGCGGCTCAGGGACTTTTACGACACCGCCGACTGCGTCGGGCAGATGGACCTCATCCTCTCCGTGGATACCGCCGTCGCCCACCTTGCCGGTGCCCTCGGGAAACCGGTCTGGACCCTCCTCCCCGATCCTGCGGATTGGCGCTGGCTGCTCCTGCGCACGGATTCTCCCTGGTACCCAACAATGCGCTTGTTCCGCCAGTCCCCATGCGGCCAGTGGCAGCCGGTCATCGCTGGGGTGGCGGAGGAACTGCGTCGCTGGGTGGCAACTCGGAATCCCTGACCGTCCCCATTGTGGCGGATGCCAAGGTCGAGTTTCGCACTTTTAGCCCGCTTATTGCATGAGCGCCCCATTTCTCCTTCGCTCTTGCTCTGGCCCACGCCGCTGGCGTGAGCTTCGAGAAACTCCGACAGGTCAAACACCTGTACAAGCTCAGGTAAGTCCCTTCCCATAAGCGGATCCGGGACGGGGCAAAATCGGTCTGGCGGGGCGGAAAAGGTTGCCGAGCGGCTCTTGCCTCCAATTCCACCGGTCCTTTCCCTTCGACACTTTTTGTTGAAAACAGTCCGTTTCTGCAATTCCCGTGGCCTGCCAACCGGCTGGCACAGGGGTTGCAAAGCACGTCTCGCATGGAAACTACATCAGCGGAACCAAAACCGATTTCCAAGGCGACCCGTTCGCGGGACAAAACGATCCTGCGGTTTCCAGTTGGGTTACTGGGATTTGAAAACCTGAAGAAATTCTCCCTTGTTGGGCGTCCGCAAGAGGAGCCGTTCCTGTGGTTGGAGGTGCAGGACGAGTCGGGCATAGCCTTTCTTGTCGTTCCTCCGGATCGCGTGACCGTCGGGTACCAACCCAATCTGACCGCTGCGGATGTGGAGTTTCTAGATTTGAAAGATCCCCGCGAGGCGCTGCTGTTTTGTATCGTCACCTTGCGCGGGAATGGACGCCCCACGGTCAACCTCAAAGGGCCAATCGTGATCAATGCCCGCACGCGCATCGGCAAGCAGGTTGTGCCGAACAACGCGTCCGAATACAGCACGCAATACTCGCTGCCTGTCACAGCCTGAACCGGAGGAGCCACCCGTGCTGGTTCTCACCCGAAAAGTCGGCGAGAGCGTGGTCATTGATGGCCAGGTTGTCGTGTCGGTCTTACGGCTCGAAGGCGACACGATCAAACTGGGCATTCAAGCCCCCGTTGAGGTGCCGGTCCATCGCCAGGAAGTTTACGAGGAAATTCAACGCACGAACCGGCAGGCGCTGGTCTACGATCAGCGCCCCGCGCCGAAACTCAAAGGAGCAGATCGATCATGAGTGTCCTGACCAGCAAGCAAATCGCCAAAATGAAAGCCATCCAGTGGTGGCACCGCATCGAGCTGGGTGTCGACGAAGGGGGCGAACCGGTCGTCACCCCCGGACGGGTTGACCATGGCCCGGTCGGCGGGGATTGGCCCACGACCCGTTTCGGCCTGCCGGAAGGCTTGACCGGCAAGACCGTCCTCGACATCGGCGCGTGGGACGGGTTCTTCAGTTTTGAATCCGAAAAGCGCGGCGCGGCGCAAGTGGTGGCGTCCGACATTGGGGCCGACGACGGGGGGCACCCGTTTGGAAACGATGGTTTTGAATTCGCCCAGAAGACCCTGGGCAGCAAGGTCAAGTTCCGTCACGGCGACTTGTCCAAGGAGAAGATCCGCGAGCTGGGCCAGTTTGATGTCGTGCTCTGCTACGGCGTGTTGTACCACATGCACAATCCCTGGACGGCGTTTGACAATTTGTTCGCCCTGACCAAACCCGGCGGATTGCTGCTGCTGGAGACCGCGACGAGCCCGGACCGCGACATCCTCCACTCGGAAACGGCCGCCTGGACATTCTTCCCCGGCTACGACAACGACCCCACGAACTTTTGGTATCCGAACCACACCGGCGTCAGCGCCGCGTTGACGCACGCGGGATTTGAAGAACCCGCGCTGGTGTTCAATCTGAGCGACGCGCGCGCTACCTTCAGCGGCACCAAACCGGCCGCGAGATCGCAGCGTCGCGCCGTTGAAGCCGGCGCGTATGTCGGTCACGCCTGATGGGACACGTCCCGCGCGACCGCCGCACATGAAACGCGAGATGGAAGCCATGGCCGACCTCCCGGGCACCCCGGGCTCCCGCAGCATCAGGCACGACGGCAAATTCTCCTATCTCAGCGACGAGGCGCTGGCCGTCGAGCTCGGGGGCACGGATGAACGGGAGCAACTCAAGCAAGTCGCCGACCGCATCGCGGGCGTACTGGCGAGTCTGGACCTGGGACCGTTTTACTTCCACTGCGGCGGCGCCGGAGATGCGCTGTTGCTGTTGGCGACGTTTTATGACGCGCATCCCAACAGCGTGGTGGTCAGTTATCCCAATTCCCAGGCCGCCATGCGCAGTTTCTTCGAGGCGTTCCCCGCGTTGAAGCAGGTTTGTTTTCTGCCGCAGCATTCGCGGGTGCAAATCAACAAACTGCTGCGACAGGTGGTTCCGCAACTGCCGAATTTCCGCGGCAAGGGTGTTACGCCGGGCAAGGACTATGGCGAGGAGTGGGGCGAACAACTCGATGTTTTCCGCGACTACGGCGTTGTGAAGCGCCCGCAGTGGGCGCGGCTCCACGCGGAGGCGTGCCGGAGTAAACGTGTCGCCGTCGCGCCGCAGGGCAGCCTGGTCGGGATGGCCGGCACCAAGCGCAATCTGATCGAACCGCGTGACTGGCTACCCTTGCTGGACTTTCTGAAGCAGCAGGGTTGGCATCCGATGATTGTTGGGACGCCGAATGAGCGGGAGACGTATCCCTGTCCAGAAGGCTGTGACGACCAGCGCAGTTATTCGTTCCGCGACCAGATGGACCAGATCGCGCGCTGCGCGCTGTTTGTCGGCGCCGATTCCTGGGCCAAGAGTTTCGCCGCACTGACCGGCATGCCCACTTACGTATTTGACGCAATCAAGTGCGGTGACTGGAAAGGCCTGAAGGACCCATCCGATTTCGTTTTCCTCGATCCGTGGGATAGCCTGCAAGTCGTCAGCGGATTGGAGGCCTTGAAGGATTGCCTCACGCGCCAGCCACGGCGTATCCACACGCCGGCCTCTCCCGGTGGGGGTTCTTCGCAAACCGTGCATGTCGCGTGGGAAGGCACGTTTGCCGACAACGGCAGCCTGTCTCATGTGAACCGCGAATTGACCCGCGCCCTGTCGCAACAACCAAAGCTGGAAATCACCCGCGTCGGAAAGGGCCATCGCGATCAAGCGCCGACACGGACCGGGGTGACAGTGCGCCACGCCTGGCCGCCGAACTGGCAACGGCCCAAATCCGGATATTGGGTCTTGATCCAACCGTGGGAGTACGGGTCATTGCCGCTGGACTGGGTGAGTCGTCTCAGCGGCGTCGCCGAAATCTGGGTGCCGTCAGAATACGTGCGGCGTGTGTACGTGGACTCGGGTGTGGCGCCCGGAAAGGTCCACGTCGTGCCGAATGGAATTGATCCCGAACGGTTTCGTCCCGGCGTGACGCCGCTCCCCTTGGCCACGAGCAAGACGTTCAAGTTCCTGTTCGTCGGCGGCACGATCCATCGCAAGGGTCCGGATTTGTTGCTGAAGGCTTTCACGGAGAATTTCACGGCGGCGGACGATGTCTGTCTCGTGATCAAGGATTTTGGCGGCGAAAGTGTGTATGCCGGCCAGACGCTGCAGGAACAAATCCAGGCGGCACAAGCGAGGCCGGGCGCACCGGAGATTGTTTACCTGACCGATGAGCTGGCCGCCGATGCCATGCCCGGATTGTATGCGGCCTGCGACTGCCTGGTGCATCCGTACCGGGGCGAGGGATTCGCCCTGCCGGTGCTGGAAGCCATGGCCTGCGGGCTGCCGGTCATCGTCACGGCCGGCGGGGCCACCGACGATTTCGCCACCGAAGACCGCGCGTATCCGATTTCCGCCAGCCGCCAGCGCATCGGTTATCGGGTCGGTCCATTCCGGTTGGCACGGCCGGGCTGGTTGTTGGAACCGTCATTTGATGAATTGAAACAACGAATGGGCTGGGTGTTCGAGCATCGCGACGAGGCCCGCACGAAGGGACAGAGGGCCAGCGAGGTGGCGCGCCGGGATTGGACGTGGGACCGAGCGGCCCGGGTTGCGGCGCAACGCCTGCGCGCTCTGGCAGCGGTCCCTCACACTCCGAGCGGGAGAAAACCGGTGGCCATCGAGTTGCCGGCAGCCGGACGGCTCGGCGACCTCGCCGAAGCCCGCGAATTCTTCCGCCAGAAGCGGTACCGCGAGGCGTGGAACGCAGCACTCCACGCAATGGACGTTCGTCCGTTCCACCCGGACGCGCGCGCCCTGCTGAAAAAGATCAAGAAGACGGCGGGCGCCATCGTACCGGCGGTGCCGGTGGACAACGGCGTGCCACGGTTGAGCGTCTGTTTGATCGTGAAGAATGAAGAAAGCTTTCTGGCCCGCTGCCTCGGCTCCGTGCGCGACGTGGCCTCGCAGATTGTCGTGGTCGACACCGGTTCCGCGGACCGCACGAAAGAGATCGCCCAACAGCACGGCGCCGAGCTGTATGACTTCCCATGGAACGATGATTTCAGCGCAGCGCGCAACGCGGCCCTGGAACACGTCCGCGGCGACTGGGTATTGGTACTGGATGCCGACGAAGAGTTATCCGCCGATGGACGCGAGACTCTCCAGCGTGAGATGCGTGCGGACAAGGTCCTGGCCTACCGTCTGCCGATTGTGGACGTTGGCCGGGAAGAGGACGGATGCAATTACGTGCCGCGATTGTTCCGCAACGCGCCGGGGCTCTTCTTCGTCGGGCGGATCCACGAGCAGGTCTTCAGCAGCGTCGAAGTGCGGCGCAAACAATGGGGCATGGAAAACAAGTTCAGCACCGCCACGTTGATCCATCACGGGTACACCGCCGAGGTGGTTGCCGACCGCAACAAGCTCTCCCGGAATCTGCGATTGCTGGAGCAGGCCATCGAAGAGAGGCCGAACGAGCCGAACCTGCTGATGAATTACGGCCTGGAGCTGGCGCGCGCCGGACGGAAGGATATGGCGGTGGATCGGTATCTCGAGGCGCTCCGTGCCCTGCAGGCGATGCCGGAGGACCGTGTCGCCCCCGAGATGCGCGAGGCGCTGTTGACGCAGTTGTGCACGCAATTGATAGCGGCACGCCAATACGAGCCGGTCATCCGTCTGTTACAGTCGCCAGTGGCCCAGCGCGGCGGGCTGACGGCCTCCCAGCATTTTGGGTGGGGGCTGGCGTGTTCGCAACTCGGACAGTTTGAGGAGGCGATAGAACAGTTCCGTCAGTGCCTCGCCAAGCGGGACCGGCCATCGCTGACGCCCGTGAACCGCGATATCCGGAAAGCCGCACCGCACCATTGTCTGGCGATCTGCCTGCATCGTTTGGGGCGGCTCGACGAAGCGGCGGCGGCCTTTCAGCAGGCACTGGCGGCCGATCCGCACTCGCGGCGGGTGCGGTTTGATTTCGCAACCCTCTTGGAATCGCGCCGTCAGCCGGTGGACGCGCTCCAAATTCTGCATGGGTTGATCGCGGAAAAGGCGGACGATTTGCCGGTGTGGTTGTTTGGCGCACATATCGCGTTGAAGCAGCCACGATTTCTGGAATTCGCCTGTCAGTGGACGGGCGAGGGGATCAAGCTCTTCCCGCAAGACAAACTGCTCACGCTGCAGCGGGCGGAAGCGTTGATGTTGAGCCATCACGTGTCGGAGGCCCTGCCGTTGTGGCGACGGGCCGGTACGCCGGCAAACCCTGCACACCGTGCGGCGCAGATTCTGTGTGAGCTGGCTTCGGAAAGAAAGGTTGCGACGAAGGTTGCGCCACCGGAGGAGGCAGCCGTCAGCAAGGAATTCATTCAGTGGTATCAGCGATTGCTGGGCGCGGGACGGACGCAGGCGCTGACAACGGTGAATAAGCGGGTTATCTCCCTGACGGAAGTGTTACCCACCGCCGGCAAGACCCTCGCATCAGCCCTCGCCGCGGCAGAGCCGGCACTTTGCTAGCCGGACCAAGGTTACGATCAGGACTTGGATACTGGTTCGTCTTTCGGGAGTGCGCGCAATGCCAGCAGGAGACGGTCCAGTTCACCTTGCAATTGAGTGAATAAATCCCGCGCCTTTGCCAGGTCACCGGCCCGGCCGATTTCTTCGAGATGCCTCAACAGCTCCCAGCATTTTGCCGCGCCGAAAATGCCCGCTGAACCCTTGAGCCTGTGCGCCGTTTGTTCCAATTGGCGACTATCGCGAGAATCGATCGCCTGGTAAATCGCGTCCAACATCTTCGGTGCGTCCTCGATGAACATCTCCGCCATGTCGGAGAGCAGATGGTGGTCGTCGCCAATGTGTTCGAGTGCCACTCGCAAATCGAAGGCCGTTTCCATCGGAGCCGCCTCTTCCGTCTCCGGCTTCGCTGCCGCATGTGCTGGCTCGATGGATTCGATTAATTGAATTAACTTGTTGGCGTCCAAAGGCTTGGATATGTAATTATCCATGCCCGCATTCAGGCACCGCTCACGATCGCCAGACAGGGCGTGGGCGGTCATGGCGATGATGGGCGCATGAGTGCCGGCGGTCTGCTCTTGCTGACGAATGCGAGCGGTGGCCTGGAGTCCATCAAGCGTCGGCATTTGTACGTCCATGAGAATGACGTCGAACGACTCACGCTGCCAGGCAGCGATGGCTTCTTCGCCGTCGTTCGTCACGACGATGCGATGACCGCGCTTTTCCAAAATACGGCAGACGAGTTTTTGGTTTACCGGTGTGTCCTCGGCCAACAGGACGCGGAGCGCTCGACGTTCGGTCTTGGGGGTGACCGGTTTGTCGGGAGCGGCCACCTGTTCCAGTGGTACCTGCGGATGCAAGGTTTCGACGAGAGCGGGCGCAGGCCCCGCGACGCGTTGCGGTTCACCGACGACTACTGTGAAATGAAACGTGCTTCCGTGATCGGGTTCACTTTCGACCCACAGTTGGCCTCCCATGATTCGAACCAGACTCATGGAAATGGACAGTCCCAGGCCTGTGCCGCCGAATTTACGGGTCGTCGAGTTGTCCGCCTGCGTGAAGGCTTCGAAGATGACTTGTTGTTTATCGGCCGGGATGCCGATGCCGGTGTCGCGCACGGCGATATGCAGCGTCACGTTGGTGTTCGTTCTGGCCTGAACATCGATCGACACGGCCACTTCGCCCTGGGAGGTGAACTTGATGGCGTTGCCCACCAGGTTGACGATGATCTGGCGCAGTCGGATGGAATCGCCGATGAGTGTGTCCGGCACGCTCGGGTCCACCTGGCAGACCAGGGCGAGGCCCTTTTGACGAGCGCGCAATGCGAGCGGGCTGAGCGTGCGCTCGATCGTGTTGCGCAGGGGGAACTCGACCGGGTCGAGGACGAATTTCCCGGCCTCGATCTTGGAGAAATCGAGAATGTCATTAATCAACGCGAGTAGCGTGTCCGCGGAATCCTTGACGGTCATCAGGTATTCCTGCTGTTCGGAAGTAAGGGGGGTGTCGAGGGCCAGTTCCGTCATGCCGATAATTCCGTTCATCGGGGTGCGGATTTCGTGGCTCATATTTGCCAGGAACTCGCTTTTGGCCTGGGTGGCTTCCTCCGCGCGGCGGCGGGCGTTGGTAACGGCAATGTCGCGCTGCTGGATAACGTCGAGCATCTGGTTGAGCTCGTCGGTGAGCTGGCCGGTCTCGTCATTATGGCCTTTGGCGGCGCGGATGAAATAATTGTTCTTCTCTTTGATCTCGCGGGCGATCCGGATGAGTTGCCGGATGGGGCCGGCGATTTCCTGCTGGACGCGCCAGGCGAGCAGAAATGCCGTGGCCAGGGTGGCGACGAGGACGATGCCCGCATACGTCAGGACCAACGTGGAGCTGGCGCTCAACCCCTGTTGTTCGTAGCCGAAGGACCAGAGTTCGTAGCCGGCAAACGCCACGCACGCGAGCGCCAATGTGGCCGCGCTGGCCAACAAGGTCATCAGGATCAACTTCGTTTTAATGGATAAATCAGACGTTCGGCTCATTCGATTGGCTGAATACTTTACGGGCCATCTTATGTACATCGGCAGAACGGAGAGTTGACTGTAGCGCCTTTTTTACAGAGTTGGCGCGGGCGAAGGGTCTTAAGGGGAAGCTTGGGTGTAGCGCTTTTTTATGAGAAGCGTGGCCTTTTTTATGAAAATTTGGCGCGGGCTAAAGTTTTTTCAGGGGTCTGCCGATACCTCCACTGTCACAAGACAGAGGCGGTTGGCAGCCTGCAAGAGTCAACGAGGAGGAGCGAGTGCCTCTGAAAAGACCCGCACGGCGGCAAGGATGCCGACCATAGGATAGACAAGTAAAACTCACGGAAGGAGTTAGGTAGTTATGGTTATCAATACCAATACAGCAGCGAACAGCACGTCCTTGTACCTGGCGCAGTCGACAACGGCGTTGCAGAAAGCCCTGTCGGAATTGTCCTCGGGCTCGAAGATCACCAGTCCCGCCGACGACCCCGCTGGAAGCGCGGTAGCCTTGCGGATGAACGCGGAAGATAGCCGCGTGAATGCAGCCAGCGGCAACGTGGCGGATGCGAATTCGTTCAACCAGACCCAGACAGGATTTCTCGGTCAGGTTGGCAGCGCCCTGAGCCAGATGTCCCAATTGGCCATCCAATCCCAGGACGTGACCAAGTCCAACACGGATCGTCAGCAGTACCAGTCGGAATACGCCCAGTTGGCCGCATACGTCAACAACGTCGCGACCCAAAGCTTCAACGGCGTGTCGTTGTTCAACGGCGGGTCGTTGGCCGTCACGATCGACAGCGAAGGCACCACCTTCGCCATGGCCAACCCGGACCTGACCATCGCCGCGTACACGAACGCAACCAACAACGATAACGTGACCTCGGTCACCTTCGCACAGCAGGCGCTGACGGACGTGGAAACCGCGATCAATACGTTGTCAGCCAACACCGCCACGGTGGGCGCCAACTCGATCCGGTTGAGCTACACCGCCAACCAGCTCTCGGTGCTGGACCAGAACCTCCAGGCCGCAGTGAGCACGATCTCGGACGTGGACGTCGCCACGGAAAGCACGCAGTACGCAAAGTACAACGTACTGGTGCAAACCGGCACGGCAATGCTGGCGCAAGCCAACACGCTCCCGCAAATCGCGCTAAAGTTGCTCGAATAGGGACAGTTCGCCGCTTCGCAAACAAGCGGATCCAAGGCCCGGACGATGGTGACATCGTCCGGGCTTTAGTTTTTCTCAAAATTGCCGATAGAGATAGAGAAGGAGGAAACACAGGTACGCCGTCATGTCCTCGTTATCTATAGGCAGTTTGACGACGCCGAATTTGTTCGGCGACCTCACCACGTTACCCACGACCACCAGTTCCGCCGCCTCGGGCAGTTCGACGGACTTGGCCATTTCCGGGCTGGAATCCGGGCTCGACTGGCAATCGCTTGTCAGCGAAATCGAGGAGGCCGACCGGGCGCCGGAAACCGTGCTGCAAAACCAGCAAACCACCATTCAGGGCCAGAACACCGCCCTGGGCACCATCATCTCCGCGTTGCAGGCCGTACAGAAGGACGTAACGGCCCTGCAACAAGACAGTCTTTACGACACGTGTTCCACCAGCGTTGGAGACTCGAGCGTTTTGTCCGCTACTGCCGACAACGGCACCGCCACGGGCACCTACACGTTCGACATTGGCCAGGTGGCCAGCGCCAGCGTCCAGAACGGGGCCACCAACATCAGCGGCCCGCTCAGTTCCACTGACGATGTTTCCAATCTCGTACTGGCCAACGCCAATTTTTCCCAGCCCGTCACCGCCGGGACCATCACCGTCAACGGCCAGCAGATCAGCATTACCACCAGCGAGACTCTCCAGAACGTCTTCGACGCGATCAGCACCGCCACCAACGGTGCGGTGACAGGGAGCTACAGCAGCGGCACGGACACGATCACCCTTTCCAGCGCCAGTCCGATCACACTCGGGAGCACAACCGACACGAGTAATTTCCTGCAAGTCGCGCAACTCTACAACGAGACTACCGCGAATTCGTACGACAGCAACACCGACACCTACACACTCACCAGCGCCAACAAGCTCGGGTCGGTCCAACTGGAGGCCACGCTGGCCAACGCGAACCTGGCCACGCCCATCACGGGCGATTCCAACGGCAATGGCTCGTTCACCATCAACGGTGTGACGATCAACTACAACGTCAACACCGACACCATTGGCGGTCTCTTGAACGAGATCAATTCTTCGGGGGCCGGCGTCACGGCCTCGTACGACAGCATCAACAACCAGTTTGTCCTGACCAATGCCAGCACCGGCGACCTCGGCATTTCCCTGCAGGACAACACGGGGGGAAATTTTCTCGCGGCCACGGGGATTTCCGGCGGCAAGCTGGTTCCCGGCGATAACCTGGAGTACTCCGTCGATGGCGGAGGCCAGATCATCAGCTATTCGAACACGATTTCGGACAGCAGCAGCGGCATTACCGGCCTCAGTGTGACGGCGCTCAACAAAGGCACCACGACGGTTCAGGTCTCGGCGGACACCTCGAATCTCAGTTCGGCCATCACCCAGTTGATCACGGACTACAACAGCGCCCAATCGGCCATCAGCACCGAGACCGCCATTACCAACAGTAGTACGAGTTCCACCAGTAGTACGAGTTCCATCACCGCAGGTCCGCTGGCCGATGACCCGAATGTAATGAATCTGGGCTCGCAACTGCGAGAGGCCGTTTTCGGCGAGATCGCCGGGTTTAGCGGCAGCATCAACCAGCTCTCACAACTGGGCTTTACGACTGATGGCAACGACAACACGATTACGCAGTCCGACCCGACCACCCTGTCCAATGCCCTGAGCACCAATCTCAGCGCCGTCCAGGATTTTTTTACCAACTCGACCAATGGCCTGACAACGAGCCTGAGTACCTTCGTTGCGAATCTGGTCGGGAACAGCACCGGCACGACCGGCAGTCTGGTCAGTGAGCAGAGCAACCTGACCCAACAATCCACCAATATCACCAATCAGATCAATACGATCGAGCAAAGTGTCCTGGCGCAAGGCGCGGAACTGACCACCCAATTCGAGGCTATGGAAAGCACCATGGCCCAGATCAACTCGCAAGAATCGTATCTCAGCCAGGCGATAACGGCTGGTACCATATGAAGCTCGTCGTGGCCCTTGCGCTGACCGTGGGTGCTCCGTTTCTTGGCGGTTGCGCGTCCGTCCCCGCCGTCCGTCCAGCCGGCTCCACGGCCAACGTGTACCGCGCGGTCGGACAACTGCCGCAGACCGTACGCCGCGTTGCGGTGCTGCCGCTGACTTCGGATGCTGATCCGGACGCGGATCGAGGCCGGGATGTGCTCCAGCCCGTATTGCTTTCCGAGATCGCCAAAACCACAGCCTTTGAGACGATGGCAATTAGTCCCGAGCAGTTACGGGCGGTGACGGGCCGCGCCGCGTGGAGTGCGCAGGACGTGTTGCCATCAGATTTTCTGGCCCGGTTACACACGGCCACGGGTTGCGACGCAGTCCTGTTTTGTCGGCTCAGCCAGTATCGCCCCTATCCGCCGATGGCCGTCGGATGGGACCTAAAGTTGGTGGATGTAAACAGCCACACGCTGTTGTGGGCCGTGGATCAGGTTCTGGACGCCGGGGAACCCGCGGTTGCTCGTTCGGCCCGTGGGTACTACGACAAGGCCATTCACGTTCCACCGCCCAAAGGAGATCCGAGCAGCGTGTTGCAATCCCCCCGTTTATTTGGCCAATATGCGGCGGCGGTGGCGGTGGAGACCATCCCCACCCATTAAAGCTTTCTGCCAAACTGCCGATGAGTAGAGTATGGAAGTAAACCCAAATGCCGGCGTGAGTCCCCTTCAACGTGCAACGAGCAGGGCACCGGTAACGCCTCCTGCAAAACCGCAGGCCGGCGACTCGACCTCGTTTCAAGGAACCGATGCCGTGAATGGCGCGTTACAGCAAACTCCCGATGTTCGCCCCGAAGCCGTCAGCCAAGCACGCGCCCTGATCAATGATGCCCAGTATCCGCCGCTGTCCACGATCCGTACGATTTCCCAGTTGCTCGCGGGAAACCTGAATGAGGATGAGAACCATCCGTAATCCCCTGAGAGTTTTCGGCACGTCATGACAATGCAGGCCAACATCGCGGGATCGTATCGCCGGATGGCCATACAAACCGCCAATCCGGGACAACTCGTCGCCATGCTCTATGACGGCGCCATTAACTTTCTGGAGCGTGCGCTCTTGAGCTTCCAGAGCACCGACCCGCTCGAATTCAATCAGGGCATTCACAACAACGTCAAGCGCGCCAAGGCGATCATCCACGAGCTAAATATCTGCCTGAACATGGACGACGGTGGAGAACTGGCACTCACGTTGCACCGCTTGTACCTGTATTTTGACAAGCGTTTGGATGAGAGCAACCGCTACAAACGCCCCCAAGGGATCCAGGAGGTTATTGAGCGGCTGACCGTCCTGCGCGACGCGTGGGTGCAGATGTTGCGCACGCACGAAACCGCCGCGCCGGAGGTTCTCCGCCGGTGATCGAATCTTCGGAAATCGCGCGGCTGCGGGCCGCCCTGCGGGCTCACTACGAACAGTGGCATCAACTCACAGAGGCCGAAGGGGTGGCCATTTCGGCGGGGCAATGGATACGGGTCGGGTCGCTGCAGAAGACAAAACAGCAACTTCAATCCTTTATCGACAA
>JBEKLM010000006.1:0-128615 GCA_050010195.1 Verrucomicrobiia bacterium
AAGGGTCTCTGTCGTTTCCGTCCCCCTTTCGCTCCGCCTCCGAATTGTAGGGCGACCGTCCCGGTTGCCGCCGTTGTCGTGGCCGGCCCCCGCCTTGGTGGCGCAAGCTGCCTGCCCTGAGCGCAGTCGAAGGGTCGAAGCATCTCTGTCGTTTCCCGACCGTCCGCGTCGTGCTTACCTATACTTCACGGGCCAATTCTCAGGACGATGATGGCGCACGGGAATCCGTCGCACGTGCCAACCCCTCGGCGGAAAGGATCGTGATCGGCCCCCCTGCGACACTAGCTTGAAGCCTCTTAAAGAGCGGCTTTGAGAGCAAGTAGCGGGGGCTAACCGACTGCAGCTTCGCGCTCTTTTGGCGTTGGATCAGGAAGCGGCACGATTGGTTGCTCGCCTTCCTCGTCGGAGTGCTTTGGGGTGGTTACCTTAAGAACTGCATTCCGCAACAGCCGAACTAGAATTCGTGCCTCAGCGTCCGGCACTTCCTCCAAGTACTCGACAGCCATCTCGGCAGTTTCAACAAGCTCACGGTACTCCATGTCAACCGCTTGCGCGATTTCTCCAAGCGCGATATTCGGTGCGTAGAAGTTACCCGCGACCCGCGCAACGTTCTCCGCGGCCTCGCTCGGTACATACGTCTCACGTTTGCCTTTCTTTGTACGCTTGGACATTTTCGCTCCGGGTCCCTCCCATCATTTCTTAGCACGCCAATTTCTCAGGGCCGTCTTCCCCGCTTCAGTAATACAAACGCGCAACGGCATATCCATGGTCGTCTCAACGAAGCCGAACTCCAGTAACTGCTGGAGGCAGGCGCGGAAAGTACCGCGTGTAATATCGCAGTCGAGCTCAGAGATCCGGGCCACGAAATCATTGATGCTAACACCCATCGCCCCTGCTGATTCCAAGATCGCCAGCAGTAAGATTTGATTGCCTTTCAGAGCGCGCACTTCCTCAAGCGTGTCCTCCTGAGATCGTCCCCGAACAGCAGCCGGTTCATGCTGGCGTTGTATCACGCTGCGAGCGCTCGTCGCAATCCGAAAGCCGTCCACCGTCTGCTTGACGCCCGGATTGCGTTACGTACATACTGCCCAATCGTGACGCTGTCCCGTCGCTCGCCCCCGCCCTGGTGGCGCAAGCTGCCTGCTTGCGGTCGTCCCCATCCCCTCCTCGGAGGGGAAACAGGGGTGGGTGCCTGAAGCCATTCCGTCTTGTAAGATGAAGCTCTCCCCGACGCCACGCGCCGCCTCCGTATGGTAGGGCGACCGTCCCGGTTGCCGCCAGTTCAGTCGTGAAACCGTAGTGTGGTCGAACACGGTTTACGAAACCCCTCCTTTTTGAGCCTAGCCTGGAAGCCTGAATTTTGCTTGACGGGGGGATTGGCTTGGTAATAGATTTCGCCCTCGGTGAGGGCGACGTAGTCAAGACGCTCGCCTGCCCAGTTTCGGGTTCGAGTCGGAGGCGAGAACGCACTCGAACCATAGTTCCGTTCTGACGGGCGTGTCCGGTACCGAACGCTTGCGTGACCCCTGTAGTCTTTCACCTGCTCTGACCTCGCGACGGGTGCCCTTTGTCCACTCGTCATCGGGTTCTCCAGCACAAAACCACCACCACACAAGGAGATCTATAATGAAGAAGCGTTCTTGGATTGTCTTTTGGCTGGCAGCGTTTCTTGCGGGGTTGTCGGGACAAACAACCGCGTTCGGGCAGGACGTCGTCAATAACCTGTCCAGTAAAGACACTAAGGCAACTGAGTGCAGCCCTCCCCAATGGTGCCAGTTTACAAACGCCGTCTATGATATTGACAGTACAGACACCCTTACGGTCGGTCGCCTGGGTCACAATTCCTCCGAGTCGCCTCAAGCCTTTACGCTTTACGATGACGGAACCTGGGATCTGTATGACGGCACGTATCATTACACGGGAACATACGCTCTGGTGAAGAACGGGAAGCAGATCGCCCTTACCCTTGATGCCAACGGTCTGGCAGCCGTTAAAAGCAATCTGGTCGATAACATTCAAAACCTGGCTGCGGATAAGGGGGTGTCGCTTGACAATCTCTTGGTCACTGTCCAAAGCGTAAAGATTACCAACATCACCATGAAGAATGGTGTGCCGTACCAATCGACGAGTACCGTAAAGGGGAATGCCAGCGCCACCGTTAATGGGAAGTTTTATTCAGTGAGCTTCACTCAAAAATCTGTGAAGACGAATTGGACGCTCGATCCAGGTGGGAACTAGCGGAGGGGGCCAAGCATTGATCGCGCAGCCATGATTGAGTCGGGCTACGGTCATCGATGAAACCCAGGAGAACTCACATATGAACAACCAATCGCAGTTCGGCCAGGTTTGCCGGTCTAGCCAAACGGTCGTGCTCATCGCCGCTTTTCTATTAAGTGGTGTCACGGTTGCATTCGCCCAGGATGCGAAAGTCCCTGTGACAAAGTATCCCGTCATGCACTTCACTCCGGAGGAGATAGCGGAGATGCAGAAGCAGCATTTGCGGGCCCCGCAGTATTCCGTCAGAAGGAAGGAAGCCGTAACACCGTTCGCCACTTCGTTGAGTCTGCTTCCTCAGTTGCCATACGTCCCTTCCGAGCGGAACCAGGGCGATTGTGGCGACTGCTGGCAATGGGCCTGCACCGGAGATATCGAGATTGCCCACGAAGTGCAGAATGGCGTGTTTGATCAGCTTTCGGTGCAATTCATCAACTCCTGCAACACCAACAAGTCCTGTTGCAATGGCGGGAACCCGCAGCTTTTCGCCCGGTTCTATGCTTCCGAAGGATTTGCAATTCCCTGGTCGAACCAGAGCGCACAGTTCTCGAGCACGAATGGCACCTGTTCCCTTACGCCATGCAGCAGCATCGCAACCGACCCGCGATATCCAATCGCCAGCATTTCTCCTGTCACAGTTACGACCTGGGGGGTCGGACAAACTCAAGCCGTCGCGAACATCAAGAGTGTGCTCAACCAGAATCAGGCCGTCGTCTTTATGTTCTTCCTGCCTACCACAGCGGCTTGGACCGCATTCGAAGACTGGTGGGCTGAAGCGCCCGAAAGCGAGGTGTGGAGCAACTACTATTGTGGCCAAGCTCTTGACTCGGGTTACGGCGGGCATGCAACGCTCTGTGTCGGATATGATGACACCGATCCCTCGAAAGCTTATTGGATTATCCTGAATTCATGGGGGACGACCGCCGGGCGTACCGACGGCACGTTCCGCGTTTCACAGAATCTTAATTACGACGGTGCCATAGATAATATCAGCAACCTATGGTGGGAGACACTGAACGTTCAGTTTGGCGCGGCGACTCAGACTCCGAATGATTTGTGCGGCGGGGCCATCGCGTTGTCGGAGAACACGGCCTACACGATGAACACGGGTACCGCGACGGACGACACGACCCCGTGTCTCGGCACCTGCTCGAAAGGCGTGTGGTTCACCTACACGCCGAGCTGCAGCGGTACGGCGACGGTAACGACCTGCGGCAGCAGTTTTGACACGGCGATCGAGATCTTTGGCGGTACGTGCGGAGCACTGAACTCGATCGGCTGCAACGTCAACGGCGTTTGCGCGCCGCAATCCACGTTTAGCTTCCCGTGCTCAGCCGGGACGACCTACTACATCTGCGCGGGTGGGCACGGTAACGCCAGCGGCACGCTGCAGATCAAGGCCAGTTGCGTGTGTACTGGCGTGCTTGTCCCGACCAACACCGGATGCGGCGGGGCCATCGCGTTGTCGGAGAACACGGCCTACACGTTGAACACAGCCAACGCGACGAACAACTACACCACCCCGTGTCTCGGCACCTGCTATTCAACCGTGTGGTTCACCTACACGCCGAGCTGCAGCGGTATCGCGTCGGTGGCGACCTGCGGCAGCGATTTCGACACGATGATTCAGATCTTTGGCGGCACGTGCGCGGCACTGACCCCGATTGGCTGCAACGACGACGGCAGCTGCGGGTTCCAGGCTCTGACGTCCACCTTTAGCTTCCCGTGCACGGCCGGGACGACCTACTACATCCTCGCGGGTGGGTACGGTGGCGCCAGAGGCACGCTACAGATCACGGCCAGCGCCGACTGTGGCACTCCGACGAACATTGAGTGCAGCGGGGCGATTGCGTTGTCGGAGAACACGGCCTACACGATCGACACGTACAACTCGCCGAACAACTGGACGGACCAGTGTCTCGGCGAGACCCTCTGGAGAGGCCTGTGGTTCACCTACACGCCGAGCGGCACCGGTGTGGCGACGGTGGGGACCTGTGGCAGTGAGTTTGACACGATGATTGATATCCTTACCGGTACGTGCGAAGCACTGACCTCGGTTGGCTGCAACGACGACTCTTGCGGGCTGCAGGCCCAGTTTAGCTTCCCGTGCACGGCCGGGACGACCTACACCATCCTCGCGGGCGGGTACAATGGTGCCAGCGGCCGGCTGCAGATCAAGGCCAGTCTCGGGCAGGCCCCGGCTAACAACTGGTGCAGCGGGGCGATCACGTTGTCGAATCCGGGCAGCGCCACCATGAGCACGGTCGATGCGATCTCTGGCGCAGGTCCAATTCCCAGTTGCGGTGACGGCGTTACCGCTGGCGGGGTGTGGTACAAGGTGACGCCGACGAGCACCGGGCCGCTGACGGTGACCACGGACGGCAGCGACTACGACACGGTGCTGGCCGTGTATTCGGGCAGTTGTGGGGCGCTCACGGAGGTCGGTTGCAATGATGATGATGCCAGTGACAGCTTGTGCTCGACGGTGACTTTCACCGGCAGCGCGGGCACGACCTACTACCTCCTCGTGGGCGGCTGTTTTGGCGCGAGCGGCAATCTGCAAATCTCGGTGGGGTCGCCCCCGGCTAATGGCCAGTGTAGCGGGGCGATCAGGTTGTCGAATCCGGGCAGCGCCACCATGAACACGGACGGTGCGACCGGTGACGGGGGGCTGTATCCCGACTGCAGTTATGGCGTTAACGGCGCCGTGTGGTACACAATGACAGCGACGAGCGACGGGCCGATCACGGTGACCACGGACGGCAGCGACTACGACACGGTACTGGCCGTGTATTCGGGCAGTTGTGGGGCGCTCACGGAGGTCGGTTGCAATGATGATGATGCCAGTGGCACCTTGTGCTCGACGGTGACTTTCACCGGCAGCGCGGGCACGACCTACTACCTCCTCGTGGGCGGCTGTTTTGGCGCGAGCGGCAATCTGCTAATCTCCGCAAGCGGTGGCACCACCTGCGCCTTTTCGATCGACCCAACCACTGCCGCGTTCGGCGCGGCGGGCGGCTCCGACGGCGTGAGCGTGACCGCGTCCAATGACTGTGCGTGGACGGCGATCAGCAACAGCGGTTTCATCACGATCACTTCCGGCGGCAGCGGATCCGGCGATGGGACAGTTCAGTTCAGCGTCGCCGCCAACACGAGCGCCAACGCTCTCACGGGCACGATGACGATTGCCAGGCAAACGTTTACAGTCACGCAGTCAGGCTCAACCCCCTGCACGTACACGCTGTCGGCGACCGCGGCGTTGTACTCTTCCAGCGGCGGCAATGGCTCGGTGAACGTGACGGCAGGCAGCAGTTGTACCTGGACGGCGATCAGCAACAGCGGTTTCATCACGATCACGTCCGGCGGCAGCGGATCCGGCGATGGGACGGTTCAGTTCAGCGTCGCCGCCAACACGAGCACCAACGCTCTCACGGGCACGATGACGATTGCCGGGCAAACGTTTACAGTCACGCAGTCCGCCAGTGGGAACGCTGCTGCAGTCTACCAGATTCTTTCATCGGCAAAATTGAGCGTCGGTGGCCTGGGTAACGACACCTCTGTAATACTGGCAACCAATACGTTATCGGATGCCGGAACCTTTGATCTACAGGATGGCCAGTATGATTACACTGGAACCTATGCGCTCGTGAAGCAGGGCAAGCAGATGGTGTTTGCCCTTGACGCCAATGGTCTTTCAACCATTGAAAGCATGTTGAGAAATTGGATTCAAAGTCTGGCTGCCGAAGACGGGGTTTCGCTTGACGACTTCTCGCTCGATGTCCAACGCGTTACGAAATGCGATGCCGCCGTGCAGGATGGCGTACCGAACAAGGCGACGATTACCGTTAGTGGGAAAGTCAATGCAGTTGTTAATGGAAAGTTCAAAACCAAGAGCTTCACTTACAAGTGTGTGCTGTCGTACTGGGCGCTGATTTCGGGTGTGAACCCTTGATCTGGTCGAAGACAGCGGCTGGTCGTCGATGCAAAATTCATGACGAAGAGCTGTATGCAGCTGGAGAGCCCACACCCGACACGGCGTAGAAGTTAACAACGGGAGGTTGAACTAGACCGTCTGCCGACTTGTTTAAGCCGCCCGAGCAACTACTTGCGCCTTCGCCTTGGCCTTGGCCCATTCTGAGGGCGTGAACTTCCTGATCTCCGTGATCTTCGCCGCGGGCAGGCGCGTGAACAAACCTTTCAGGTAATCAAATGGGGTGATCCCATGCCGCCGACAACTGCCCAGTCGTCGGCTGTCCCGTCGCCGGCCCCCGCCTTGGTGGCGCAAGCTGCCTGCCCTGAGCCCTGTCCGCCATAGCCTTGGCGAAGGCGGATTGTCGAACGGATCCCTACTTGCGGGCTTTGGTAGCGCCGAAGCCGCGCCTCTGCTGTTTCGTGTCCGTCTGAGCGACCACGTCTGATTCCTGAAGCCGGCCGCACGGTTTTCCCGACCGGTTCGCGGTTTGACATCGGTCCAGTTCGTGATTGATTTTGGGGCTCGCCTGTGCTGTACTGCGCTGCGGCGGAAGCGTGGTGTGGCTGGCGTCGCACCTCGCTCGTTTGTGATGTGAGGGTCGGGTGGCGGATGAGAAGCAAAGGCGAGTCTCGGACAGTCTCGGAGTCGGTTTGGTCCGGTCGCAGCGCAGCGCTCATTGCGTGTGCCGTCACTGCGCTTTCCTTTTTTTTAACGATTCAATCCGCACTTGCCCAATTCACCGCGAATTTCCAGACGCAGACGATCAGCGGGGTGACGAGCAACTGGCTCGACACTTTCTACATCGTCGGCAGCAACACGTTCGCCGACACCTTGCAGATCACCGCCAGCGGCGTTCTGTCCAACGGCTCGGGCGTTCTCGGGTACGCCACCGGCGGCAGTAATAACGCTGCCATTGTCAATGGCACCGGTTCGACTTGGAAGAATGCCACCAACCTGTACGTGGGCTTTCTTGGCACCGGTAACGAGCTCATCCTCACGAACGGAGGCCGGGTGTTCGACCAGGCCGGCACGATGGGCTTTAGCAACGCCAATGAGAATGCCGCACTGGTTACCGGCTCGGGCTCGATGTGGAGCAACGCGGTTTTCCTGTATGTGGGCTACAATGGCGCGGATAATGAAGTGGTCGTGAGCAACGGCGGGACCCTCTGGGCCGGTGACAGCTACCTCGCTGACGGCACGCTCAGCAGTAACAACCAGGTGTCCGTCATCGGCACCGGCTCGGTGTGGGCGACCACGAATGCGGTGTATGTCGGCTTCAACGGTTCTTCGAACACAGTGGCGATTTCGGGTGGCGGGGTCGCCAACGATCTGAGCGTCTACCTCGGATACTCCGAGACCAGCAGCAGCAACACCATGGTGGTATCCGGGGCCGGGTCGGTCCTCAGCAACGCCTTTAACACGTTCCTGGGATTGGACGGCCCCGACAACCAACTCACGGTTTCCAATGGCGCCTATGCGTTCGACGAGTCGGGTGTCATCGGCTTCACCAATTCGAGCTTCGGAAATGTGGCGCTCGTCAGCGACCCGGGGTCGGTCTGGTCGAATACCGCCGCCTTGTACGTCGGATACGAAGGCAGTTTTAATCAATTGATCGTGAGCAACGGCGCCCGCGTGTTCGGCGCCACCAACTACGTCGCCTGGTTTAGTGTCAGCAGCAACAACATCGTTTCCGTCGTCGGCACCGGCTCGGTGTGGTCGAGCACAAACTTCATCTACATTGGTTACGTTGGTTCCTCGAATACGCTCGTCGTTGCCAATGGCGGTCGCACCGCGACCATCGAGACGAGAATCGGGTTTGACCCGCTCAGCACGAACAATGTCGCCATCATTACCGGCAGCGGCGCGGTCTTCAGTAACAGCCAGAACACAGTGGTCGGCTACGGAGGCAACGCCAGCCAGTTGATCATTTCGAACGGCGCCACGGTATACGACTCGGTTGGCTTCCTCGCCTACACGAACCAGAGCGCCCAGGACACGGCGACGGTCACGGGTATCGGCTCGGAGTGGGTGAATACCAACCAGGTCGACGTGGGCAATCTGGGCGCGCTCAATCAACTCTTTGTGGACAACGGCGGGTTCGTGTACGACGATAGCATCTATCTCGGTGTCGGCACCGCCAGCAGCAACAACACGGTTGTGGTCAGCGGCATCGGCTCCATGGTGAGCAACACGTTCAACACGTTCCTCGGTTTTCGAGGGTCGGGGAACATGCTGATCATTTCCAACGGCGCCGGCGTGTTCGATCAAACCAGCTCCATTGGATATACCAACGCCAGTTCCCAGAACGCGGCCTGGGTCATCGGTCCCGGTTCGGTCTGGACCAACACGCTGTTTTCGGCCGTGGGGTACAATGGGTCGTTCAACCAGCTTATCGTGTCGAACGGCGGCTCGGTGTGGAGCGGAAATGGGTATCTGGCTCTGATTACCACCGGCAGCAGCAACAACACCGCGACCATCACGGGCAGCGGTTCGGTGTGGTCCGCGACCAACGGTCTGTATGTCGGCTATGTTGGCTCGTCGAACCAGCTGTTGGTGCTCGACGGCGGGGCGGCGTACGCGCTGAGCAGTTTCGCGGGGACCTTTTCGACCAGCAGCAATGACGTGATTGTGGTCAGCGGCGCCGGCTCGGTGATGAGCAACACCTTCAATACCTACATCGGCAATGGGGGGCCGGGGAACCTGCTGGTCATATCAAACGGAGGCACGGTGTTCGACGAGTATGGTATTCTGGCCGACACGGCTTCCGGTGACGACAATACGGCGTTGATCGATGGGACCGGCTCGGTCTGGTCCAATACGCAGTACGTGTACGTCGGTTTATATGGCGGCACGAACCAGATGCGGGTGACGAATGGCGGTGCGGTGATGGACGGGACCGGCGTCGTGGGCTACTCGAATGCCAGCCCGGACAACGTCGTGATTATCAACGGAGCGGGCTCGACGTGGACCACCATAACCAATTTGTTCATGGGCTATATGGGCGCGAACAATCAATTGATCGTGTCCAACGGCGGGACCGTGTTCAGCAGCAACAGCTACGTCGGCACGTACCTGCCCAGCAGCAATAACACGGTTATCGTCACGGGCGCCGGCTCACAGTGGATCAACACGAATGTCTTGTTCTTCGGTTACGAAGGGGCACGCAACAGCCTGATCATCGAGGACGGTGGCGCGGTGATCGATAGCAATGGCGCCGTCATCGGTTACTTTGCTGCGGCCAACAGCAACTCAGTCCTGATCACCGGCCCGGGCTCGGACTGGAGCAATGCCTACAGCGCTGTCGTTTTGAGCAGCGCGGGAGGGTTCGGTAATTCCCTGACCATTAGCAACGGCGGCGCCGTGTTCGGCGGTCTCTCCACGGGCGGCACCAATAGTTCGGTGTCCGTCATTGGACCGGGCTCGACATTGACAAACGGGAACATATCCGGAACGTACATCGGCGACCTGGGCTTCAGCAACGTTCTCAGCATCACAGCCGGGGGCATTGTTTACGGCAATTTCGCCGATGTTGGCTACCAGTATGGCTCCAACAATCTTGCCGTGGTGTCAGGCACGGGCTCTTCATGGATCAATACCGCGGACCTGGAAATTGGGGCCGGCGGCTTCGGCAATCGTCTGGTGGTGAGCAATGGCGGCGTGGTCTTTGGCGGCACAAACGGATGTTACCTGGGAGACGGGACCTTTTGGCCTGCCAGTAGCAATAGCGCGTTGGTCAGCGGCACCGGTTCGATCTGGAGCAACGCCAGCCTTTTCGCCGTGGGCCAGTACAGTTATGGGAACGCACTGGCCATCAGCAACGGTGGCGTCCTGTTCGATACCAACGGCTGGCTCGGCTATGTTCTGGGATTTGGCGGTACCGCTGGCAGTAACAACACCGCCACGGTGACCGGCAGTGGTTCGGTTTGGAACAATGCCGGCCCGCTGACGATCGGCCAGGGGGGACCGAGCAATCAGTTGTTCGTGACGGCCGGGGGACGGGTGATCGCGACAACCGTGACCCTCGGGCCGAATGGCAACAACCTGCTTCACTTGTCCAACGGTGTCGTTCAGGCCGCCGTGACCAATGGTGCTGGCAATCTTCTCACCGGCTCGGGCACGATCACGGGCAGCACTGTCAACTTTGGCACGATCAGCGCCAACGTCAACGGGGCCACGCTCACCTTTGCCAACGGTCTCAGCAACCGCGGCTTCGTTGGCAATAGCGGCGGCGGGATCATCGAGGTGTATGGGCTGTTCTTAAACGCCGGGACCACGAGCTTCACCAACGGCGGGGCCATTTTCCACGGACCGGTGCTGTCCGCCCAGGGGACGACGAACAGTTGGAACGTGACCAGCAGCGGACCATGGGAGCAGGCCGCCGACTGGTCGCTCGGTGTTACCCCATCCCCGACCAATGCGGCCATCCTGATCACCAACGCCGTGTCGAAAACCGTGACCGTGTCATCCAACACCTTCGCGTCCGCCCCCGGCAGCGTGACCAACTTCGGGCTCACCGTGTCCGGACCGTCCGGATCGACCAACACGCTCCTGATCGAGAACACGCCGGCGGGCAGCCCGTTCACGATGATCAATGTGTACGTCAGCACCAATGCTGCCGCCATTATCACCAACGCGGCGGTGCAGATCGGGTTGCTGAATGTGGGGACGTTCGATATCGACGGTACCGTGCAAGTGGGGCCCGGCGCGGTGCTCGACGCGTCCAACGTCGGCACAATGAACATCGGGTATGCCGCGATCGATGGGCTGTTTTTTGTCAACGGAGGGACCGCGTTGTCCGGTTATACGGTCATGGCGGGCACGGGCATCGTGAGTGGCGCGAGTTCCGTCTGGAGCAACTCGACGCTGTTGGATTACGGGATGCTCATCGTCACGAATGGCGGCACGGTAGTGGGCGGAGGCCAGATACAAACCGTGGCGATCGTGACCGGGACGGGGTCGGTTTGGAACGCGCTGCAGATGGCGGCCGGCTACGATGAGGCGATCGGCGCCCAGTTGATCATTACCAATGGCGGCACGGTTTACAGCGCCATTGGCGATATCGATTTGATTTCAGGAGAGAGCAACCAGGTAACGGTCAGCGGCGGCGGAGCAACGTGGAATCTGGTATCGAGCCAGTACACGAATATTCAGAACGAGGGTCAAATCTACATTGGTGCCGCTGCCTACGGCGGGGACGAGCTGAACATCGGGCCGGGAGGCTCGGTCCTCGCCACGTACATCTTTCTTGGGGAGGGGTCCGCAGCCCCGTGTTATGTCAACATGACAGGTGGCAGCCTGATGCTGGAGTCGAATCAGTTCGAGTGGGGTGAGATGGACGTGTACAACGGCGCGCTGGTGCTCGACGGGGGAACGGTCACGCTGGCCAATCTCGTGCTGGAACCCGTCATCGGCTCGTTAACCAACCTGGGCGTGGTGGCCTTCAGCGCCGGCACCTTGTACTCGGCCAACACGCAGGCGACCAATGGCATGCCATTTGTGGTCGGCGACGGCACGGATGCGGCAAACTTCGTCCTGCAGGGCGGGGTGCATTTGTTCACCAGCTTGGAAATCAGCAATGCCGCCGTGCTCTCGGGTTGTGGCACCGTGACTGGCCCCGTCCGAGTTGATCCGGGCGGAACGATCCTGTCCGATTGCGGAACCCTGACCTTCACCGGTATCGTCACCAACAACGGCATTATGCACGCCGAAAACGGCAGCGTCATCGAGTCGTACGGCCCGGTCATCAACAACGGCGTCATCGATATCATGGACGGCTCAACGAACTTCCATTCCGGCTTCGTCAATCACGGCACCGTCGTGGATGCCTCGTACTTCCGTGTCACCGGCATCACCAATCAGAGTGGCAGCGTCAACCTTGCTTGGACGACCGTCGGAGGCCGCAGCTACGTGGTGCAGACCAACGCGCCGCCACCGAATGGCAGTTACACGAACAATTTCAGCGATTTCACCTCCACGGTCGCCGTTCCCGGTCAAAGCCTCGGTACGACCAACTACCTCGATCTCGGCGGGGCAACCAACACGCCGTCACGCTACTACCGCGTGCGGCTGGTGCCGTAATGAGAAAATGAGGGGCCCAGCCGTAAGGACTAGACGGTAACGAAACAACCGAAGCCTCGTTCACGACTCGGTGAACCATCCCTGGCTGCGCTTCTAATTTCGGCATGCTTGGGTATGGGAACTGAAGTCCCGCTTTCTTGAATCAAACTCGTTTCGCGGTTTGCGTTGATCGAGTCTGACATGCCTTCGCCCATTCTGAGGGCGCGAACTTCCTGATCTCCGTGATCTTCGCCGAGGGCAGGCCTTCGACGGTGAACAGCCGCCGGTTCATGTTGACCCTGTGTCACGCTACGAATGCTCGTCGCAATCCGAAGCCGGCCACCGCCTGCTTGACGCCCGGTTTGCGTTAAGTACATACTGCCAAATCGTGACGCTGTCCCGACAAACAACCCCATGAAAATCAGCGACATCCTCAAGACCACGCGGCCAACGGTCTCCTTCGAGTTCTTTCCTCCAAAAACCGATGAGGCGATGGCCAATCTGCTCGACACGCTCTCGCGCCTGCACGAGTTGCGCCCAACCTTCGCCACGTGCACCTACGGCGCCGGCGGCAGCACCCGCGCCCGCACGTTGGAGGTCACGCTCAAGATCAAAAAACAATTCAAGCTCGAAGCCGTGGCCCATTTCACCTGCGTCGGCCAAACCCTGAAAGACATCGACGGCATCCTCGAGAACTTCGCCACCCACGGCATCGAAAACGTCCTTGCCCTGCGCGGCGACCGACCCGCCAACCTGCCCGAACCCCCCGAAGGCTGGTTCCCCGATTTCAAGAACGCCGTCGACCTGATCCGCCACCTGCGCAAACATTTCGCGGAAAAATTCAGTCTCGGGTGCGCCGGCTATCCCGAAAAACATCCCGAAGCCCCCGACTTCGACACCGATCTCAAACGCCTGAAAGCCAAAGTCGATGCCGGCGCCGATTTCATCATCACCCAGCTCTACTTCGACAACGCCCATTTCTTCCGCTTCGTCAACCGCTGCCGCGACATCGGCATCACCGTCCCGATCATCGCCGGTATCATGCCCGTCACCAACGTCGCCCAGATCAACAAATTCACCGCCATGTGCGGCGCCGCCATCCCCGAACAGATGCACATCGAACTCAACCCGATCGCCGACGACCCCGACGCCGTCCTCCGTTACGGTGTCGACTGGTCCACCCGCCAATGCCGCGAACTCCTCGCCGCCAACGTCGACGGCCTCCACTTCTATACGCTCAACAAATCCAAGGCCACCCGCCAGATCGTCGAAAACCTCCGCCGCACCAGTGCCCTGCGATAGATTTGTGGTTGGTGGCGCAAGCCGAGTCCGACGGAGCCGAAGGCGGCACTAGCCGCCGAGACGCGAGCATGTTGTGCCCAGCTCGCAAACGCCGCTCCGTTCCGTTGCGGCAACGTCCCTGCCTGCGTATGCCGATCTGAACCGGTGCCGCCCTTGCCGTTGTAGGCCGCGTCCCCCCACGCGGCGCTTTCTGTCTCCTCTCCCCTCCGGGGGGAATCGAGTCCGACGAGAAGCCGCTGGCAGTGCTGAGGCGGCAAAGGATTAAGGTGAGGGGGCAGTCCTCAGTTGAATTGTGCCGTTTCACGTCGGCAACCCCACACGACCGTCGGCTGTAGGCCGCGTCCCCCGACGCGGCGCTCCGCGGTCGTACTCGCCCCGGTCGTCATGCCAAGCCAGCTCGTCTACCGCGTATCGCCTGACGGATCACTCATCAAAGTCACGAACGTCAAACCCTTGACCCAATAGAAACTTGAGGCGTGCAATGATCGGTGTTTTACCACATCCAGGAGATCCGCTGATGAAGAACGTTTTAGAGTTCATAATTAACGATGTGTTTCAGCTTCTCCAATTCTTCCTCCGAATCGCACCAGATGAGAGCCCAGTATTTTTCCAGACCGAGCTTCTCATACGCTCCGAAACGATGATTGCCGTCTCGAATCGAGAAGGTGCCATTGCCGTACTGCGCGATAACGGGCGCGAGCTCTCCCTCTGATTTGATATGCTGGATAAGCGCATCAACCTTCGTGTTCCAATTCTCCAACGATTCTCTGTATTCCATCTCTTCTTCAGGACCACAGCACCGCATCAGTCTCTTCAAGGGAAATTGTACGGGACCAATCCAGTATCGTTTTCGCTTTTTGAGTCCGTCAGCCAGGAGAACATTGTTTCCGTCTGCGCGCAGAAAAACATCTATCCAGTCTTCCAGTTGGCCGTTGTGAGCATATTCTGTTATTTCTTCTATCGTAGCCATTGTCGTCGATTGCGCCATGGTGTATGGGCTTACAACAGGAGAGACCCTTTCTAGCCTGCCAATCGTTGTCTCTTGATTTCCGCAATAATGACTGACGTTGCCACCGCAACGTTCAGTGAACTCGCAGAACCCACCATCGGAATTTTTACCATTTCGTCGGCAACTTCTTTATATCCAGCACTCAGTCCCGACTTTTCGTTTCCGGCCAACAGAATGGTCGGTTTGGTGAAATCATGCCCATGGATGGTCTGGCTGCCTTTTTCGTCCGTACCAATTATTTCCGTGTCTGGAAATTGGTTCTTGATCTCCTCAATCCAGGGCATCAATTCTTTTTGTGAAGACAATCGAACAATCGGCAGTGAAAACAGAGAACCCGTGGTGGCGCTGATCGTTTCCGGATCATATAAATCAACCGCATGGCCCGTAATGATCAGACCGTGAACTCCCAGGGCGTCACAGGAACGAATCAGGGTTCCAAGATTCCCCGGGCTGGATGGCCGGTCAAACACAACCACCAACAGCTTGCCGTCCACGCGAATCCTTTTGAGATCGTCTGGTTTCATTTCCGCCACGGCCAGCAGTTCGGACGTCTCGTCTTTGTTGCTCAACCGGCGGAGGAGGTCGAGAGACAGGTCGTAATATGTTTCCGCGTTGGAGTTTCCCAAAATGCCGCGCGCCCATCCCGACAAACCCTTTTCGGATGAATAGAGAAAGGATTTGATTCTCCATCCGTAGGTGACGGCATTGTTTATATTCCGAACACCTTCGAAGAGAAACCCCGCTTTATTTCGTTTCTCCCGATTTGTCTTGAGAGCGTTCAGTACCTGAAATTCGGCGTTCTCTCTTGTTATTCTGAGTATTCGTTTCTTCATCGCCGCGTGCCTCAGCCATTGGAATGAATGAACTTGATTGCCGCTGGTTGTTCACCGGTCAGACCTCAAGTGTAGTCAGCCCGAGACCGTTCGACAAGCTTGCCGAGGACCCGACGCGCGGCGATTTCCGTCTCCTCTCCCCTCCGTGGGGAATCGAGTCGGACGAGACGCCGCGCCCCCGCCTTCGTGTCCTTCGCAACTTCGTGGTGAGCAACCTGCCCCCTCTGTCTCCCGAATTCTCTTTCCGGTGTTCTCCATTGCTTTCCAACCGGCCGCTCCTACAATCCCAGCGATGCCTTCGCGGATTTTGTTGATCAGCCAGAACCGCTGCGACCAGCCGTACCCGGTCTTCCCCCTGGGCGTGGCGCACCTCGACGCCGCCCTCCACCGCGCCGGCCACACCACGCGCGTCCACGATTGCCAGGCCGCCACCGAGCCAATCGAGAAAATCCTCGCCGGGTTTCGCCCGGATATCGTCGGGATTTCCCTGCGCAACATTGACGATGTCCAGTTTGTCAGCCGCCAAACCTACTTCGGTGACGCTGTCACACTTTGCCAGACGATCCGCCGGCTGTGCTCCTGCCCGATTGTCCTTGGCGGCAGCGCCTTTTCCATTTTCCCCGAACAACTGTTCCGATTGACCGACGCCGATTACGGCATCCACGGCGCCGGCGAAGTCGCGTTCGACCGCCTCATCAACGCCCTGGCCGCGGGCGCCGACCCCGGCGCCATCCCAGGCCTGGTTCACCGCCGCAGCGGGAAGATTGTCATCAATCCCTGCGTCCCCGTCGAGCCCGCGTCGCTCGGACCCGCCGAACGCCCGCAGGACCTTGTGGACTTCTACCTCAACCGCAGTTCCATGCTGAACATCTCGACGCAACGCGGTTGCAGTCTGCCCTGCTGTTTCTGCACCTACCCGCTGATCGAAGGCCGCGACAATCGCCGACGCCAGCCCGACGCCGTCGCCGACGAACTGGCCGCCATTCAGCGGCAGGGCGCCAAACACGTCTTCATCGCCGACGCCGTCTTCAACCTCAGCAACGACCATGTCGCCGGCATCTGCGAAGCCATTCTGCGCCGCGGGATCCGGCTGACGTGGACCTGTTTCCTGCGCCCGAAGAACCTGACGGCGGAATTGATGACGTTGATGGCGAAGGCCGGGCTGACCCACATCGAATTCGGCGCCGACAGTTTCTGCGACGAGGTGCTCGCCGAATACGGCAAGACATTCACCTTCGCCGACATCGTCGAGTCCACCCGGCTGGCGCGCGCGGCCCGGGTTCACTGCAGCCACTTCGTCATGTGCGGCGGCCCGGGGGAAACCGCGGCGACGCTCCAAACCGGCTTCGCGAACTCGCAACACCTGACCGGCGCGATCGTCTTCGCCCTGGCCGGCATGCGCATCTATCCCGGCACGGCCCTGTTCTCCCGCGCCCAACGCGAAGGAATCCTGCCGCCGGATACCGACCTGCTCGATCCCGCCTATTACATTTCGCCCGCTCTGACCGAGGCCCAGCTCCTGGACCAACTCGCCGAGTTTGGCCGGCGCGCCTCCCACTGGATCGTCGGCCCATTGCCACCGGGGTTTGCCGCCATCACCGACCAGCTCCGTCAACGGGGTGTCGTCGGCCCGTTGTGGGAATACTTCGGCGCCCTCCGGGCATGAACGGAAAGGCCCGGGACATTATGGAACGATTGCGACCTCATCTTCCCCATGGCCGACCTCTACCACGGAGTCATCCGCCAGCGCCGTCCTCCGTAATCCTGAGGACGGGGACGCGGCAAACCGCGTAGAACCAACTACTAATTGAAAGCTAAAATATACCAAATTAGTAGTTGACCCAAGCAAAATACTAATTTAGTATTCATTAGTATTAAATTAGTAGGAGACCAAATGCTCATACGAAAACCACAAATACCGCCGCCGATGTCGAACCTGCTCAAGGAATTTGGCCAGACGGAAAGGCTCACCAAGATCTTAATGGCCGTGCCTTCGGAATACATGGCACGACATTATCTACATTGGGACAAACTACGTTACCTAAAACCGCCGAAGGGGTTGACGGTACAGGAATGGTGGCTGGCATTAAAGATGCAACGGTTTGGACAGTTGCGTGCAATACCCCTAGGAGACCGGGTGGGCGAGTATTTCCGGTTCTTCGTCCCTGATCTTGTACTCGAAGAGCTTCACAACATCGACTGTGGGGCCGGTGGCTCGTTGCAAGTGCCAGAACCAATTAACAATCCGCAGACACGAGACCAGTACTTAATTCGGTCGCTAATGGAGGAAGCCATCACATCCAGCCAATTGGAGGGAGCGGTCACAACCCGTGAGGTCGCAAAAGAATTGATTCGCACCGGTCGTTCACCACGCGACAAGAGCGAGCAGATGATTCTGAATAATTACATCACAATGCGACACATCGTGGACATAAAAGATCAAAAGATGACGACGGATTTGGTGTTGGAACTGCACCGGATGGTGACGGAGAAAACACTCGATGACCCGGAAATGGCCGGGCGGTTTCGCCGTCCCGATCAGAACATTGTGGTGGACGATATGGAGGGTGAGGTGTACCACGAGCCACCCTTGGCAGGGGAATTGGAACAGCGCTTTCAGGCGATGTGCGATTTTGCCAATGAGAAGACTCCGGGGTACTTCATTCATCCGGTGGTTCGGGCCATCATCCTGCATTTCTGGTTGGCATATGATCATCCCTTTGTGGACGGAAACGGACGAACGGCACGTGCGCTCTTCTATTGGGCGATGCTGCACCGTGGATTCTGGTTGTTCGAGTTTATCTCCATATCTGCGATTCTGCGGAAAGCGCCGGTGAAGTATGCCCGCTCGTTTCTATACACCGAATCCGACAGCAATGATCTGACCTACTTCATCGTGGCGCAGACACAGGTTATTCGCCGCGCCATCGTGGAGTTGCACGCCTACATTGACCGAAAGACGGCTGAGGTAGTGGAACTCGAATCCAAGGTCAAGGCGTTACGGCGGTTCAATCACCGGCAATCGGAAGTAATCCGCCATGCACTAAAACACCCCTATCAAGAGTACACAATTCGGAGCCATCAGAAGAGCCATGATGTGGTGTATCAGACGGCACGCACCGATCTGCTTGGATTGCACGCGCAAGAACTACTGAACATGGAGAAGCGAGGCAAAATAATGGTCTTCCGTGTACCTCACGATCTGGCAGCCAAGCTGCGCAAGCTCGGACAAGAAAAGACGAAGTAAGGTTCGCCCAATTTCCTCCACTACTGTGGCAGTCTTGCAACTCGCTAATGTCGGACTCGTGGCCGAAAGCGCGCAACCGGCACCGACTGAGTTCCAGTTGTTCGCCCTCAACCGCTCGCCCCTCAAATCCCAAACGTCCTCCTGACCACTTCGGGCAGTATCTCCCCCGCTTTTCCAGGCAAGGACCAGTCCACTACCGGCGTAATCGGCGTCCGTTCACGATTGATCTCCACCGTCTTCGCGCCGTGACGCCGCGCGTGGTGGATGAAACTCGCCGCCGGCTCGACCACCGCGCTCGTGCCAATCGAGAAAAACAAGTCACATGCCTCCAACGCGTCGCCCGCCGTCTGCATCGCGTCCTCGGGCAACATCTCGCCGAACCACACCACCGACGGCCGCCGCGCCCCACCACACGCGCACCGCGGCGGATGGTCTGTAAACGGCCCGCCACGTTCCTCGCGTTCGATGCCGCACCGCGTGCAGCGCCAGACCCAGATCGTGCCGTGCAACTCGACAACATTCCGGCTGCCCGCGGCCTGATGCAGCCGGTCCACATTCTGCGTGAGTAACGTGAAGGCACGCTCCTCCGCCGCGAGATGCTCCTCCAACCGTGCCAACGCCAGGTGCGCCGCGTTCGGCTTCGCCGCCCTGCATTTCGCCCGCCGCCAATCGTACCAGCGCGTCACCGTCTCAGGATCGCGGGCAAACCCTTCGGGTGACGCCAGCTCGTGCGGATCGAATTTCGCCCACAACCCGTCCATCGCATCGCGGAACGTCGGTATCCCGCTCTCCGCCGACACTCCCGCTCCCGTCAGCACCACCACCGACCGCGCCTCGCGCAACGCGCTCACCAACGACTCGGAAATGACCGGCCTTTGCACCCCCCAAGTCTATCGCAACCTCGCCCCGAAGACGACGGCCGGGCCACTATGAAATCACGCTTCGCCCGGGGTAACCGGGTCGTCGCTAAATGCCCTTGCCGAGGAATTTCAGCAATAGCAGCGCGCTGCCGTTGTTCAAAACGTGAAGAAGTATCGGCAGCCCGAGCGAGCCGGCCTTCCACCGCGCCCAACCGAGTACAATCCCAAGGCAGAAGATGGGAATGAAATACATTGGTTGAAGGTGCACAAACGCGAAGAGCGCCGAACTGACCAGGATCGTCCATCCCGCACCGATCCGTCTCTCAAACGCTCCATACATCAGGCCACGAAAGATGATTTCTTCGGCCATCGGCCCAACCACAACGACGGACAACACCGCCGTGAATGGATCACCAGCCAGCGCGTGTTGAATATAGGGAAGTATATCCTGAACCTCGACGGATCGGTGCATCGCCCGGGATATCCACTCCATGCACCAGGAACTGAATACTCGCGTCGCGACCAACCCCAGTAATGACAGGCCCATGATCGTCGGCGTCCCCAGCCGCAGCGGCGCGGCAAACGGCCTTCCCCAGGGTTGGCGCGGGAATGAGTAGGTGGCGGCGGCAATGATCGGAAGGCCGGCCAGGGTGATCCCCAACAGGAAACTCTCAGAGAATCGGAAGAGGGAGAGCAATCCCAAACAGAAAATGAAACCGACCTGCCCTTCGAAAAAGAGAACGAGCCACGCCAGGGAAAACCGGAACCCGGGAGCCGCTGCATCCGAAATCTTCAGGCTGAAACGCAGGAGAACCGCGAACCCGATGAGATAGCCCAGCAGGAATGCGCCCCCGCCAAACACGAAGACCATCGGGTACAACCGATACGCGTTCTCGTACCGCGATGACACCAGGTCGCACATAAATAGCTCGTGTCGCAGGCTCCGGTCAGCCGAATTGATCTCATAAGCTTTCTCCAGGCTCACCGCCGCTTCCTCAAACCGGCCCAACCGCACCAGTGTAGTGCCCCGCCAATCATTGGCGGAGAAATCATCGGGCTTGATTTGCGCCGCCCGTTGGAAGGCATCGGCTGCATCCTCGTAACGGCCGAGCGCCGAGTAGCTCCGGCCGAGCCAGTAGTTCATGTTGAAATCATCCGGCCGGATCTGCAGCGCCTTTTGAAACGCGGCCGCCGCTTCGTCGTTGCGATGAAGCATATGCAGGCTGCTGCCCAGCCAGTCGTAACCATCGAAATTCGTCGGCTGTATCGCAATACACCGTCGCAGCGAAGTGACCGCATCCTCGTACGCTTTCACGCGATACTGGCAAATCCCCAACCAAAGCCAGGCCTCCGCGTCTTCCGGATTCAGCGACACCGCCTGCTGCAGTGACGCGACCGCTTCCGGATACTGTTTAAGCTGCCCCTGACAATAACCCAGGTCAGCACGATAAACAGAATTGGTGGGATTGATCGCAATCGCTTGCTGGCAGGCATCCTCCGCTTCGTCGTACCGTTTCAGCCGATACAATGAATAGTAGAGTCGATAGTAGCCGCTCTCGCTATTGGGTTCCAAGGCGACGTAGTTCTCGTAGGCATCTGCCGCTTTTTCGCAGTTTCCCAACGCGTAGTAGCTCTCACCCAGGTGATACCAGGAATTCGTCTTCTGCGGGTTCATCGCCAGGGCTGTTTCGAAAGCTGCAACGGCTTCCTGGTGCCGATCCAATCTCGCCAAGCCATACCCCAGCAAAGCGTAGGCTGTGGAATTTGTTGGCTCGGTCTCAGACGCCAGACGAAAACGACTCACCGCCGCCTCCCAACGGTTGGAAGCCAGGTCCGCGCGCCCCAGTTGAATCAGTTCCGGCACTGAAACAGTATTGGCATCCAGACCCAGAACTCGTCCTTCTGGAAGTGCCAGTAGGAATAAACATGCGGACCAGATGTGGAGCCACTTCATGCCAGCCTGAAGTACACCTGCTTGCATGGAACTTTGCAAGCGATTCGTGGTCCCCGTCACTCGGCCGTCAGCGCGGCAATCTTCTCCCGAACGCCGGGGTGGCTTGCAGTCAACTCTTCCCTCCGCCCGTGCTCGTAATCGGCGAAGTCGAATCCGCGAGCGACTGTGCCGCCGAGCAGCGCAACCGTGCCGCCCGCCATCCAAAATATACCTTTACATGCCGACATGATGGAGTACACTTCATCGTCAACTGAAACAAACACGCGCGGGGTGCAACGCTGTAGTCGGCCCTCGACTCACCGACGGTTCGAAGCTCGACTCAAGCAGTGCTCCCCGCCCAATACGAATAAGGAAGTTTTATGTCCCAGTCCAATCAGGATCAGTCTCTCATCCAGCAACTCATCCAGCAACACGGTGGCTTCGACAACGCCGACCTCGTCGAGGACATCATCGAGACCGCGTTGCGGCTGATCGACGACAAGGCCGATCGCCTTGATATAAAGGTCATCACCTCTGCGCTGAAAGAGTTGCGCTATTCCTCCAAGATCTTCGCGCCGTTCCGCGGCAGGCGCAAAGTAACCATCTTTGGCTCCGCCCGCACCAAGCCCGACGCGGCGGAGTACCAGCAGGCCGTCGCGTTCGGCAAGGCCATCGTCGAGCGCGGGTTCATGGTCATCACCGGCGGCGGGGAAGGCATCATGGGCGCGGCGCAACGCGGCGCGGGCCGCGACAACAGTTTCGGCCTCAATATCCGCCTGCCGTTCGAGCAGGAGCCGAACATCGAGATCGCCGGCGACCGCAAGCTGATCAATTTCAAATACTTCTTCACCCGCAAACTCTGCTTCATCAAGGAGAGCGACGCCATCGTGTTGTTCCCCGGCGGATTCGGCACGCACGACGAGGGATTCGAGGCGCTCACGCTGATGCAGACGGGCAAGAGCCAGCCCAAACCGCTGCTGTTCGTCGACCGCCCGCGCGGCAACTACTGGAAGACATGGTGGCGGTTCGTCGAGGACCAGCTCCTCGACGAGGCGCTCGTCAGCAAGGAAGACCTCGCGCTGTTCAAGGTCACCGACGACGTCGAGGAAGCCTGCGCGGAAATCACGCAGTTCTACAGCAACTACCAATCGTTCCGTTACGTGAAGGACGCGTCCGTTGTCCGCGTGAAATACCCGGTCACGGAGAACCTGCTGCGCACGCTCAACGCGCGGTTCTCGGATATCTGCCTCAACGGCGGCCAGTTCCGCGCGTCCGGCCCGCTCCCGGAAGAAGACAACGAGCCCGAATTGAAAGACCTGCACCGGATCGTCTTCCCGTTCAACCGCACCAACTTCGGCCGGTTGCGCTCCCTGATCGACGTGATCAACCAGCACTAGAAGCAAACGTCGGATGGATTGGGTTTTGTAGCCACGCCGCTCTGTCGGCGTGCGACTACCGCTGCCCTTGCAGGCTCTTTGGGTTGGGCGGAATCAACTCGCTCTTGCCGCGGCGCGGTTTGCCCGGCACGAGCCAGCTGTCATAAATGCGGCGGATCTGCCGCGGGGGAACCCGCAACAGGAACAGCAACGTCGCCCACCACTTCACCAGCGTGGTCCGCACCACGCCATTGGCATTCCACCGTCGTCCGCTGGTGACCAGTCCCGAACCGATAAACGTCAGCCGTCCCGCGCGCCGCAATCGCCGTGCGAACGAAACGTCTTCCATGATGGGAATCTCCGGGAACCCGCCCAGCGCTTCGAATACCTGTCGCCAGACGAAAATGCCCTGGTCGCCGTACGGCAGCCGCAACCAGCGCGACCGTCGGCTGGCCGCCCGCGCCACGAGCTTGCACAGACGACGCCGCGAATCGATATGCAAATCAAACGCCCCGCCCACCGCCCCGTCCCCGATGATCCGCCGCTGGAGTTCTTCCAGGGCGCCTGGCAGCAAAAACGTGTCCGCGTGCAGGAACAGCAGGATATCACCCGTGGCATGGCGCGCGCCGAGATTCATCTGGGCGGCGCGGTTCGGCAACGTGCGAAAGACGTACGGCGTGAACCCCTGGGCAATCTCGCGGGTGTGATCGATCGAGC
The DNA here is from genome assembly GCA_050010195.1 of Verrucomicrobiia bacterium. Taxonomy (GTDB): domain Bacteria; phylum Verrucomicrobiota; class Verrucomicrobiia; order Palsa-1439; family Palsa-1439; genus Palsa-1439. Next base: position 23,582 of record JBEKLM010000006.1, read on the forward strand.
CGCCATCGACGACAATCAGTTCCACGTCCGGATGATTTGCCAACTGACGCAACGTCACGGGGAGGTTCCCCTCCTCGTTCAGGGTAGGAATAATGACACTAATAACCATGACGGCCTACTCGCGGATGCTTCTCTACCAGACCCGTCCAAAAAAATCCATCACAAACCTCGCAGTTCTCGGATTATTCGACTTTTGGATGCGCGCGACCTGGGTTCGGTTGCATGAATGAGAATGCCGACAGCACCAAGACTTCGCCTCTCATCCGAGCGCGCCGAGCACCTCGCCGATGCTGCCACGGATACAGGTAAAAATCGGCGTGTCGCGCAACGTGTACTTGCGGACCTCGTGCTCGCGCATTTCCATGACGAGATCGATGAAATCCTCCGGTTTGTCGCCCTCGAACGCGACGACAAACTCCGGATCGTCGAGGCCGAAACAATAAATCGTGTTGATCTTGATGCTCGGGTAACGGTGCCCCGTCTCGATGTGGACGTTCATCATCCGCTGGCGTTCTTCCTTCGGCAGCAGATACCAGTCGCTGGTTTTCCAAAACGGGTACACGAAAATGTATTTGTTCTGTCCCGGCACCACGCGCCCGCGGCGGCCTTCGCTGCCCTCGTGCTCGTGGTGGTCCACATACATCGAGCGTTTGGTCATGCCGAGGTAGCTGTACGGCGTCTGGCACCATTTCCCGAGGTTGGTGTTGAGCAACTGCGTGCTCATTTCCGTGAAATCTTCCAGCCGCTCGCTGATCCGCCACAGCAGGAAATCCGTGTCCGCCCGCGTGCCAACCGTGCTGAACGGAATGAGCAACGCCCGCCCCTTCCAATCCTTCACCACGCCCTCGAACTCGCTCTTGCCGCGGTCCCGTTCGTCGCGCGACAACCGCCGCCACGCCGGATCGACCTTGAAGAAGAGGTAGTTTACATATTGTCGTTTGATCTCGTCACTCATAGGATAAGGCAATTATTACACCGCAAATTGACGCAAATAAACACGAATTTTTTATTCGCGCCAATTCGTATTCATTCGCGGTTTCTCTGTTATACTATGTAACCATGCAACGGAAAACAGGCGTGCTGATTTTCACCCATGGCTCGCGCCTCAAGGAAGGCAACGAGATCATGGTCCAACTCGTCGACCAGGTCCGCGAACGTCTCGGCTACGACCTCATCGAGCCCTGCTTCATGGAGTTGGGCAAGCCGTTGATTCCCGTCGCCATCAAGAAACTCATCCGCCGCGGCGCCAACCACATCTTCGGCTACGCGTTCTTTCTCGTTCCCGGCACGCACCTGCGCGAGGACATCCCCTTCATCTTCGAGCAGACACTGAAGAAATATCCCGGCGTCACCTTTGAAATCAGCTCCCCGATGATGTCCGACCCGATGATGATCGACTTCGTCGCCAAACACGTCGAGTCCGCGCTGCACGAGCCGCGCCGCAACTGATTCGTCCGGAATTTTCTTGAAGTTGCGACTCGCCCTCCTTACTGTGCGCTCATGTTCTTTGAGTCGTTAGTGTCGTAACACGTCGGTGCAGGGAACGCCGTGAAATTCGGCGACAGTGGCGCTGCTGTAACTGGCTACGAAAGCCCAACAGCCACCCCGCTCTTTCTGCAGCCATGCAAATCACTCAGACGCTCGCAAGCGTCCGGTGTATGTGAATGCATGAGTGTGCAGAAAGCCAATGAAAGAGCGGGGGAAGGCGGGCAACTAGATTTGAGGCCAGAAGTCAGAATAACGGCCGACGCGTAATCCAACAATCCTTCGAACCAAAGGAGACGTGTCATGTTCTGTTCCAAGTTGTCCGTCGTCGTGCTGGCTGTAGCCTTCGCTGCGGCGCTTACCGCATCCAAAACCTTCGCCGACTGGACACAGTATGCATTGCCCAATCTGGCCGATGTGTATTCCCCCACAGCCGTGGCCAATCTGCCGGATGGCCGTTACATCTTTGCCAACGAAGGGAATTACTATCTCCAAGACGCCTTCGGCTCGCCTGGTTACACGGCCTACAGCAACACGGCGCCGGGTAACAATGCCGACCCGTCCTTCATCGCCGTGTGGGATTCCACTCACGCCGTCGCCGGCGGAGGGACTTTCGGGCCGAGCGATCTGTACAACTTCAACCCGTCTTCCACGTCAGATCCGTCGTTCACCGCGAACGGCCTCTCGATCCAGAATTACTCGGGCGTCTATCGTGATGCCAACAGTCTCTACGTCGGCGGACTCAGCGGCACCGACTCCACGCATGCGATCAGCTACGTTAATCTGACCACCGAGACCACCAAGGTCATTATCGACGATGTCTCGACGTACAGCGGCGGTTTCGCGCAGGACGCCGCCGGCAACCTGTATGTCGGCGATACGGACAATGGCAACGTCTATGAGTTCACTGCTGCCCAGTTGACTCTGGCAATCTCCGGTTCCGCTCTCTCCATTACCAACGGGACTTTCATACACCAGTTCGACAACGGGCTGGGTACAATGGCGGTGGACTCGCAGGGCCGCATTTGGTCGGCGGGGTATGCCGTCAACGGCCTGCAGGTTTACGATCCCGCCACCGGCATGGAAACCGACGTAATCCCCGGCCTGACGAATGCCAATTACATGGTCACCACGTTCTCTGTCGGTGGTCAGGGTTACGTCGCCTATACGGACCAACTGAATCCCGGGCAGGCGGGCACGGCGCAGTACTATGGTTTCGAAGCCATTCCGGAGCCGGGAACGCTTGCGCTGACGTTGCTGGGTTTGTTCGCACTTGCAGCAGCACGTCGCAACCAGGGTCGCTGATCTTGAAAAAGCTGTTGGCAATGGCAATGGCAATGGCGGCGGCACTGACCGCGATCAGCGCCGTCGCCGGCCCGTTTCCCGATTACAATCAAGGCATCCAGTCAAACGACGCCCGTATTGTCGGCTGGGCCACCGGCTGGCAGAATTACATCCAGCCCGATCCCAACAGCGGCGGATACTGCCACAATAACGCTGGTCAATCCGATTCCATCAGCAACGCCGTCCTCGGCGCGCCGACGGACTTCACGCAGGACGGCACGACGAAACACGTGCTGGCACTCGGTCATAACAGCTCCATTACCGTCACGTTTGGCGGGCCGATTCCGAATGGTCCTGGCTGGAATTTCGCCGTCTTCGAGAATTCATTCCTCGATTCCTCTTCCGCTCTTGCCGGCCGCGGCGGCGGAACCAACTATGTCTACTATAATAGCGGCACGAATCTGGTGCCCGTGGCGCGCGGCTACAATTTCCTGTGGACCAAACTGGCGTTCGTGGATGTGTCTTCGGATGACACGAACTGGGCGCGGTTTCCGGCCACGTATTTGAATACCGACCTCCTGTTTCAAGCGAGTGTCCCGGACAGCCCGGAGCACTGGCTCAGCCAGGACGCCACCATGATCAACGGGCTGGCGGGCACAACGGCCCTCCAGTACGGAACGCCCTTCGCCCTGTCCATCCTGACCAATGCCCCCCAGGTGATCAGCGGCGCGGTGAACCTGAACAATATCCGCTACATCCGCCTGACCGATGTGATCGGCGACGGGAGCACCACCGATCAGTTCGGCAATGCGATTTACTCGCCGTTTTATGACGGCTCGCAATTGCCCGCGCTTGTCGCTGCTCCGGATTCTGCGACCGATGGCTTCTGCCTGCGCGGCGTGGCGACGCTGGTGGTCCCTTTGCCAACAATCACCAGCCTGCAACTCGCGCAGAATCAGTTCCTGATCGGCGTCAGCGGCTCGGTTAGCGGCCAGACATACGTTGTGCAGAGCTGCACGAACCTGATCGCCGCCACATGGACGAACGAGTCAAACTTCACCGCCAGCGGGAATTCACTGACCTTGACAAATACCATCGGGAACGCGACAAAGGCGTTCTACCGCATCGGAGCGACGCCATGAAGTCTGACGTGGCTTCCCCAACAAGCCTCTATGGTGAGGCGAATCGCACATGTACCCCTCACCCATCCTCTCCCCCAAGGGTAGAGGAGACGCCCGGACCTTTGCATCAGGAATCCCCTCTCCCCTCCGGGGGAGAGGGTCAGGGTGAGGGGGAGGGTTTCACTCTGGTCGAGTTGCTCGTCGTGATCGCGATTATCGGTGTGCTTGTGGCCTTGCTGCTACCGGCTCTATCCCAGGCGCGAGAAAGCGGCCGCCAGGCGGCTTGCCTGAGTAATCTGCGGCAACTGTATTTGGCCAATCTCACCTACTCCACCGAGTGCGGTTACTACGCTCCGGCGTCGCCGGACATCTGGGGCAATAATCTGATTCGTTGGTACGGCTCACGTCCCAGCGTTGATGTCCCCTTCGATTCAACCTCCGGTCCGTTATCGTCATGCTTGGGGGACAGCAAGGCCGTGCGCGCCTGCCCGTCCACGTTCAACCTGGGCCTCGTCACTTCGGGAGACGCGGCGTTCGAGGCCGGCTGCGGCGGATACGGGTACAACTATCTCGGCGTCGGCTCGCGCAGTTACGTTCTCGGCTATACCGAAGCGGCCAGCAAGCTCGGCATGAAGCCCGAAGAGATCACGCGCCCCAGCTCGACCGTCATGTTCTGCGATACCGCGTTCGCCCAGTACAGCGCCGGCCAGACTTTCTTGATCGAGTATTCCTTTGCGGAACCCGACAAATTCCTCAGCGCCGCCGGTGCGTTGTACGGCGAACCGACGCCGTCCATTCACTTCCGTCACCGCAATCGCGCCAACGTTGTCTGGTGTGACGGCCATGCCACCGCCGAAGCCATGACAAAGTCAGATGACAGCATCGATCAGGGACTCTCGATCGGCTGGTTCGGCAACCAAGGCAATAATTACTACTTCGCCCCGTTTTGAACTGCAACTTTCGGCCTACGCTGCACCAATCTTCTCCCGAATCATTCCGGCGATTTCGTCAGCAAACGATTTGATCTGCGCGGCATCGGGACCTTCGATGAGCAGGCGGGCTTTGGGTTCGGTGCCGGAATACCGGAGCAGCACCCGGCCCTGTCCGTTGAGTTTGGCTTCGACGTCTTTGACGAGTTTCATCACGTCAGGCAGCGTCTCCCACGCAGGCTTGTCTTTCACCCGGATGTTCACGACCACCTGCGGAAACTTCGTGCAAACTTTGCGCAACTCACTCAGTCGCTTGCCCGAGTCCGTCATGATGCGCAAGACCTGAAGGGCGCTGACGATGCCATCGCCCGTCGTGGTGAAATCGCGAAAGATCATGTGACCGGACTGCTCGCCGCCGACGTTGAGGTCATCCTGCAACATCCGCTCGATCACGTAGCGGTCGCCCACTTGCGTCTTCACGACCTGTCCGCCCGCCTGGCGGATGGCATGGTCCAATCCAAGGTTGCTCATGACCGTCGCCACGAGCGTGTTCTTCTTGAGCGTGCCCCGCCCGATCCAGTCCAGCGCCGTGATTGCCAGCACGTCGTCGCCATCCACGAGATTGCCCGTCTCATCGCACAACTGCACGCGATCACCGTCGCCGTCGTGAGAAATGCCGATATCCGCCCCGTGTTCGCGCACGGCCCGACAAATCACCTCCGGGTACGTGCTGCCGCAGTCCTTGTTGATGTTGGTGCCATCGGGCCGGTTGTTGAGGACCGTGACCCGGGCCCCCAACTCCTGCAGCACACACGGCGTGCTCTTGTAGGTGGCCCCGTTCCCCACATCCACCACGATGTGGAGACCTTCCAGCGTCATGCCCTTCGGAAACGCCGCTTTCGCAAACTCGACATACCGCCCGAGCGCGTCGTCGATACGCACCGCTTTGCCAATCGCGTCCGCCGTCGGCCGGATCTTCTCGATCTCGCCGCTGAACACCAGGTCTTCAATCTGCTTCTCGATGGCGTCATCGAGCTTGTATCCGTCGTCCCGGAAAAACTTGATGCCATTGTCTTCGTAGGGATTATGCGACGCGGTCAGCACGATGCCCGCGTCCGCGCGCAGTGAGCGCGTCGTGTAGGCGACGCCCGGTGTGGGCAGCGGACCAATGAACAACACGTCCACGCCCATGGAGAGGATGCCGGCCGAGATGGCGTTTTCCAGCATGTAACCGCTCAACCGCGTGTCCTTGCCGACCACAATCTTGTGGCGGCCATGTCCCTTGGCCACGGGTGCGCGCGACTTGAACACATGCGCCGCCGCGCGACCGAGTTTCAAGGCCGTTTCCGAGGTGACCGGCTCGACGTTGGCGACGCCGCGCACCCCGTCCGTGCCGAACAGCTTCTTGCCATTTCCCATAAGGTTACGGAATCTTTTCTACACCCCGCTCTGGCGGGCTGTCAACCGATTGACCCGTCCCAATTCGCACGTCCACCTCCACCCAATGCCGTTGCGTCAATCCTTCCGGAAACGCCAGCGGCGCCAACTCGACGCGTTCGCGGAACGACGTCCGCCGTCCCGTGACGTCGATGGGCAGCGTGCTCACATGGGTCATGCTGTTCAACAGCGTCTTGGGCCCTCGTTCCCGGATTGTGTCCGGCTGGATAACCACACGCTCGACGGACAAATTGGGCGACAGCTCGCCGCTAAACTGCGGCTGCACCGGCAGCTCGCGCTCGATCATCTGGTCCACATTGACCGTGACCTCGGGCGGGTCGATCTCGGACACCTGAACGCGCCGGGAATGGCGGATCGATTTCGGGGTCAGCTTGACCGCGATCGGTCCCACGCGATCGTCCTGGCTCAGGTCCACCACTACCGACAAATCCTGCCGCGAAACCTGGCGCACGTCCTCGCGCGTGCCGCGTACGGTCACATTGGCGGTGGTCGCGCTGGCTTGTAACACCGTCGATCCCGTCCGCGCTTTGACCTCCAGCGGCACGCCTTCGATCAAGCGCCAGTCACTGGTGATACCCTTCACGAAAAACCAGGTGCACGTCGCCAGCAGCAGCGATATCAATTTGAGGCGCGCATCGTTCGTAACCCAACCGATCATGACTTCGCTTCCTCGTGGTGTTTGTCGGAATGCTCCCGGGACTGGCTGCGGTCATGACTCTCGAACATTTCCGCCGGCCCGCCGCTGCCATCCTCCTTGGCGACCGCCTCCCGCATCATGGTATTGCCGAAGATGCGCCGGGTCAGGTCCGCCAGCCAGGTGCTGCGGCGCGACGCCGACGTCAGCGTGGTCGTCAAAAACGCGGTCAACCCGTCCACGTCCAATCCCTGCACCAGATGCCCGCGATGCGCCACCGAAATCTCTCCCGTCTCCTCGCTCACCACCACCACCACCGCATCCGTCTCCTCTGTCAATCCCATCGCGGCGCGATGGCGCATGCCCGTGCTGGCGCTCAGCCCCTTCCGTTGCGTCAACGGAAACACGCAGGCCGCCGCCACGATCTCATCCCCGCGCAACACCACGCCGCCGTCGTGCAACGGCGTATTGGGAAAGAAAATGGTGGTCAGCAATTCGGGCGTGGCTTTCGCGCCGATCCGCACGCCGGTCTCGATGACGCCGCGGAACCCGATCTCGCGCTCGACGGCCATCAGGCCGCCGCAGCGCTTCTGGGACAGGGACCGGGCCGTCTCGACCAGCACATCGACCATCTGGCCGCGCTGTTTCGGGCTCCAAAAGAACTGGCGGCTCCCGACTTCCGCGAGCGCCCGCCGCAATTCCGGTTGAAAAATGACCAGCACCGCAATCGCCAGGAAGGCGAGGAACCGGCTGAGAATCCAATTGATCACGTCCAGTTGAAAAATCTGCGTCACGCCCACGATGCCGAGCAGGACGATGACGAACCCCGTGAGCACGGCGGCCCCGCGCGTCCCGCGAAACAAGAGGAACGTGTAATAAAAAAACGCCGCCAGCAACGCGATCTCGAAGACCGGTTTCCAATACGCGGCGATGATATCCAGAATGAGTTCCATTGATTGCTACCGTGCCTGCCGTATCGCTTCCACCATGCGAACCACGTCCGACATTTCGGCCACGTCATGCACGCGCACCACGCGCGTCCCCTGCGCGACCGCCCAGGCGACCGTCGCGGCTGTTCCCCAGAGCCGCGCGTCCGCCTCGCCCGCGCGCTTCGCCCCCGTCGCGGCCAGCACCTTGCTGAGGAACGACTTTCTCGACGTGCCGACCACCACCGGGCAACCCAGCGAACCGAATTCGCCCAGGCGCGCCAGCAACTGTAGGTTGTGTCCCACAGTTTTGCCGAACCCGATACCCGGGTCAACGGCGATTTGCGATTTTTTCAGCCCCTGCGACACGGCAAAGTCGATCCGCTCCGCCAGGAACGACCGCACTTCGGTAACCACATCGTCGTACCGCGGAGCCTGCTGCATGGTTTGCGGCGTACCCTGCATATGCATCAACACCACTCCCGCGCCAGCGTCGCGCACAACATCAATCATTCTCGGGTCGAACCGTAGCGCGCTGATGTCATTTACGATGCGCGCGCCTGCCGCGAGCGCCTTCTCGGCGACGAGGGATTTCGTCGTGTCCACGGAGACAATCAAATCTCGCAAATGTTCGACCACCGGCAAGACCCGCCGCGATTCCTCCTCCGCGCTCACCGGCGTCGCGCCGGGCCGCGTGCTCTCGCCCCCGATATCAACGATGTCGGCCCCGGCTTCCGCCATTTCCCGCGCGTGCCCGACCGCGGTGTTCACGTCCAGAAAACTCCCGCCGTCCGAAAACGAATCGGGGGTCACGTTAAGCACACCCATGATCAGCGTGCGCGCCGTGTCCCATTGAAACGTCTGCGTCACGGTTCCAGTGTATGCCAACCCGCGGAAGAAACAAATCCTACGTGTTCGCCAGTCACCGGCGACCCACGGCTTGTTTCCGTCCCGTTACTTCAGCCAGCGCGAGAACGACGTCCCCCGAACACTGCCAGTTCGTGCACTTTCAGATAACAGTCCACATCAGCGAACCCAATCCGCCGCAGCCAGGCACATTGCACCTCGACCGGCGTGAGGATGTTGGCGTGCTGGTCTTTGCGCCGAACGAAATGCCGGCGCACGGCCGCGCGACTGATCGATCGGCCCTGTCGTTGATGCAACCGCCAGATGTTCTCCACCATGCCCTGCTCGAACAACGCGTGCGTGACTGGACCAATCGGTGCGACGTGCTCCAGGTTGATAAACCAACCGCCCGGCGCCAGTAGATCGAGGATTTCCCGATAGAGTTGCTGTTTCCGTACGTCCGGTTGGTGATGAATCGAGAAGCCGGATACAATCGCGTCAAACGGCCCATGCGGTCGCATCCTCTTCTCCCAACCGGCTTTTCCGTAATCCAATTCCAGTATCGTGATTTGTCGCCTGCAGCGGCGCAGCCGTTGCCGACAAGCCGTCAGCATGGCTGGCGAGAAATCCACAAACAAACCGCGGGCGTTTGGGTGTGCCGAGAGGATAGTCCGCCCGAGAATCCCATCGCCGCAGCCGAGATCAAGAAACCGGCGAACCGGTCGCCGGCGCGTATCGAGTAAACGCAGCATCACCAGCAACTGCTCGCGCGCCAGCGGTATCGCTCCACGTACTCCCTCCAAGAACCGCCGTGCGAGTTTGTCGTCTTTCCAGACAGAATCATTTGCGCTCATCGCGTGTCTCCGGAAAACGAATCCGGCGTCACGTTAAGCACACCCATGACCAGCGTGCGCGTCCTGTCCCATTGAAGACTCGTAGCCACACGGGCACTGTACGCCGTCCCGCTCCAGAAACAACCGCAGAAACGGTCCCGTCAGCCGCGGGGGATTGAATTTCTTCCCGGTATCTCCTATCGTCACGAATGGAGGCACAGGCCATGAAGACCCGACAACTTGGTAATTCCGACCTGAATATCACACGGATCGGATTCGGGGCGTGGGCCATTGGCGGTGGTGACTGGCAATTTGGCTGGGGCCATCAGGACGACGCCGACTCGATTGCCGCCCTCCATCGCGCCCTGGAACTCGGGATCAACTGGATTGACACGGCAGCAGTCTACGGTCTCGGACATTCGGAAGAAGTCGTCGCGAAAGCACTCGCCGCGTGGCCCGGTCAACGGCCCTACATCTTTACCAAATGCGTGCGGGTCTGGAATGAGAAGCGGGAGATTGCCACCTCGCTGAAGGCCCGGTCGATCCGCCAGGAGTGCGACGCCAGCCTCCGGCGTCTCCGCGTGGACACGATTGACCTCTATCAGATCCATTGGCCTGCGGGCGATCCAGCGGAAACCGAAGAAGGCTGGACGGAGTTGGCGAACCTGCGCAAGCAGGGCAAGGTGCGGTGGATTGGCGTCTGCAATTTCAATGTCGAACAATTGCGCCTCGCCGGGGCGATCGCCCCGGTCACGTCATTGCAACCGCCGTACTCGCTCATCCGTCGCGACATCGAGCGGGAGATCCTTCCCTACTGCCGGCAGAACGGCATCGGCGTGATTGTGTATTCCCCGATGGGTTCCGGTCTGCTCACCGGCGCCATGACGCGGGAACGGGCCGCGGCACTTCCCGCTTCCGACTGGCGCAGTCGAAGCCCGGAGTTCAAGGAACCCAAACTCTCGCAAAACCTCGCTCTCGTTGATCGATTGCGCACGGTCGCCAAACGTCACGGCTGCAATCCCGGTGAGGTCGCCATTGCGTGGACGCTCCGGCACCCGGCCGTGACCGGTGCGATCGTGGGCGGGCGAAATGCCAAACAGGTGGATGGTGTGATTCGTGGTGCGGAGTTGCAACTTACTGCTACCGAGATTTCAGAAATCGAAAGTTAGAATCTCCCGGGGAACGTCGCGGGACACATCATTCGTCCGCAGGTTTCGAGTCCGCGCCTTTTTCCTTCAATAGATCATCCAGATTGGCGAATGGCTTGGCGATGGACGAGCCTTTCGGTTTTTCGGCCGGTTCCGCACCGTCGACATAACCCTTCAGTTTGTATTTCTCGTGCTCGTGGTCGTGGCAGTAGATGCACAGCAGTTCCCAATTGCTGCCGTCGGGCGGATTGTTTTCGTGGTTGTGGTCCTTGTGATGTACCGTCAACTCCTTCAGCCGTTTGCCGGAAAACTCGCGTCCGCAACTGGCGCAGACATGCGGGAACAGCGCCAGCGCCCGCTCTCGATAGCCCCTCAACCGGGTCTCGGCATCCCGCCGGAGTTGAGCGAGAATCCGCTCCTGCTCTTCCGCGCCCAGCGGTGACTTTTTTGGTTTCATTAGAAAGAAGATCGGACTACGTCCAATTCACTCCAATTGGTTGTTTCTCTCTTTGTCCTTCTCAATTACCGCCACGTACGTGGGGCCGGAGGACTTCAGGAACCGTTGTACGCGCCAGCCGGTGCCTGCCAAAATCGCTTTCATCTCGACGGGTGACACCATCAGGTAATCGAACCACGGCGTGCAATACCGCTGGTACCGGATCCGGATGCGCAACTGGCCGCTCATCCGGCCCCGGCGTCGATTGAACCTGTGGTACCGCAAATGATCCGGATTCTTCGTCTGATACACGGCGTTTGACTCTGCGACAATCCGTGCGTCGGGCGTCGTGAGCCTGTGCAATCGCCGCAACAGCCAGCGTGCCCGTCGCCGGCCGCCGAACAACCCGAAATTATTCCCCATCATCAGGATCGTGTCGAATCGGCCGAGCCCGCGATGGATCTGCATGAACGGCAACACCCGGGCGTCTTTCACCCCGCGTTTCCGACTCGTCTGGATCGCCAATGGCGACGCGTCGATCCCGACGACCGGCTGCCCGCGCCTTTGCAGATACAGGGAACAGCGACCCGCGCCACAACCAACATCCAGCACGCGTCCGCCCACATATTTCATTGCCGCTTGCTGATGCCGCGGCCAGTCCTTGAATTCCGCGAAGTAAAACGGTGCGCCACCCGACGTATCAAACCAGCCATCATCGCGCTCGATGATTTCCCGGGTGGACTTGCCGTGAAGATAATTCCACACGATCCGGCCATAGGCGTCCTGTTGTTTCGTCAACATAGCGCACCGAGTCTACGCCAATGGCGCACCGACACAAACTGGAAAAACCTTGCCGCACGTTGGCGTCTTGCTACCGTGGAGGCGCATGAGCCGAATCTTCGTCTCCGGTTTGATCAATCTCGAAGTGACCCTGCGCGTCGATGGTTTTCCGATCTTGTACGCGCCGGTGCGCTATCCGTTCCACGGTGTCTGCAGCAGCGTGTCGGGCGTCGGCTTCAACGTGGCCAAGGCGCTGACCAGGCTGGGCAATGATGTGCATTTCGCGTCGATGGTCGGCGCCGACTTCGCGGGCGAGTTCGCCAAAGGGGCGCTGAAACGCGCCGGGATCTCCCCGGAATACGTCGTGGGAACCATGGAACAAACCCCGCACTCGGTGATTCTGTTCGACAAGGAGGGGCGGCGACAAATCAACGTCGACCTGAAAGATATCCAGGAATGCGTCTATCCCCACGATCTTTTTGCGCGTGCCAGCGACGGCTGCTCGCTCCTCGCCTTGTGCAACATCAACTTCTCGCGTTCCCTGCTGCCCCAGGCAAAGAAGACCGGCCGGTTCGTCGCCACCGACGTGCATGCAATCTCCAGCCTGGACGATGAGTACAACCGCGATTTCATGGCAGCGGCTGACATCTTGTTCATGAGCGACGAGTTGTTGCCTTGTCCTCCCGAAGACTGGGCGCGCAACGTCGTCAACCGATTCGGCAACGAGATTGTCGTGGTCGGCCTGGGCGCGGCGGGCGCGGTGCTCTCTGTGAAGCGCGACAACTTCCTCGAACGAGTGCCACCGCATCCTGCGCCAAAGACTGTGAATACAATCGGTGCGGGCGATGCGCTATTCTCGTCCTTCATCCATTTCTACGACAAGTCGCACGATCCTTATGTTGCCATCCAGAAGGCCGCGATTTTTGCCGCTCACAAGATCGGCACGACGGGCGCTGCCGACGGCTTCCTCACGGAAGACGAAGTGAATACTATCCACGCAGGAGTCCATTGACGGTCATGCCACTCCCCGAGACATTCCGCGCACTGGTTCTGGAGAAGGCCGGCGGCTCCGTAAACGCCAGGGCCAAGGATTTGCCGACGCGCTCATTGCCTGATGGGGATGTCCTCGTTTCGGTCGCGTATTCGAGCCTGAACTACAAGGACGCGCTGGCGGTAACGAATCGCGGGAAGATCGTCCGTCGTTTTCCAATGGTTCCGGGCATTGACTTTTCCGGCGTGGTCGCGGAATCGAAATCGTCCCGGTTCCAGCCGGGCGACAAGGTTGTGCTCACGGGCTGGGGCGTGGGCGAGGAACATTGGGGCGGACTCGCGCAACTGGCGCGCGTGAAGGCCGATTGGCTGTTGGCCCTGCCCGAAGGTCTGACGTTGAAACGCGCCATGTCGATCGGCACGGCGGGGCTGACGGCGATGTTTTGCGTGATGGTGTTGGAGGAGCACGGCGTGCGGCCCGACAAGGGCGATGTGTTGATCACGGGCGCGACGGGCGGCGTGGGTTGTCTCGCGGTGATGTTGCTGGCCAACCTCGGGTACCGTGTCGTCGCGTCGACTGGCAAAGAGGGTGCACACGAATTTTTGAAGTCTCTCGGCGCCCGGGAAGTCGTCGGTCGCCACACGTTCGCGGGGCGAGGTGACAAGCCGCTCGAATCGGGACACTGGGCCGGCGCCGTTGATACCGTTGGTGGCGAAACGCTGTCCGCCATGCTGCGACAGATGAACCGCGATGGTTGCGTGGCGGCGGTCGGGTTGGCGGGCGGCGCGGAACTCCACACCACGGTCTACCCGTTCATCCTACGGGGAGTAAGCCTGGTCGGCGTCTCATCCGGGTCCATGCCGGTGGAACGGCGGCGCGCGGCCTGGACGCGGCTGGCGCGCGAGTTGCCGATGGAAACACTCGATGCGCTGACGCAAACGGCCCGGTTGGACGACGTGCCAGCGCTCAGCGAGCAGATGATCGCGGGAAAAATCCGCGGCCGCGTGGTCATCGATGTGAACGCGTGATCGTGACCGGCCCAACGATCAGGCGTTGGCCGGCGACGGGCCGATCCCCGGCGCAGGGAAAACTTCGGGGCTTGGTTCCGCCTTGGGCTTGTCCGGCTGCGGCGACGTGGATGAGGATGACAATCCCGGCGGGTGCGTCGGCGGCTTCTGCATCTTCCCGGTTTCGATGATCTCCACGATCAGCGCGCCGTCGAGCGTTTCGTATTCGAGCAACGCCTCAGCGACCGCGATGAGCTTTTCCTTGTTCTGCGTCAGGATTTCCTTCGCCCGCGCGTAGCACTGATCGATGATCGTACGCACTTCTTCATCCACCTCGCGCGCGGTCTGTTCGCTGACTTCGCGGCCCTTGAACAGATCACGGCCGAGGAACATGTGCTCTTCGTGTTCGCTGACGTTGACCATGCCGATCTTCTCGCTCATGCCCCACTCGGTGACCATCTTGCGGGCGAGGTGCGTGGCCTGCTTGATGTCGCCGGACGCGCCGCTGTTGCAGTCGCCAAAAATCAATTGCTCCGCGATGCGCCCGCCCATGATGCCGGTAATCTGGTCGATCAACTGTTTCTTATTGAGATTGAACTTGTCCTTCTGGGGCAATTGGAACGTGGCCCCGAGGTACATGCCGCGCGGGATGATGGTGACCTTGTGCAGCGGCTCGCTGTGTTCGAGCTTGACCATCACCAGCGCGTGACCCGCCTCGTGATAGGCGGTCAACTTCTTGTCCGCGTCGTCCATCACGCGGCTGCGGCGTTCGCGGCCCCACCGGACCTTGTCGCGGGCCTCTTCCATCTCTTCCATCCCGACGCCCTTCTTGTCGTTGCGCGCCGCCAACAACGCGGCTTCGTTGATCAAATTCGCGAGGTCCGCGCCGGAGAAGCCGGCTGTACCGCGAGCGATGACGTTGAAATCCACGTCCTTGGAGAGTTTCACGGCACGGGCGTGGACCTTGAGAATCTCTTCGCGACCCCCGACGTCGGGCATGTCGATGACGATCTGGCGGTCAAACCGGCCCGGGCGCAGCAGTGCGGCATCCAGCACGTCGGGGCGGTTCGTCGCGGCAATGATGATCACGCCTTCCTGGGTGTCGAACCCGTCCATTTCCACCAGCAACGCGTTCAGCGTCTGCTCGCGCTCGTCGTGGCCGCCGCCGATGCCGCTGAAGCGCGACCGGCCGACCGCGTCGATTTCGTCGATGAAAATCAGGCAGGGCGCGTTCTTTTTGCCCTGTTCGAACATGTCACGCACGCGGCTGGCACCGACGCCGACGAACATCTCGACGAAATCCGAGCCGCTGATGCTGAAGAACGGGACATCGGCTTCGCCAGCAATGGCTTTCGCGAGCAAGGTCTTGCCCGTACCCGGCGGGCCGACCATCAGCACGCCTTTCGGGATGCGTCCGCCGAGACGTTGAAACTTTTTGGGGTCCTTGAGGAACTGGATGATCTCCTCGACTTCTTCCTTGGCTTCCTGCATGCCGGCGACTTCCTTGAACGTCACCTTGTTCTTGTCGCGGCTGAGCATGCGGGCGCGCGATTTGCCGAAGCTCATGGCGCCTTTGCCGGCCATCTTGATCTGGCGGATGAAAATGAAATACAGCAGGATGACAAATCCCACGAACGGCGCGGTCGAGAGCAACAGGTTCATCCAGAACTGGTTGGCCGGCTGGAACTCGAGCGGGACCTTGTGATCGTCGAAAAACCTCTCGATGTTGTCGCTCCAGACAACCTTGGTCGAGAACTTGCCGGACTTCTTCGCACCGTTGGGCGCAGCCTCGTCGTAATCGCCCTTGATGGTCTCGACGGTGTCACCCCCGCGGTACACCGTGGCCTTCTTGACGGCACCCTCTTCGACCAGGGTGCGCAACTCGCTGTAGGTCTTTTCCTCGACGTTGTCCGTCTGGTACGCCCGCAACTTCAGAAACAGGGGCACCATGATCAGGATGACCACCCACAGGAGAATGAACCTGGTGGGAAATCGCGGATCGCGACCGTCCGACGACCGCTTCAACCGGGGTAACCGGCCCTTCTTAGAGTCCTTATTGTCGTCTTCGTCCATAAATACACCACTTCGGGAGGCCAAACGTGAGAATATAGCTCATCCGCGGCCTCTGCGCCATTGTCGAAAATTCCTGTCAAGTTACCATACGCATCCGGCCAATGCAACACGATTGGCTGGCGCGGTCGCGGCGCGGTGGTATGATGCGGGAATCGGCCATGGTGATTCTCTATTCTCCGCGTTGCCTGGATTATGCTGCCGCCGGCCATCCTGAGAACCCGGAACGCGTCCGCGCCACGGTGGCGCAGTTGCAGAAGGAATTTCACACGTGGGTCGTCCCCACGGCGTGCACGGACGTGGATATTTTGCGGGTTCACACTCGCGAACAATTGGAGGCCGTCCGTTCGGGCGGATTTGATGATGTCGACACGCCGTTTTTCCCGGACATCTTCGAGATCGCGAAGCTCTCGGCCGGCGCCGCCATAAACGCCGCCGAACACGCGCTGGCCGGTCGACCCGCGTTTTCCCTGATGCGTCCGCCCGGCCATCACGCCGAACGCAATCGCGTAATGGGATTCTGCTATTTCAACAACATCGCCATTGCGGTCGCCAAAGTGCTCCAGACCTCGCCCGGCGTGCAGCGCGTTGCCATCCTCGATTTCGATTGCCATCATGGGAACGGCACAGAGGACATCTTTCGCGGCGACGAGCGTGTGCTGTTCGTCTCGATGCACCAATCGCCCTGTTATCCCGGCACGGGTTTCGCGTCCGCAGGCAATTGCGTCAACTATCCGCTCGCGCCGGGCACCGGCCCCGACGAGTTCCTGGAGACATTCGATAAGGCGATGGACCGCATTCGCGGTTTCGATCCGCAACTGCTCGCTGTTTCCGCAGGGTTCGATTCGTACAAGAACGACCCGATTACGCACATGGGATTGGAGGTCGAGACGTTCTACGAGATTGGCCGGCGCGTGACCGATTTCACACAGCCAGCATCACCAGCTCCGGCGTTACCCTGCTTCGCCGTCCTCGAAGGCGGCTACGCCCGCGAATTCGCCCAGTGCGTGGACGCGTTTGTTGGAGGATGGGAGCGGCGGTGAGGGGGGGGTGAAGATTAACCCGTTACGGCCGAAGTACCTCACTGAGATCATGGTTCAATTCTTCGATTGCGGCCTTGGTCACGCCATTCACCCACTGCGGCAAACATTCCAATTTGGGAAGGCCAAGGTTTTTCAATGTCCGATTTGCCTCGCGTCCGAATGTGCTGTATCGGAAGCGGTTTGCTTCAATGCATAGGCAATAGAACAGTTTGACGTCTAGAGACATCTCGGCCCTCGGTTTCAACACATCGATATTCTGGGCGGTATAGAATGGCTTCGGCTGAACGAACGACGACAACGCTGCGCCGCCCAGAGCCACAGTGATAAGGCCACTGTCGTATGGTTCCAAGTCATCCAGTTTCTTTACGAATGCCACGATGCCATTTCTTTCGCCGGACCTGCCAACGAAAGCGATCGCGTTAGTTGCGGGCGGGCATTGCTCCATTTTGTTCAAATCGAGTTTGTTGCCGTGCTTGAGGTCGAACAGGCGATGCAACTCTGTAAGCTCAATCTTGTTTTTCATTGGCATCCCGAATGCGGCATTCATGTAGCAGCATAACGTTGTTTAGAACATATCGCTTCGCCGCTCCCGCAAGCGATTCTCGACTAACTGAGTCATAGTCTGTCTCTAAATATGCTTCTGCGCACCATTCATTTTGAGCAGTCACTTCCCTCATCACACTGAAGCCTTCGGTGATTTCACGACTGCGGTAAGCACTAACCCATTTTGCCCTGATGTCCGGCCATACTTCGTTTGCATCGATCCTCCCGCGATGTTTGGTTTTTATGAAACCGTCATCACGCCAGTACCCGAACCATGTTTTCTTGCCTTTTGGATGCGGGCGATGCGCAGTGAGGACCATTATACAGGTGATGAACGAGAACGCCTGCACGAGGTCTTCTGTTCTGTCTTGGGGCAGATTGGCGTTTTCAAATTCAGCGCGAATTGTGGCCAGAAGATTACCGGCCAGTTGTTTCGCCGTCCGCTGAATGCGAAAACTCTGCGCGAAAGCCTGGTTCTGTAACGCAATCAAGATCGCGCTGATTAGGAAGCCGCGCTCGGCCTCGGTTACTTTCTTCGCCTGTAATTCGTGATTGAGCCTCCTGCTGTAGTCAAGAAGAGCGCGATAATCCTGCCGGAACTTCGCGTCGCTATTCCGTCGGCACGGACAAATGCACAGACAGACGGCGTCGAATGGTACTTGCAGATAGGCGGATTAGTATGCCTGCAACCTTCGGTCTGTGTCTCAGAATCCTTCGGCTTCAAGGGCGCGTGAAAGATACCTTCCTGACTCGTTTTCGTATGCTGCATCAGCCTGCGAGTTCTCCCAACGTAAGTGGTGTTACAATCCTCACTATGAATACAAAAATGTGCGCGACTTCGCAAGTGTCGAATGGCATTCACACTGGCGGGTTGCTGCGGTCAATGGACGCGAAACCTGAGGCGTTCAGGCTGCCCGGCTGGGCGTGACCCCCGGCATCACGAGTGGCTCAGGCGGTTTTGGGTTGGAGTCGGGGTCTAGAGGTATGGACGGACGCAACGGCAGTTGATTGCGTGTGGACGCGACCGGCCAGCAAGGTGGTGACGGTCCGAAGGACGAGCCGCCGTTTCTTCACGGTTTGCCGTACTTCGTGTCGGTCTGGCTACCACTCACGACGTACGCGGGTCTGTTGACCGATGGCAATCAGCTCACGATGACCGACACGAACCCGATTCCGCCGCAGGAGTTCTACCGCATCGGCATCTCGCTGCCGTAGGGGCAGACCTCCGTGTCTGCCTCACCCGGTTCGTGCGAGGGTCTCCCGACCCCGCACGGATTTCGACCGAAGGTCTCCCGGCCTGTCGGAATGACGCATGCCGTGCGGTCAAACCGGAGCGGCGCGGTCGGGAGACCTGCGCCGAACAAGAGAACCCACCCCCATTCCCCCTCCGTGGGAGGGGACGGCAGGAGCGGCGCACTCTGTTCAACGACGGGCGCACGCAGGGGTGCGCCCCTACAAAACGGCACCGCGTTTCCGTCTGGACGGGGGCAAATTGAGCGTGCCAGTATACGGCGTGAAGTCGTTCGTGTGACCATGCCCGAAGAACTCGAAACCAACGCTGCGACGTCCCGCAAGCCGGGCAACGGTTTGTGCGTGGCGGTCGTGGTGATTGTGGCGGGTTTGACACTGCTGCGGTTTCTGCTGTGCGGGGTGATCGAACTGATTCCCGAAGAGGCGTACTACTGGACGTACGCGAAACATCCCGCGCTCGGCTACTTCGATCATCCGCCGATGGTGGCGTGGTTCATCACCCTGGGAACCGCCATGCTGGGTGACACGGCCATGGGTGTCCGGGTCATGACGTTCGTGCTGTGGGTGGCAACGGCCGGGCTGCTGTTCCTGACGGGGCGGATGTGGTTCGGGAAACGCGCAGGGCTGTTGGCGACGTTGATGTTCACGCTGGCACCGGTCTACGTCGGCACGGGGTTGCTCGTGACGCCTGACGCACCGCTGCTGTTCTTCTGGGTGGCGACGCTGTACCTGATTTCCAAGGCCCTGCATACGCGTCGCGGCTGGTACTGGTTGCTGGCGGGCGTCACGTTCGGCGGGGCGCTGCTCTCCAAGTATTATGGGGTGCTGCTGGCGCCGTCGCTGCTGTGGTTCCTGTTGCTGTCACCGAACCACCGTCACTGGCTCCGCCGTGCCGAACCGTGGCTGGCATTGCCGATCGCGCTGGCGGTGTTCAGCCCGGTGATCATCTGGAACTCACATCATGCGTGGGCTTCGTTCCTCTTTCAATCCTCGCGCACGGCGGGGATACCGAAGAACACGCTGCGGGACGTCCTGCTCTTCTGGCTTGTCCAACTCGGCGTCCTCACGCCGCTGTTGTTCGCGCTGTTCGCCAGCGCGGCTGCGCGCGGGGTCCGTCGTGGCTGGTGGCAGCGCGACGACAACTGGAACTTTGTCGCGTCGTTCTCGCTGCCGTTGTTCTTTCTCTTTGCCGCCGCCAGTTTCAAAACGCAGATCCATATGAATTGGACGGCGCCTGCGTTCCTGTCGTTGTCATTGGGCGCGTCGGCGATGGCACTCGATGGTCTCGAAAGCGACCGACCAGCGCGGGCGAAACGCTGGCGATGCGGCGCATGGGGGACGGTCGCCCTCTGCGGTCTGGCCATCGTGTTCGGGCATACGAGCCTGGCGTGGGGAGTTCCGAATTTTCTCGCCTACGCCCATGCCGGTGGTTGGCAGACGGTCTCGCAGCAGGTGGACGCCGTGCGCGTCAAGGTGCGGGACGAAACCAAACAGGAGCCGTTCCTGCTGGGGATGGACAAATACAACATTGCCGCCGAACTTGGCTTCCACTTGCGCGACCCGAACGACTGCGTCAACATGTTCGCCACGGGCGGACAGGGCTTGGGCTACCGCTATTGGACGGACCTGGTGAAATTCGAGGGCCGACCGGCGATTGTTGTCGTCCCCAATCCCACTGCGGATTTACGGTCTCAACTTCGCCTTTATTTCGAGCGGGTTGGAGAACCACAACTGCTTCGAGCGCCAAGGTATCGGGGGTTGGATCGTGAGGTCTATCTGGTGATTTGTAACGGCTACCATGCCGCGGAGTCGAAAGCGCCCAATCCCCGGTGAAGTTCGCACGCTTCATTGGGCATGGTGATCTTGACGAACCTAAATTTGCCCTTTCGTCCGGGTCTGTTCCATTGTATTGTGACAGTGTAAGATCATGGGGCCGCATAGTGAATGAGCCGTCGAAAGGAATCTCTGTAGGCTGTATAGAGAATCGGGTCTATGTCCGCGTCGTCGGTCGCGGAACGTTTCGGAACAGCCAGCCGTTGCGTCTGTTCGCCCTGCAGAAGATCGATGAGGGACAGATGGAATTTGTCATCGACCTCAGCCAGTGTCAGGGCATGGACAGCACGTTCCTCGGAGTGCTGGCGGGCATCGGCTTGCACCTGCGGCAAAACGGAAAGTTGGCCACCGTTCATATCGTCAACATCGCTCCACGCAACCTGGAATTGCTGCAAACACTTGGCCTGGACCGGCTGTTCACCGTGAACTCGATCGCTCCCGCGCCGCTGGCAGAAGCCGATTGTCGCAAGCTGCCTGATACCGATCTCACACAGTTCACCCATCCGTTGGACAAGGACGAGACCGCGGACCTGATGATTGAAGCGCATGACAATCTGGTACGAGCCGATGAACGCAATGCGCCGAAGTTCCGGGAGCTGACCCGCTTCCTGCGCGACGCCGTCCAGCGCCGGCACCGAAACCAGGACACCAGGAAATAGCGGCTTTGTGGAGGAAATCGCGTGGCATTAGTGAAGAGGCAGCAGCATGACGTTCAGCGAACCAACGGTTGGAGGCAGCCGGTATGAAAGAGTTTCGAATTGATCCCGAGCCCCGCGGCCTCGTGCAATTGATACGATTGAGCGGGTCCCTGGACATGTATTCATTCCCGCGCCTCGAAGCGCAACTGAACGCCTTTTTCCAACAAGGCCGGTACTATGTCGTACTGGATTGTCAGGAGCTTGACTACGTCGGTAGCGCCGGTCTCGGCGCGCTCATCGGATTCGCCAAGCAAGCCCGCGAACACAACGGCGACGTACGACTGCTCAACGTTCCCGATCGGATCTACAAGATCATCGAGTTGCTGGGGTTCACGAAGGTCCTTCGCGTGCATAATACCGAAGAGGATGCCGTCGCCAGCTTCGCAACGAGGTAAGCCGTCTGCTCCAGGTTCCATGGATTCGCCCGACAACATCCGTCGCAAGGAATCGACCCACAAGCTGCTTCTCCAGGCGCCGGGTCACGGGAGTTATCTCGCCCATATCCGCGTCATTGTTGGCGACCTGGCCCGCAAAGTCGGGTTTGACGAAGATGCGGCTGCCAAAATCGAGATGGCCGTGGACGAAGCCTGTTCCAACGTCGTCAAGCACGCCTATTCCCCCGATAAAGAGTGGTGCTGGCAACATCGCGACCCCGAGATCCGTCTTGATGTCCGCACGGAAGGCAGTCGCCTCGTCGTCGAGATCAACGATCACGGCCAACGCTTCGATTTCGCCAATTACCGCCCCGTCGACATCGAGGACCGCCTGCGCGAAATGAAACGCAACGGCTATGGCATCTTTATCATGCGCAATTTTATGGACGAAGTGCAGTACAACTCCAACGACCAAACCGGAAACACTCTGCGGATGGTCAAATACTTGAAAAAGGCGTAACTCTGCCCCATTGTAGTCTGCCAGTTTTTATGACCGCCAAGAACAAACACCCAAAGCCTGCGCCACCTGATCCCGCCTCTGCCGCCGAGGGCGAGACCGTGGCGAAAGCCGAACCAGTTGCGATCGACTCCATTTCCGTGGAAGAATTGGAAGACTTGAAGGCCAGGGCCGCCAAGGCCGACGAGAACTGGGACAAATTCCTGCGCGCGGCCGCGGAGCTTGAGAACTATCGCAAACGGGTCGCGCGTGAGAAGGAGGAGTTGGCTCGGTACACGTCCGAACGCGTCGTGGCCGCACTGCTGCCGGTGCTCGACAACCTCGAGCGCGCCATCGACGCCGCGCAAAAACACGGCGCGGACAATGCTTCGCTCCTCGACGGCATCACCCAGGTGTACAGCCAGTTCCGCCGCTCGCTCGCTGAATTCGGCCTCCAGGACGTCACGACCAGCGCGGGGCATCCGTTCGATCCAAACCTCCACGAGGCGGTCAGCCACATCGAGTCTGGCGAACATCCCGAAGGCCACGTGGTCGAACAGCTTCAACGCGGGTACAAACTTGCCGAACGCCTTTTGCGTCCCGCCCGCGTGGTCGTCAGCAAAGGCCAGATCGCCGAGGCCGACTCTGCCGCAAAGACCGACACGCCTCCCGAGAGCTCCGAATGACCAAGCGCGATTACTACGAGGTGCTGGGGGTCGGGCGCGAGGCTACGGAAGAGGAAATCAAGCGGGCCTATCGCAAGCTCGCCCTCAAGTACCATCCCGACAAGAACCCCGGTGACAAAGAGGCCGAAGAAAAATTCAAGGAACTCGGCGAAGCCTATGAGGTCCTCAGCGACCAACAAAAACGCCCCACCTACGATCGTTTTGGCCACGCGGCGTTCGGGCCGGGTAGTGGTGCGGGAGCCGGCGGCCAGTATCCGGGGGGCGGGTTCCACGATCCGTTTGAGATCTTCCGCGATGTTTTCGGTGGCGCCGGCGGCGGCATCTTTGACGATTTCCTGGAACAGGCTTTCGGCGGCGGGGCCGGCAGTCGCCGTTCCCGAGGCGGCGCGCAGCGCGGCAACGACCTGCGCTACGATTTGGAGATCGATCTCGAAGAGGCGGCGCGCGGCATCGAGAAGGAAATCACCTTCAACAAGCTCGACACCTGTCCCGAGTGCCACGGGCGCGGGGCCACCGACGGGTCGCAGGCCGAGACCTGCCCGACGTGTCACGGTCAGGGACAGGTGGCGCACTCCCGAGGGTTTTTCACGGTCGCGTCTACCTGCCCGCGGTGCAATGGCGCCGGGCAGATTGTCACCAATCCCTGCAAACGCTGCGGCGGCGAAGGCCGCATGCAACATCGCACCAAACTGAAAGTGCGCATCCCCGCCGGCATCGAGGAGGGTTCGCGCCTGCGCAGCTCGGGCAACGGCGAAGCGGGCGGGCGTGGCGGGCCCGCCGGTGACCTCTACGTCGTTGTCCACGTCCACGAACATGATATTTTCACGCGACACGGCGACGATCTGCTGTGTGAGGTGCCGATTAATTTCCCCATGGCGGCGTTGGGCGGCGAGATTGAAGTCCCGACGCTCACCGGCGCGGCCCGGTTGAAAATTCCCGCGGGCACCCAAAGCGGCACGCTCTTTCGCCTCCGCGGCAAGGGGATGCCCAACGTCCACGGTCACGGTCACGGCGACCAGCATGTCCACGTCATGGTCGAAGTCCCCGCGCGTCTCTCCCGTGCCCAACGCGAAAAACTCGACGAGTTTGCCGCCCTCGCCAACGACGAATCCTATCCGCAACTGAAGTTGTTTCTGGACAAGGCCAAGCGGTTTTTTGGCGGAAAGTGACACGTTAAAAGGAGCGGCATCCAATCATGCACCGTTTCTTCCTTCCCAATCTCCAGCAGCCAACCCTCAGCGCTGAAGAGGCCCATCACGCCTTGCACGTGCTCCGGCTCGAGGCCGGCGATACGTTGAACGCGTTCGATGGGCGCGGACATGAAGCGCAGTGCGCAATTGCGGAAATCACCAAGGATACAGTCCGTCTCAAGGTGTTGACGCAGACCACCACACCCGCGCTTCCCATCCGCATCACGCTTGCCCAGGCGATCCCGAAGAAGAGCATGGACCTGATCGTGCAGAAGGCGACGGAATTGGGTGTGGCGTCCATCGTGCCGCTGGCTTCGGAACGCACTCTTGTGAAACTCGACGACGATTCCAGAAGAATGGATCGGTGGCGCGAGATCGCCCTCGAATCCTGCAAGCAATGCGGCAACAACTGGCTGCCTGAAATCCAACCGCCCCAGAAGGCGCGCGATTTTCTGGGAGCGTTGCCCAAATGCGACCTCAAACTGATCGCGTCACTCCAACCGGATGCAAAACCGCTCAAGACGATTCTCCCCGGAGCTTCAGCACCTGGGCACTCCGGCACGTTCTCTGTCCTGATTCTCATCGGCCCCGAAGGCGATTTCACTCCCGCGGAACTCAACCTGGCGAAATCCGCCGGCTGCCTGCCGCTCTCGCTCGGCCCGCTCGTGCTCCGTGCCGAGACCGCCGCGATTTACACGCTCAGCATTTTGCATCACGAACTGCAAAACCGGTAATGGTTGCGTCGGTTTCGCTCATGCGCGTTCGGCAGCCCGGCCACAGGTCAGCAGAAACTCTTCGATGATTTGCGCGGTGCGGAACACCTCGTCCAGTTCGACAAACTCGTCGGCGGTGTGGGCCTGGGCCACGTTGCCGGGGCCGAACGCGACGGCAGGGATACCTTGCGCCGCAAAAAAAGCCGCGTCACAAAACCACGGCGCGCCAACCGTTTCCTGGCCGAGCGCCCGGACAAACGGATTCTGCGGATCGGTGTACAACGGCCCGCAGACGCCAATCAGTTCCACTTCGACGGACAAACGGTCGCGCAATTGCCGCAGAATTTCCTCGTGGTTCTCCCCGGGCACGGTGCGGCGGTCGACTTCGATTTCGCAGTACTCCGGCACGATGTTTATTTGCGAACCGCCACGGATGATGCCGACATTGATGGCGGGCGAGCCGAGGATCGGGTCATGGATTCGTTTCAGCGAGTCGGTGTACTCCCCGAGTAGATAATCCACAACGCCCGCCATTTTCTTGATCGCGCTTTCGCCCCGTTCCGGCATGGAACTGTGGACGCTCTTCCCGCGCGTGATGATCCGAAACGCAATCGCGCCTTTGTGTGTGTGAACCACTCGGCAGTTCGTCGGCTCGCCGGCAATGGCGAAATCGGCGCGAAACCCTCGCTGCAAAAGTGCGCGGGCGCCGTGACTGCCGCTTTCCTCCCCCATCAACGCGCAAAAATAAATGTCGAGCTCTCCCTCGCGAAACTCTTTCTGACGAACCACATTCGCCACCGCCGCCAGCATCGCTGCCAGTGAACCTTTTGTGTCGCACGCGCCCCGGCCATGGAGCTTCCCCTCACGAACCTCGCCGCCAAACGGGTCGATCGTCATGCCCGACACGCTGACGGTATCGGTGTGCGGCGCGAAGGCAACCGACTGGCGCGCACCGCGCGAAGAAAATTTGCCAACGACGTTCGGACGACCCGGCTCGACGTTCTGGAGTTCCACATCGAGTGCCAGCTTGCGAAGAAAGTCGGCAACATACTCGGCGACTCGCGCCTCCCCGGTGTTCTTTGCCACCGTACCCGGATCGCCGAGCGGACTGACACTCGGTATCCGCACCAAGTCCTGCAGCAATTGCGTGATTTGCTCGTGGTTCACGGTTTGCGGACCGGTGGTTGGACGAGCACCCACTGCATGTTGGCGGCCCGCGCCGACGCGATGCCTGCCGTGGTGTCCTCGAACACCAGGCATTTCTCGGGGGCGATGCCGAGTTGCCGCGCCGCTTCGAGGAACGGGTCCGGCGCCGGTTTGCCGTGGCGATAATCTTCCACGGTGACGATCGCCTGAAACTTCCCCAGGATTCCCAGCGCGTCGAGGGTTTTCCTCACGATCTCGCGCTTGCCCCCCGACGCAACGGCCAGCGGCTTCACCCCGTGAAACTGATGCACCAGATCCACCACCGGCTCGATCGGCATCGTCTGCGGAATCATCTGGATGAACATCTCATCCTTGATCGCCGCCGTTTCCCGTACCGGCATCGAACGACCGTGGCGTTCGTTGAGGATCTCGACGATCCCCTCGGTCGGCACGCCGCCGAGTTGATAGAAAAATGCCTCCGGGAAATCGCACCCGTGTTCCTTCAAGACTGCCAGCCATGCCTGGTAGTGCAATGGCATCGTGTCCGCGAGCGTGCCATCGCAGTCAAAGATGTACGCGTCGAATTGTCCTTCGGGTAACTGGAGTTTCATATCTGTTCTTGGAACCAATCCACAAACCGCCGGATCCCCCGCGCGGTCACCAAAATCTGCATCACGCAAATCTAACACGAAGCGCTTTGCCGTTGCAGCCCCGAAAATCATCGGTAGAATATCGTGCCATGCGTCCTCTCTCCATCGTTCTGGCCGTGCTGCTCTCCGCCGCCACGGTGTTGGCGGCGGGCAAGGCCGAGCACGTCGTCATGGTGGTCTGGGACGGCATGCGGCCGGACTTCGTCACGGAATCGAACACCCCCACGCTCTATCAGCTCGCCCGCGACGGCGTGTTCTTCCAGAACCATCACGCGGTCTATCTCAGTTCGACGGAAGTCAACGCCACCGCCATGGCCACGGGCTCGTACCCGAACCGCAGCGGCATCCTCGGCAACCGCGAGTACCGACCCAACATCGATCCGCTCAAGCGCATCGACGTCCAGTCGCTCGAGGCCGTCCGCAAAGGCGACGAAGTCACCGGCCATCATTTCCTCCACCTGCCCACCATCGCCGAAATTCTTCAGCGCGCCGGCAAACGCACCGCCATCGCGGGAACCAAGCCCGTCGTCATTCTGTTCGACCGCCTGGAAACCGGTCGGGCCTGCGGTGATTGCATCGATTTGTTTAACTTCAAGACTGTCCCGGCTTCCGCCATCGACCGGCTCGGCCTCCCGCCGTTCACGCCCCAGGAAAGTCCGAACACGCGCCAGGATCAGGCAACCACGCAGGCGTTGATCGGCCCCATGTGGGACAAGGAAGTCCCGCCGTTCTCCCTGCTGTGGTTCAGCGAGCCGGACTACGCCCAGCATTCCACCGGCCCGGGCTCGGAAACCGCCCTCAAAGCGGTGAAAGGCTCCGACGATAACCTCGCCCGCGTGCTGAAGGAATTGACCGCGCGCGGCGTCCGCGACAAGACCGATATCTTCGTCGTTTCCGATCACGGTTTCTCCACGATCTCGCGTGTCGTGAGCGTCACCGATATTCTCAACAAGGCGGGCTTCCATGCCGCGCACGAATTCAAGCAGCCGCCGAACGACGGCGATGTCATGGTCGTCGGCAACGGCGGAACGGCGCTGTTGTACGTGATCGGCCACGACCCCAAACTCGTGCAACAGATCGTCACGCTCTTGCAACAGCAGGATTTCACGGGCGTCATCTTCACGCGCGAGCCGATGAATGGGACGTTCACTCTCGACCAGGTCCGCATCAACACCCCGGACGCGCCCGACATCGCCGTCTCCTTCCGCTGGACCAACGACAGGAATGACGTCGGCGTCCCCGGCTCGGTCCCCACCGATGGCTTCTTCGGGGCCAGACAAGGCATTCACTCCAGCCTCAGCCCGTTCGACATGCGCAACACGCTCGTCGCCGCCGGCCCCGATTTCCGCCACGGCTGGATCGACGAATTGCCCTCGGGCAACGTCGATATCGCCCCGACCATCCTCCATCTCCTCGGTGTCTCGCCACCCGTCAAAATGGATGGACGCATCCTTTCCGAAGCCATGCTGCCCGTGCCCACCAAACTGTCCCCCATCGAGGTGCACATGCTCGACGCCAGTTGCGACTCCAGCAACACCGTCTGGCACCAATACCTGCACGTCACCGAATTCAGCGGCGCCACCTACTTCGACGAAGGCAACGGCTACTCCGCACCCAGGAAGTAACAGCACCCCGCGCCAAATCCACTTGTTCACGGGTTATTCACAGCCCCTTTCGGCGTCCGAACCCCCCAAACGAAGCCAATTTTAGCAAAACGAAGTCAATTCATTCGCACGCGAAAACGCACTCTCAATATCCTGCCACACAAGCTCTTAACATCAGCCAACCCGTCCAACAAAATTGGCTTCGTTTTGCAGAAAGCGTGTTTTCGCGCAGCCCTGACTCCCCTACCTGCCCTGTTTACCCTGAGCAACGTCGAATGGCCCCCCTTGTAGCCGCGCACGGTGGGCGCGGACCGGCTGCCCAGCCCGCCATCCCCTCCCACGGAGGGGAAACGGGGGTGGGTTTCCCGCCGCGCCGCCGTTCCGCTTGTAGGGCGAGCACCCCGCTTGCCGTCGTGCTGTAGCCGCGGCGCTCTGTCGCCGCGCTTTCGTGCCCCGGTCGCAATGCAAAACTAACCCTATTATGAGAAAGAACACCACAACTCTATCGGAACACCGATACAAGGTCAAGCCCAGAATCCTCCGCCGATAACAGCTCGCGCGCCCTTTTGTGTAGCCACGGCGCTCCGTCGCCGTGTTGCGCCTCTTCCCGCCTTCGCGAGTTCGCGAGTTCGCTCACGCTTGTCCCGGCACGAGTTCGCGCAGCCGGGCCGTCGTCTGCTCACGATCGATCTCCCCGGTCGCCACCGCAAGAACCAACTGCTCCCATTTCGGGCCATCCGGCTTCGGTTCGACCCCGTTCAGCCGCAGAAACACGATGCACGCGCCGAGCGCGACGCGTTTGTTGCCGTCCACAAACGGATGGTTCCGACCCAGGTAGAACAAATACGCCGCCGCGATCTCGGTCAGGTCCGCGTACAGTGATTTTCCGCCGTAACCCGCCTGCGGCGCCGCCACCGCCGACTCCAGCAATGCCATGTCCCGCACGCCGTCCGACCCGCCAAACCGCGTAATGACTTCCGCGTGTAT
Source organism: Verrucomicrobiia bacterium (assembly GCA_050010195.1). Classification (GTDB taxonomy): domain Bacteria; phylum Verrucomicrobiota; class Verrucomicrobiia; order Palsa-1439; family Palsa-1439; genus Palsa-1439. The sequence continues at coordinate 52,744 of JBEKLM010000006.1, forward strand.
CTCCCGAACAATCGCCACCGTCAGATGGAAGCAATTCCCCGTCGTCGCGCTCATGCGAGCTTCTTCATCGTCCGCGCGTAATCCTTCACCGTCGCCTGGATGACCCGCGACGCCTCCTCCTTCGACGGACGCGGCCGGATCGGCGTCAACGTGATCGTGCCGCCCTCGTGCACCTCCACGTTCACCTCATCGCCCGTCTTCAACCGCGCCAGCTCCATCAACGCCGCGTCGAATATGATCCCCTGCGAATTCCCCACTTTCGTAATCGTCTTGGTCATGCTGTAATACTATGTTTTACAAGACGGAAAGTCAAGCTGGACGGGGAGCCCTCCGGAGCGGCCGCAGAAAATCGGAGCCTTCTTACAGGATAGCTTACCCCTGATTAAGCAACATGGCTGGAACCGTCTAGAAGTGACGACGCAGTAATGATGACGAAAGCAGGACTTGACGATATGCTCGAATCGGCCACTATGTGATCATGAAAAAAGAGGAAAAGCAGCTACTGATCAAGAACATCATCTTGGCCTGTGTCGACGAGCTTTGCTCGGAGCGTCCAATAGCAACAGACAAAGACCAATCGGATCTCTTTTGGCGAGAACTTGAGAAGAATCTGAACAAAATCAAGACGCAAACCCCCTCGTCAAAAACATAGATCGCTCAAGATGAGTCTTAGTTTATGATTCGTACCGTAGCCGACTTCTTGGAGGCGCTCATGGAAAAAGAGCGCGAGAAGCTCCCAGAATACAAGGACATTAAACACCCCGGGATATTCGGAGAGATGTATGAGGGGCTGGCGCAAGAGCTACTAAAGAGGGCGCTGTTCAACGGCATTGACATTCGTGTTGTACGTGGGAAAGTGCGAAATTCGCGAGGAAACCTGAGCGGGGAAATCGACTGCATGATCGTGCTTGGGGACGGAGAACCCATACCACACACCCAGAAATTCATCTACCCATTCGAAAAAGTGGTAATGATAGTGGAGATCAAGAAGACTCTATATGGAGAGCAACTAAAGGAAGCCATGAATCTATTCCGCCACTTCTGGAAGGAAGTTGCGGAGGTTCGTCCACCACAATCCGGATTGGTTGAGGACGCATGGCGAGCATTGTTCAGAGCTAATCTGCCGTCAGCTGAACAAGTTGACGCATTGCCTTTCCATGAGCAGCTGATCCGACATACGCTTCTCACCGAGGCCTTGCTGCCCCTCAGAGTTGTTTTTGGTTATGAAGGCTATGTTGACGAGTTCGGCCTCCGAGAAGGCTTCATCGGATATTTGGAGGAAATCGTCTCGTTGCCTTTCGAGGGGCGTCCGCGCTTTAATCTCAACACATTTCCCAACCTAGTAGTTTGCGGTAAAGCATCACTAATCAAGCTTGATGGGATGCCATACAGTGGAACTCTTGATAGTATGGGGTTTTGGTGGTTTATAGGTTCACGGCGCTCGGAGCCGTTCCTCGGTCTGCTTGAACTTCTATGGACAAGACTTGCGTACGTCTTCAAGTTGGGGCCAGAGATCTTCGGCGAAGACCTGGAGATTGAGGCCGTAAGCCCATTACTGGCCGCCAAAGCGGAGAAAATTGGTGATCAAGCAGGTTGGCAGTATAAGAATCTGCCGGTGACGCGCGAAGAACTGCGACAGGGGAGTGATTGGCGGTCTTGGCACCCTCCTGAGCTCACGCTAACTGAATTCTCAATCGTCAATGTCCTCTGCAAGCAGGGCGAGATTGACATTACAGACCCAGAATTTGTGAGCTACCTCGCCAAGCAATCTCAACCGGTCACGTCCCTGTGCGACAGCCTCAACGAGAAGGCGCTCACGACTCTTAACGGAAACAAGCTCGTACTGATTACTGACGAATGCGCCTGCATGATTTTACCGGACGGCCGATACGTGGCGGCAGAGAACAAATCGGGCCGTCTGCTTCGTTATGGGCTGAAAGTGACCGAGGAAAGGCGTCGGCAACGCGCGAAAGAGGCGGGGAGTAAGAGCTAGCAGTGATATGCTTTGGCTGTCGCCGCGGTTGTCACCAATTGGGGGCATTCGGGTTGACCACCGGCACGATGCCCACAGCAGCCATTCGGTCCGTTAAGCTGGAAGGGACTAACGAGACCTTCCTTCCTCCCCCACCGCATCCACCCGCGTAAGTCCTTGTTTTTTGCTTGCTTTCGCAAACGGCCCCGCTATCTTTTCCGCCAAAGAAAGGGGTGGGGACCTCATTATGTATCTGAAGAGCCTTCAGCTCATCGGCTTCAAGTCGTTTGCTGAAAAGACAACGCTCGAGTTTTTGCCGGGCGTGACCGCCATTGTCGGTCCGAACGGCTGCGGCAAATCCAATATCTCCGACGCAATCCGCTGGGTGCTCGGCGAACAATCCGCCAAGGCCTTGCGCGGCAGCGAGATGGCCGATGTGATCTTCAACGGCACCGACGGCCGTAAAGCCATCAATCTCGCCGAGGTCAACATGACCTTCGCCGAGGTCGATCCGAAAACGCTCACGCTGCCGGGCGTCACCCTCGATTTCACCGAGGTCACCATCACCCGCCGTGTCCATCGCGACGGCAACGGCGAGTACTTCATCAACAAGACCCCCTGCCGCCTCCGCGACATCCAGAGCCTGTTCATGGACACCGGCATCGGCCGTTCCAGCTACTCGCTGATGGCCCAGGGCCAGATCGACCAGATTCTCAGCGCCCATCCCGAAGACCGCCGCACGATTTTCGAAGAAGCTGCCGGCATCAACAAGTACAAGCACCAGAAGAAAGAGGCGCTCCGCAAACTCGAGTACACGGAAGCCAACCTCGTCCGCATCACCGACATCATCAAGGAAGTCAAACGCCAGATCATCTCGCTCCAGCGCCAAGCCGGCAAAGCCCGCCGTTACAAGGAGTTGTTCGACCAACTCAAGGCGCTCGATACCCGTCTCGCCCGCCACAAGTACGATCTCCTGAACGCCGAACTCTCCGGTCTGGAATCGGAAATTGCCAATTTCGTCCACCAGTCCGATGCGTTCGACGCGCAAATCGCCGAGAAGGAACAACAAATCACCGATCTGCGCCGGTCGCTCAGTGAAATCGAGCGCGCGATCAATGACGCCGTCGCCAAAGACCACGATCTCAAGAGCGAGTCCGACCGGCATCAGCAGCGGATGACGACCGATGCCGAGCGCATCACCGAACTCGAACAGCTCATCGAGAACCATCATCGCGAGACGGCCGGCGCCGAGGAAAAAATCCGCGTCCAGGAAGAATTACTGGCGTCCCTCAACGCCGAGTTCGCGCAAATCGATTCCCTTCTCGCCACCGAGCAGGCCAAACTCCACGCGCAGCAGGAGGCCGGACGCCAACTCGACGCCGAGTTGTCAAAGAAGAACGCCGCGTCGAACGAAACCAAGTCGGCCCTCATCGATCTCGAAAGCGCGATTGCCCGCAGCCGCAACGAACTCTCCGCGCTCGACCAGAAGAAGAAATACGACGTCGTCCGCGCCGAGCGGCTTTCGACCGAACGATTGCAACTCCAGGACCAGCGCCGCGCCCTCGACCAGCGATTGGCGACGTACAACGACGGCCTGGCCGAACTCCGCAATGCCATTCACGCGCTTCGCAACACCCTGACCGTCAAGCAATACGAATTACAAAAGACATCTTCATCGCTTACCAGGGCAACACAGCAACATCACGTCGCCGCATCCGACGCATCCAGCAAGCGCGCGCGCCTCGAAGTGCTGCAACAGTTCTTTGCCGCTCCCGATGGCCGCTCGACGCTCGGTCAAATTCTCGAAGTCGAATCGCAATATGGCGCCGCCATCGAAGCCGCGCTAAATCACGCGATCCACACGATTCTGGCCGATGACCTCGCCACCGCCCGCCAGTTGCTAGCCAGCGGCCTGCAGAATCCAGCCATTGCCGCGCCGGAGTTAGCCGGCGTAGCAGCCGCTGTCCCGGCGGCGGAAGTTGAAATGGTGTCCGGGACGGACACTACTACACGGGCACATTCAGTCGTTCGAGTCCACGATGCCCGTTTCGAACCGCTTGTGCGCTCGTTGCTGGCGAACGTCGTAATTGCCAACGACCTTGACACCGCATTGGCGATCCGCACGGCCAACCCGCATCTCGCCGTCGCGACCCTGCGTGGCGAACTCGTCGACGAACACGGCATCCTCAGCGCCGTCTCGAAGAGTCACATTGGCGAGATCAGCGCGCTTACGCAGGAAGTCGCCCAACTGGCCGCCCAAGTCTCGGGTCAGGAAACGACCAAAGCCGAACTGGAACAGAAAGAAGCCGCGCTCGAAACTGAACTTTCCGCTCTCCGCGCCGATCTTCACGCCAAGGAAGTCGCGCTCGCCTCGAAAGAGGGCGAACTCAACGCGCTCGCGACCGAAGGCCGCGACCTCGAAAGCAAGGTTCACACGGTCGTGTCCGAATTGCAGTCCATCGAACAACAGGACACCGAGGAGAAACAGCGCCGCGAAACCATTTTGGAAAGTTTGCGCGGATCGGAAGCCCGGCAGACCGAACTTCAGCAGCAGGTCAGCGCCGCGCAACGCGCAGTGGACGAATTGCTCGCCCGCAAAGAGCAGATGACCCTGCAACTGACCGAATTGCGCGTCAGCGTCGGCGGCATCGAGCACAAGCGTCATGCTATCGAAAGCCAGCGCGAACCCATCGCCGCCCGCGTCCGCGATCTTCGCGAACGCATGCAGACCTGCGCCACCGAAATCACCAGCTACACCGCTCGCATCCAGCAATTCCGTACGGAAATCGCCGAATCGGAAGCCGCGATTGCGGAACTCGCCGTTGCCCGTGAGCAATCGCAGCAGCAAATCGCCGGCTTGCAGCATCAGCGCGGCGAAGTGGCCACCGGTATCGAGCAGGCCGAGGAAGAACTCCGCGCCGTCCGCAAACAGGCCAACGATGCGCAGTCGCAGAAATCGGGTCTGGAAATCCAACTCGCCCAGAAGCGCATGGAAGCCCAGAACCTGAAGGACCGCGTCTGGCAAAAGTATCAGGTCAATGTCGACGACATCCGCAGCGACACGATCAATATCACCATCGCTGACCAGGGCCCTGTCATCACCGAGCAGGTGCAGATGCCGACCGATTGGGACGCCATCGAGCAACAGGTCGCCGAGATGCAATCCAAGCTCGACGCGATGGGGCCCGTGAACGTCGAGGCGATCAACGAATTCGAGGAATTGGAGGAGCGCTACAAATTCCTCTCACAACAGTACGAAGACCTCATCAAGGCCAAGGACCAGCTCCTGCAGGTCATCACGAAGATCAACGTCACCACGAAGCAGTTGTTCCAAGAGACCTTCGAAAAGGTCCGCGAGAATTTCCAGATGATGTACACCGAGTTGTTCGGCGGCGGCAAAGCCAACCTGATCCTGCTCGACGAACTCGACCCGCTGGAAAGCGGCATCGAAATCGTCGCCAAGCCGCCCGGCAAACAACTCCAGAGCATCACCCTGCTCAGCGGCGGCGAACGGGCGCTGACGGCCATCGCGCTGCTGTTCGCGATCTACGCGGTCAAACCGTCGCCGTTCTGTGTGCTCGACGAATTGGACGCGCCGCTCGATGAATCGAACATCAACCGCTTCATCCGCATCATGCAGCGGTTCGTGCAACAATCCCAGTTCGTCATCGTCTCGCACAACAAACGCACCATCGGCATGGCCGACGCGCTCTACGGCATCACGATGGAAGAGCACGGGGTATCGAAGGTCGTCAGTGTGAAATTCAGCCCGCGCGAGGAAACCCAGCGCAAAGTCTCCGAACAAGCCCGCGAGGAACAGGAAGAGCGCATCGACGGCGCTGCAACAATTCGTGAGAGTGACGCCCCCGTCGCGAGTGGCTTGCGTCCGCACGAGGAAGAGTTGCACAACGATCTGTTGGTGGAGAAAGAACAAACGATGGCGCCGATTGCCGAGACCGCGCCCGTCATGTCGCAAGCCGAGCCGACCCTCGGTCAACCCGCTCCCGACGACATCAAGGCCGAAGTCCAGGCCGCCATCGCCGCCGCCGCCGAAGCCTCCGAGTCTGTCGAGCAAACTGTCGAAGACGCCACGCCCAAGCCGGCCACGGAGGGCGAGGCTCCATCAACCGGAAGCAGCCACTCGACGACGTGACCTCATAAGGACTCGCCGTGCACGAGCGAATTCTCGGACGGATGCGCGAAAGGATTCGTCATGCTGAGTACGTGGTGACCGTCCACGCCCGGAAGGAAATGAACGAAGACAATTTGAGTGTCTTCGATGTTGAGCATTGTATTCTTGTCGGGCAAATCGTCGAACGCCAGAGGGATGAGGCCACACTCGAGTGGAAATACCGTGTACGAGGTTTCGACGCCGCTGACACTCCGATTGAAGTAGTTGCGAAACTGGCACCAACTGGTAAATTGGTCGTGATTACAGCGTACGCACTATGAAGAAGCAAAACGGCAGAGTCATCTGTGACGTCTGTGGAAAGGCGGGGGCTCGTGTCCTCCACGTGGCCGAAACTCATGGGAAGGGGAAACGCCTTCTGGTGATCGAGAACATTCCCATGGTCAGTTGCCCGCATTGTGGCGAGAGTTATTTCACCGCCGAAACGCTTCATCAGATCGAGCGAATCAAGCTCCACCGCAAGGCCCTCGCCGCCGCCCGCCCGGTCGCAGTCGCTGAATTCGCGTAGACGTTTTGGAGTTCGGCAGATCGAGGCCGCCTTGTCGTTCCGTCTGAACATCGGGCCAAATCACCATTGACCATTGGCGCAGAGAGGAGTGTAATCCTCTCGACAGCGGTTTTTCCATTGAAAGGACGAGTGGATCAATACTCGATCTTTACCCGATAGAAGCTGCAAAAAGTCAAAGTGAATGTGTTCTAAATAACACCGATAGCCAGTATGAAAGCTATTGCGGTTCTCACGTTCGTGCTGTTGTTTGTCGTGCCACCGGCTTTTCTCTGCCTCGTGCTCCTGTACAAGCTGGTGCGACGCATTCGGTGCGGGCCGAACGCTCTCCGGATCAAGCCGAAGGCTCACTTCTTCACGCTTCTGTCTGTAATCTGGATTCCTTTTTCCGCTGCGGGGTTTAGCCTTTTCAGTGCGTCGCGAGAACTCCCGACTGCTTCAGAAGCGTGGAAGCCAGCCCTGATACTGTGCGGACTTCACGCTTCTTTTATCGTGCTGGCGGTTGTATTCTAGCTCACCGAGAGACGGAGGCAGGTGGAGGTTTTGTGACGCACTTGACAGCAGCTAACAAGGGCACTGCAGCTACGACGTCAGCCTTTCATCGTGCGAGGGATCGTGATATAAGCCTTCCGTGCCCGTCGAATTTGATCTGTTCGACTCTGCGTACAACGACGTGCTGGCGGCATCAAGCTACGTCGAACTCCGCCAGCGTCTGAATTCCTACAACTGCCAGAAATGCCCCCGCGGGAAGGCTCGCAATCACATCGTCATCGACCGCGGCAATCCCGACTCGAACCTCCTCATCGTCAGCGAGCGTCCCGGCGACAACGAAGACGTGACGGGCCAGGCATTCGTCGGTCGCTCGGGCGAACTCCTCGACAAAATCATGGCCAGTATCGGCCTCGACACCAACCGCGACCTGCTCATCGTCAACGTCGTCAAATGCAAAGCCGAGATCGACCGCGCTCCCAGCGCCCACGAAGTCGAAGCCTGTTTCCCCTATCTCCGCCGTCAAATCGAGTTGATGAAGCCAAAAGTGGTCCTCCTGCTCGGCGCGGTCGCCCTGAAATATCTCGTGAAAGATCGCGGCGACGAATTCTCGATGGAAAAAGAAGCGGGCAAACTCTTCACCGCGCCGGATTATCCCGACATCCACTTCATGGTCCTCTACCACCCCGCCTTCCTGCTCCGCGATCCAACCAAGAAAGCCGTCATGTGGGAACACATCAAAAAGCTGCGCGCGTTCCTCCAGGAACACGGAATTCGATCGTAGCCGCACCCTTTAGGGTGCGCGGGCTAGGCTGAATTGACGTCGAACGCAGGCTGAAGCCTGCGGCTACAAACCACGAGATAAAGTTTGGCAAGCGAAGCGCTTATCCTACAATGCTCCCACCATGTTAGAGACAGCCATCGAGGCCGCCAGCGAAGCGGCGAAACTCCTGAAAAAGAATTTTGGCTCGACGTTGAACGTCAATCAAGCCACGCAGCACGATATCAAACTGGAGATCGACGTGTTGTCGCAGCAGCTCATTGCCCGGATCATTCTCGCGGACTATCCCGACCATTGCATTCTCGGCGAGGAATCTTCGGCGGGAAATCCAAACGCAGACGTGCGTTGGGTCGTTGACCCGCTCGACGGGACGGTCAATTATTTTTACGGCATCCCGCACTATGCGGTGTCCATCGCCGCCCAAGAACGCCGGGGCAACAACGAATGGGAAACGGTCGTGGGCGTCGTGCTCGATCCCGAACTCGATGAACTCTTCGTCTCCGAAAAGGGCAAGGCGGCCATGCTGCACGGTCGTCCCATCCATGTCAGCGACCGCACGAAGCTGTCCGAGGCAATTGTTACGGTCGGTTTCTTCAAGGACATCGAGGCGATGAACCGCGGTGTCCAGGATTTCACGAGTGCGGTCTACAAAGTCCGCAAGATGCGGTTGACTGGCGCAGCGGCATTGGACGTGGTCTACGTCGCCTGCGGCCGGTTCGATGCCTATCTCGAGCACCACATCCGGCTCTGGGACATCGCCGCGGGCCAGCTCATCCTCGAAAATGCCGGCGGCCGCGTGGAGAGCAAAACCGCCGCCGAACCCTACTCGTTCGACGTGCGGATGTGGAACGGGAAAATCCCGATCGACGACCTCGGATTGCCGCCGTTGTAAACATCTTTGCCTTTGCGCGTCCATCCAGTACAGTCGCATCCCATTGTGTGACCGCTGGTACGCGCGATGAAGAAAGTCCTCATCAGCCTCGTCGTCCTGTTCGGCCTCGGCGTCATCCCCACGTTCGCCGCGGAATCAGTGGCGCCATCGCCCGAACCCAGCTCCTTGATGGTAATCCCATTCGTCGTGCTGCTGCTTTGCATCGCCCTCATGCCGTTCATCCACAAGCATCACTGGGAGAACCATTACCCGAAAGTGGCGATCGGGTTGGGTTTGGTGACGGCGTTTTACTACGTCGTCTTCCTGCACAACGCACCACGGATGTTGACGGGCATGATCGAGTACGCCGGGTTCATGGCGTTGGTCGGTTCGCTGTTTGTCATCGCCGGCGGAATCCACATCCAGATAACGGGCCGCTCGACGCCGGCCCTCAACACCACCCTGCTGGCCGTTGGCGCGGTCGTGGCAAATTTGATCGGGACAACCGGCGCCTCGATGCTGCTGATTCGTCCGTTTCTGCGGATCAACCAGCGCCGCGTCGCCCCGTATCATGTCGTGTTCTTCATTTTCCTCGTCAGCAACATCGGCGGCGCGTTGACTCCCGCCGGTCCGCCGTTGTTCCTCGGCTACTTGAAAGGCGTCCCGTTTTTCTGGTTACTCCAGATACCGCAGGTGTGGTTGGCCTGGCTGATGTGCGTTGGTGTATTGCTCGTCGTGTTCTTCATCATGGACTCCGCGAATTTCCGCCAGCGCAAAGTCGAAACCGAAGCCATCACTTCGAATCGCATCCGGTGGGAAGGCTCGCACAATTTCCTCTGGCTGCTGGTTATCCTCGGGTTGGTCTTGCTGCAAAAGGGGCCATGGCCCAAAGGACTGGAGCACTCCTCCATGGCCGCTTCCATTGGAAACGCAACGGGTTGGGGCGACGCGAAATCGGCCGAGAACCTGATAACTGTGGTGGTCGCCCTGTTGATGATCGTCGCCGCGTATCTGGCCCACACGCTGGCCAACAAAGACACATTGCGGAGAAACGAATTCGATTTTGCCCCGATGCGCGAGGTCGGGTTTCTTTTTGCCGGCATCTTCGCGACGATGGTGCCCGCGCTGGATCTGCTGGAAAAACATGCTGGCCATGTCGGCATCACGACCGTGAGACAATTCTTCTGGGGTACCGGCGGTTTGTCCAGTGTGCTCGACAACGCGCCGACGTATCTGAGTTTTCTGACGGCCGCGTTTGGTTTGCAACACCTGTCTCTGGAAAACCCGGTCCACGTGCACGCGCTGCTGCACCCGGACATCATCAACCAATACACGCCGCAGCAGTTGGCCGATCTCGGGCTCCACCAGCTCGATCCGAACGCGTGGATGTATGTGGTTGCGGTGTCGCTGGGGGCGGTCTTTTTCGGGGCGGGCACCTACATCGGCAACGGCCCGAACTTTATGGTCAAGAGCATCGCGGAATCCAGTGGGGTGAAATGCCCGAGCTTCTTCGGGTACGTCGTGAAATACGCCGTGCCGATCCTGTTGCCGCTGTTCGCGGTCGTGTCGTGGCTGTTCCTGCGCTGAACGCAGCGAACAAAATGCCGGATGCCGCCGAGACGGTGGATGCGTTTGTGACCCGCTTCAATCCCGAGCGAACGCGCGTGGTTTTTCTCAGTCGGGATCGGCATGGTGCTTGGTTGCAAGAACAGCATGTCCCGCTGGTGAGACGACTTCGGGACGTGTGTTCTGTGGAGATTTGCTGGATTGATGCTCGTCGAAGAACGATGAACGGGTTGTTTTTGGCTGACTTCTTTGACTTCACTTAAGGGACTGCCGTGGCACAGGCAGCCGGGACGAGAGCGCAGCGCTTTTTCTGAATTAGCTTGACTTGCGAGTTATTTGCTGAGGCAATCTTGGGCGATGGAGGGACATGGGCGAGTGTGAGGTAATTGGGGGTGGCAGGAGCTAATAGCACTTCACGAGGCACGAAGGACGGCTTGGCGGGAGCAAGGTGCGCGGTCGGGATCGACATGCACCCGAACGCTTCTTGCTCGGGGCGGCCCGTCGAGACCGTCTCTGCGACTACCGCAAAACGAGCGGCTCGGTCTCGAATTCGTCAATCCCGCCGCTCCGAATGGTGGGAGGCGGGGGCAACCGATTCCCTCCGCCCGCACTTCCGTACTCATCGTTGGCACCGGCAGCATCCGGATTTTCGGCGGCGGCAAGCAGCTCGTCTTCCGTCCATGGCATACCTTTGGGCGAACGACAGGTCGGCAGCGCGCCCATGCGCTTCAAAAGTTCTTCCTTGGCCGTGGCTTTTTGATAGGCCTCGCCGGGCTCGATCACGTCCTTCGCCAGCAACTCGAGCAGCGAATCGTTGAGCGAACACATCCCTTCCTTGCGCCCCATTTGGATGGAATTGGGGATCTGCTGCAACTTGCCCTCGCGGATGTTGGCACTGAGCGCGTAACTGCCCATCAGGATCTCCAGCGCGGCGACGCGACCCTTGCCGCTCTTCCTCTTGCACAACGCCTGGGAGACAACCCCCTTCATGCTCTCCGCGAGACCGCAACGGACCTGCGACTGTTCGTCGGCCGGAAATTGATTGATCAGACGATCCACCGTCGAGTGCGCGCTGTTGGTGTGCAACGTTCCGAAAACCAAATGCCCCGTCTCCGCCGTCTCCAACGCGATGCGCACAGTCTCCACGTCGCGCATTTCACCGACGAGGACGATGTCGGGGTCTTCGCGCAACGCCGCCCGCAACGCCCGCTTGAAACTTTCGGTATGGGAGTGCACCTCGCGCTGGTTGATCAGACACTTCTTGTTGGTATGCACGAATTCGATGGGGTCTTCGATCGTGATGATGTGGTCCGAGCGATGTTCGTTGATGAAATCTATGATGGCGGCCAGGGTGGTGGATTTGCCGCTGCCGGTCGGCCCCGTAACCAATACCAGCCCCTTCTGGAGAAAGCACAACTTCTTGATCGATTCGGGCAACCCCAACTCTTTGAATCCGAGAATTTTGGATGGTATCAGCCGAAAGACGGCCCCGATACCCTGGCTGTCGGAAAAGACGTTGCAGCGGTAACGACCCGCCCCGGCGAGGTCGTAGGCAAAGTCCGTGTCGTGCGTTTGCTCCCATTCCAGTCGGTTGCGCTCGGGAATGATCTCATAAATGAGCTTTTCAGCGGCGTCACTCGTGAGAATCTCCTTACCGACAGGGGTGATCGTCCCCGCGATACGAAACGTCGGGCAGTTGCCGCTGGACAAGTGGAAGTCCGAAGCCCCTTGGGTTACCATGGCTTGGAAGTATTGGTCTAATGCTGGCATGGACTCCCCAGTAGCAGGGCCAGTGCCATGAATTCTCATGGCAAACCCATCTTTCCTGGGAACACAGGCCTCAGACTGCTTGTCAGACACTGGTGGACGGTGGTATCATTCGTCACCACTTGGAGATCGGGCGATGTATAAAGAATTTTACGGACTGCGCGAATACCCGTTCAATATGACGCCGGATCCGCAGTTCCTCTTTCTGAGCCGCCATCATCGCGTCGCCCTCGACGTCTTGCTGTACGGCATCAGCGAACGAAAGGGGTTCATCGCGATCACCGGCGAGGTTGGCGCGGGAAAAACCACTCTCTGCCGCGCCCTGCTGAATTCGCTCGATGCCAAAACGAAGACCGCACTGATCCTCAACCCGACCCTGTCCGACTCCCAGGTGTTGCGGGCCATCACCGACGAGTTCCGCTTGCAGCCCGCCAAGACCACCAAAAAGGATTTGTACGACACGATCAACGCGTTCCTGTTGCGCGAGTTGGCCGCCAATCACAACGTCGCGCTGATCATCGATGAAGCCCAGAACCTCAAACCGAGCGTGCTCGAGCAAATCCGGTTGCTCTCCAACCTCGAAACCGAGAAGGAGAAACTTCTCCAGATCGTTCTCGTCGGCCAGCCCGAATTGGCGGAGATCCTCGACCGCGATAGCCTGCGCCAGCTCAAGCAGCGCATCTCGTTGCGCTATCACGTGGCATCGCTCGCGCCCGAGGAAATCGGCGAATACATCGATCACCGGCTCCAGATCGCCGGCGGCGACGGACGCATCCAATGGGCGCCGGAAGCGTTGACCTTCATCTATTCCTACTCGCGTGGCATCCCCCGCCTGATTAACGTGCTCTGCGACAAGGCGCTGTTGGCCGGCTACATCGCCGAAACCTTCGTCATCGACGCGACGAACATCCGCCGCGCCATTGAGGACACCGAGTGCCGGCTTCCCGCGAGCGCCACGGAACAGACGTCGGAGGTCGTCGCCGGATGAGCCTGGTTCACGAGGCGCTTCGCAAAGCCGAGCGGGAAAAACAACGCAAGACCGGCACCGTGCCGAGCGCGCCGCCGGCACCCCATCAGCCCGCACCGCCGCCACCGGCTCAGACTCATGCGACGGTCGTTCCCGCCCCTGTCGCGGTAACCCCGTTCGCTCCAACACGACGCGAAGCGGCACCCCCCTCACCGACACCAGCGGGGACGGAACAACCCCGGGAAACAAGCCGTTTTCTCCTGCCGGCCCTGATTGGTTGCGTCGCGATTGTCGCCATCATTGCCATCGTATTTCTCGTCAGCAACGCTTCTTCCCTGCTTCGCCAATCGAAAGAGGCGGCTCCGGTTCCCATTGCACAATCAGCCGCGCCGGCCGATCCGTCAGCAACGACGCCATCAGTCGCAGTGCCGACAGCCGATTCCGCGACGACGCCAGGTGCCCCACCACCCACGGCGCCGCCCATCGACGAATCGAAATACAAAATCAGCGGCATCATGAAGGACCCCGACGGCAAACCCATGGCCGTGATCAATGGACGCGACGCCTACGAAGGGTATTACATCGATGGCGCCACCGTCGAAAAAATCGAGTCCGACCGCGTGACAATTGACGTCAAAGGCCAGAAGGCTTTGCTCCGTCTGCACTAACGCAGACGATCGATCCTCAACCTGTTTTTCGACTATCGCGCAGCGCGCGCCGGACCTCCCGGTCCGCCGTCTTGCGTTTCAGGGTTTCACGCTTGTCGATCTCGCCTTTGCCCTTGCCGAGGCCGAGCAGGACTTTGGCAAAACTCTTGGTGAAATATATCTTCAGCGGGATCAGCGCCATGCCCTTGACGATCAACTGCCCGGCGAGTCGATCGATTTCCTTGCGGTGCAGCAGCAGCCGGCGGGGACGCAGCGGATCGACGTTGTACCGATTGCCGAATTCGTACGGATTGATGTGTGCGTTGTACAGCCAGCATTGGTTGCGTTCGATGCGGGCGAATGCCTCGTCGATCGACGCGCGGGCGTTGCGGAGCGACTTGACCTCCGTGCCCTTCAACTCAATGCCCGCCTCATACGTCTCCGTGATGAGATAATCACGACGGGCCTTGTGGTTGTTAATGGTCGGGATCATCGACGGCCAGTATATTGGCCGCGCGAACCCAATCCCACCTCAAAATGACCTGCTGTAGCCGCCCCGCTCTGTCGGGGCGCACCCCACCACGGCGACAGAGCGCCGTGGCTACAACGAATATCGGACCTACTCCGTCGGGGGGCTGGCGGCCGGCGGCGTCAACTCGGGCACAATTTCGCCTTCACCGGCGACTTCGTAGGTGAGTTTGCCCTCGCTGATTTCCTTCAGCGCGATTTCGGAGAAATCCATGCGCGCATCCGTCTGCGTGAGCGGGCGATGCCCCTGCGCGAGTTGGCGCGCACGTCGCGACACGACGTTGATGAGCAACTCGGGGTTGGGTATGCGTTGCTGCGCGGGTTCCAGATATTTACTCTTCATCCGTAAAGGGAGTTTGATTGTAGGTGAAACCTGTTCCATCGACAAGCCTTATTTTAGTGTTAAATGAGCCGCGACTGTATGGCAAACCATCCGCCCCCACAAGCCCTATTTTCCATCCAAGCCTGTGGGAGGGCGAACCTCCCGGTGAGCCGCGCCGTCCCCCCCGCCGACAAGCCTCAATTCTGGTGTAGCGTCGGCTGTCTCAGCCGAAATCTGGCCGTGGCCGGCCGAAGCCCCGCCTGAGCTTGTAGCCACGGCGCTCTGTCGCCGTGCCCGCCCCGTCGCTCCGCACCGCCCGTTTACCCTGAGCAATTGCGAAGGGCCAACTCGCCGACAAACCCAAGCAACTCAAAGATCAAATGACTACCACCTGAGCGTCGACGGACTCCTCAGCGGCGCTCGCGAAGCCGAAGGCGTCACCCGCCGCCTCCTCGCGCCTACGGGATCACGTTAACGCCGTGCCGTAGGGGCAGGCCACCGCGCCTGCCCGCTTCCGTTTGCCGTTGTAGCGGCGGTCTGCGACCGCGGGCTCGTCGGTGTTGTAGCCACGGCGCTCTGTCGCCGTGCGGTCGTCCCCCCATCCTCACGCACCGCCCCCCAACTCGCCGACAAGCTCAAGCAACTCAGTGACGAAATGTACCGTTCACAGAGCCGACCCGATTACTCATTTCGCCGCATCCGGGCCGGCCTTCGACCGGTTCGCCTTGCGCCACGAAGCCAGGATTGCTATATTGCACGAGTGCCAACGGTTCACCGAGAAGCCGGGTATGTGTTTTACTTTTACGCAGAAGAGGGCACCGAGCCGCCGCATGTGCACGTGGACAAAGGTGACGGGACAGCCAAATTGTGGCTTGATCCCGTGCGGCTCGTCTGGACCGAAGGACTGAAAGTGAATGAAGTCCGGCACGTGCTGCGGATTACCGAGCGACACCGGGCAAAGCTATTAAAGGCATGGCATGAATTCTTCGCGCGCAAAGATTAAAAATGTCGTCGTCAATCACGAGACACTCACCGCACATCTTGTGGATGGACGCGTCATCAGCGTGCCGCTGACTTGGTACCCGACTCTCCTCCAGGCCACGGCCAAGCAACTCCGCAATTGGAAACGATGTGGCGCCGGCACCGGCATCCACTGGCCCGCCCTCGATTATCACCTCAGCGTCGACGGACTCCTCAGCGGCGCTCCCGAAGCCGAAGGCGTCACCCGCCGCCTCCTCGCGCACACGGGATCAGGTTAGCCGGGCGTCTCTGCCGTCCGCGGCAAATCCCGGTCGTCCCCCCGCCGACATCCCTCAATCCCGGTGTAGCGTCCGCTCTCCCGAGCGGAAAATCTGGAGCCTCGTGTAGCCACGGCGCTCTGTCGCCGTGTGGTCGGCCCGTCGCCCGCACCGACCCCCAACTCGCCGACAAACCGAAGCAACTCAAAGATGAAATCTACCATTTACAGAGTTGACCCTAACGGCTTCAGCGCGACGAGACGGGGCGTGTCGGGACGACATCTGGAAACTTCCTGCGAAAAGGTTTCAGGCGTGGGGGGGTGGCGTTGGTTGCTGAGACGGCTGAGCGATGCAGTCAGGCGTTTGTGTGTCTTGCGAAACAGTGAGCTGAGAGAAAAGCCTTTCTCTACATTCTTGCAGGCGAGCCTCGATAAGCACGCAGTCAGCGCCTTCGCAGTTAGCGCCGATAAAGACTTGCCAATGTGAGATAGCGTTTTCGATATGGTCACGCAAAGTAGCCAATTTTTCTGCGGTTTCCCTGCACTGTAATTCGACTACGACCTTCAGTGCATCGAATCTTGGGTCTCCCTGAGGTAGTAAAGGGTCGACAGCGGTGCATGCGCGGGCCTGAGTGCGTTTCATTCGCTCAGCCGTTGCGGAGAGTGTAAGGAGTTGCTTACAGGCTGTTTCGGCTGCGGGAAGCCACTTGCCCGTTGCGTCGCGGCGAGCGCGTTTGTTATTTATTGAAATTCCTAGCCAAGTCGAAGCCGCAGTGAGGAAAACAGAGAACATCACTTGTGTGGGCACTGTGAATGATTGTGGGGTTTCGATGAGCAGGTAGGAGGGCACGGCAATGAGGGCCAGGACCAAAACTGCTGAAATAAGGGTATTCATATTCTCCTTTGCGGTTGCGAATGTTTCTATGAAGGACTCGGCGATGAGACCGTAAGCAAGAAGGAAAGGGACGAGGATCACGAGCAGGAGCAGGATTAGCCACAAAAGAATGCGGTGTTTCGATATGAAGGCGAGGCGGGCCTCTAGGTTTGCGATCAGGAGCAATCCTATGATCTGGATGAGAGGCAGGAGTCCCCGCCATATAACGCGCAGTACGAGGGCATCCGGCGAACCAGGGGGACAGGTGATGCAGGTCGAGCGAGCGGGCGGAAAACGAGTGAATATGCCAAGACCCAGTAGTGATTGAGTCGTCATGGCAGTGTTCTAAGGATTTTGCGCAGAAATCGACCGTGTCGTGATCGCGAATTATGGTCACATCTAATCATTGTAACAATTGCGTTTTGACTTCTTCGTAATGCCGGCCCACTCCAGTCCGAGCGATGCATCTCCGAAGCAAAAAGGGGCGAGCCGTTAGGCCCGCCCCTCCGCGTTTAACTTTCGTACTTCGGACTCACCTTAGTAGTCCATGCCGCCCATGCCGCCGCCGCCCGGAGGACCCATCGGCGCCTTTTCCTTCTCCGGCACCTCGGTGACGCAGCACTCGGTCGTCAGCAACAACCCGGCGATGCTCGCCGCGTTTTGCAGGGCGCTACGGGAGACCTTGGTCGGGTCGATGATTCCCGCCTTGCCCATGTCGACGTACTCGAGCTTGTCCACATCGAAGCCTTCCCAGCCTTTGCGGGTTTTGACTTCGCGGACAACCAGCGAGCCTTCCTGGCCGGCGTTATCGGCCAACTGGCGCAATGGCTCCTCGAGCGCGCGCTTGATGATGTCCGAGCCAATCTGCTCGTCGCCCTTGAGCCGGAGCTCTTCCAGCGCCGCGATCGCGCGAATGTACGCCGTGCCGCCACCGGGCACCGTGCCTTCCTCGACGGCCGCGCGGGTCGCGTGCAAGGCATCCTCGACGCGCGCTTTCTTTTCCTTCATTTCCGTCTCGGTCGCCGCCCCGACGTAGACAACCGCCACGCCGCCCGCCAACTTGGCGAGCCGTTCCTGCAACTTCTCGCGGTCGTAGTCGCTGGTGGTTTCCTCGATGGCCTTGCGGATCTGGTTGATCCGGCCCTGGACGTCGTTGTGCTTGCCGCCGCCCTCGACAATCGTGGTGTTTTCCTTGTCGATGACGATCTTCTTGGCGCGGCCGAGATCGTCGAGTTCGACTTTCTCGAGTTTGATGCCGAGGTCTTCGCTGAGGAACTTGCCGCCCGTGAGGATGGCAATGTCTTCCATCATCGCCTTGCGGCGATCGCCAAAGCCGGGGGCCTTGACCGCGGCCACCTGGATCGTGCCGCGCAGCTTGTTGACGACCAGTGTCGCCAGCGCTTCGCCTTCGACTTCCTCGGCGATGATCAACAACGGTTTGCCGAGCTTCGCCGTCTTTTCGAGCAACGGCAGCATATCCTTCAGGCTGCTGATCTTCTTCTCGTTGATCAGGATGTAGGCGTCTTCGAGCACGGCCTCCATCGTTTCGGCGTTGGTCACGAAGTAGGGGGAGAGATAGCCCTTGTCGAACTGCATGCCTTCGACCACGTCGAGCGTGGTCTCGATGCTCTTGGCTTCCTCGACCGTGATCGTGCCGTCCTTGCCGACCTTGTCCATCGCGTCGGCGATGATATTGCCGATGGTCTTGTCGCCGTTCGCCGAAATCGTCGCGACCTGCTGGATTTCGCTGCGGTCCTTGACCTTCTTGCTGATCTTGCCGAGTTGCTCGATGACTACCTCGACCGCCTTGCCGATCCCGCGTTGCAGCGCCATCGGATTGGCGCCCGCGGTCACGTTGCGCAGGCCTTCGCGATAAATAGATTCGGTCAACACGGTCGCCGTGGTCGTGCCGTCGCCCGCGATGTCGCTCGTCTTGCTGGCCACTTCACGCACCATCTGTGCGCCCATGTTTTCCCACGGATCTTCCAGTTCGATCTCCTTGGCCACTGTCACGCCGTCCTTGGTGATCGTCGGGGAACCGAATTTCTTGTCCAGGACCACATTGCGGCCCTTGGGTCCGAGCGTCACCTTGACGGCCCGGCTCAGTTTTTCCACTCCGCGCAGCAACGACTTGCGCGCGTCCTCTTCAAATAACAATTGTTTTGCTGCCATGGTAAATCACTCCTTCGTATTTCGCGTTATTCAATCACGCCGAGGATGTCGTCCTCACGCATGATCAGATAGTCTTTGCCATCAATCTTGATCTCCGTGCCGCCATACTTGCTGATCAGCACGCGATCACCCTTCTTGACTTCAAACGGAATCAGCTTGCCGCTGTCATCCCGTTTGCCGGTTCCCACCGCGATAACCTTGCCTTCCTGCGGCTTCTCCTTGGCGGTATCCGGGATGATGATCCCGCCCTTCTTCACTTCCTGGTCTTCGACCGGCTGCACCAGCACCCGATCGCCCAACGGTTTTACACTCATGGTTCTCCTGACTCCTTCTGTTGTTTTGTTTGCAAAGGCCACCCGGAAATTATTCGGGGCCATAACGCCACGCTCTCGACATCCACAGCCCCGATGGTTCTCGGGGCAAAGTCGCTTACGGCTTCTTCTTGTCGTCGTCCACCATCTCGAAGTCGGCGTCCACCACGTCGCCTTCCTTGCCA
This sequence comes from Verrucomicrobiia bacterium, assembly GCA_050010195.1. Taxonomy (GTDB): domain Bacteria; phylum Verrucomicrobiota; class Verrucomicrobiia; order Palsa-1439; family Palsa-1439; genus Palsa-1439. The sequence goes on from JBEKLM010000006.1 coordinate 72,127, forward strand.
CTGGCCTTCTTCGCCTCCGCTCCCGCCTCCGGTTGCGGCCCGGCAGTCGGACCCGGACCCGGCCCGGGCGCAGCGCCCGCGCCGGATTTCTCGCGCGCCTTCGCGTAAATGTCCGACGACACACCGTGCCAGACCTCGGTCAATTGCTGCTCGGAACTCTGCATCGCATCGAAGTCATCGCGCTTGAGCGCGTCCTTGACCTTCTCCATGGCGTCGTCGAGCTTCTTCTTCTGGTCGCCGCTGATGATGTCCTTGTGCTCCTTCATCAGCTTCTCGGTCTCGTACACCCGCTGGTCGCAACGGTTCTTCAACTCGATCTTCTCGCGCAGCTTCTTGTCTTCGTCCGCGTGCGCCTCGGCTTCCTTCTGCATCTTTTGGACTTCGTCCTTCGAGAGGCCGCTCGATGCCGTGATGGTGATCTTCTGCGATTTGCCGGTGCCGAGGTCCTTGGCGCTGACGTGCAAAATGCCGTTGGCGTCGATGTCGAATGCCACTTCGATCTGCGGCACGCCGCGCGGCGCCGGCGGCAACTCGGTCAAATGGAACCGTCCAATCGTCTTGTTGTCGCGGGCCATCGGGCGTTCGCCCTGCAGGACGTGGACTTCCACGCTGGTCTGGCTGTCCGCCGCCGTCGAGAAAATCTCGCTCTTGCGGGTCGGAATCGTCGTGTTGCGCGGGATCAACGTCGTAAACACGTTGCCGAGCGTCTCGATGCCGAGCGACAACGGCGTCACGTCGAGCAGCACGATGTCCTGCTTGACCTGGCCCGTGAGCACCCCGCCCTGAATGGCCGCGCCGACCGCGACGACTTCGTCGGGGTTGACACCCTGATGCGGCGCTTTGCCGATGAGCTTCCGCGCCGTCTCAATGACCTTCGGCATGCGGGTCATGCCGCCGACCAGCACCAGTTCGTTCACTTTGGACATGTCGAGCTTGCTGTCGCGCAGGCACGCTTCGACCGGCCCGATGGTGCGATCGATCAGGTCGTCACAGAGTTGTTCGAGCTTGGCGCGCGTCAGCTTTTTGACAATGTGCTTCGGCCCGCTGGCGTCGGCCGTGATGAACGGCAAATTGATCTCGTATTCCATCGCGCTGGACAGCGCGATCTTGGCCTTCTCGCTCTCCTCCTTGATGCGCTGGAGCGCATCGGCCTGCTTCCTCAGATCAATCCCCGTGTCCGCCTTGAAGTCGTCGGCGATCCAATTCATGACCCGTTCATCGAAATCGTCACCGCCAAGGTGCGTGTCACCATTGGTGGCGAGAACTTCAAACACGCCATCACCAATGTTCAGCGCGGAAATATCGAACGTGCCGCCACCGAGGTCATAGACCGCGATGTGTTCGTCCTTCTTCTTGTCGAGGCCATAGGCCAGCGAGGCCGCGGTCGGTTCGTTGATGATGCGGAGAACTTCCAGACCGGCGATCTTGCCGGCGTCCTTGGTCGCCTGACGCTGGGCATCGTTGAAATACGCGGGGACCGTGACAACGGCCTGCGTGATCTTCTCGCCAAGGTACGCCTCCGCGTCGGTCTTCATCTTGGCCAGGATCATCGCGGAAATCTCCGGCGGCGAGAATGTCTTCTCTTCATTGTCGGCCACGACTTTCACACCGGCATCGCCATTGGAGGCGCGAACAACGTCGTATGGCACGCGTTTGCGCTCCATCTCGACTTCCTCGTACTTGCGCCCCATAAAGCGCTTGATCGAGTACACGGTGTTCTTCGGGTTGACCACCGCCTGGCGTTTCGCCGCCTGGCCAACCAGCCGTTCGCCCGATTTCGTGAACGCCACGACCGACGGCGTGGTGCGTCCGCCCTCGGCGTTCGGAATGACGACGGGTTCCCCACCCTCCATGATCGCCATACACGAGTTCGTCGTCCCCAAATCAATTCCTAAAACTTTTGCCATTTGTTTGTGTGCTCCTCTCTCTGAGCATGAAATCCCACCGCTCCTTTAGCAATGGCGGTGCCATGAAAACGGTCCGCGTCCCAAGCGGTTCATAACAAGTTGATTGCAGATATTTTCCAAGCGGGCAGATGTGTGCCATGTCACACGGAGTGTGACATGTTTCTGGCTCCAACTGTGACACGTGCGCCATCATGTCACAGCTTGACCAGCCTCCCGACGCCAGCGAATATCACCGATAATGCATTGGAATGTTTTCGTCACCCGCCGCATCCCCGCCGAAAGCCTCGATGTGCTTCGCAGGGCGGATGTGAAGATCAATGTGGATGATGGTGAAACGCCCCTTCCGCGCGCCGATTTGCTCGCGCGCGTTCACGACTGCGATGGCGTAATCGTGACGGGCGCTGACTCCATCGACGCGCCATTCCTTGATGCCGCGCCGAGACTCAAGGTTGTTTCCTGCCTCGCCGTCGGCTACGACAACATCGCACTCGCCGAGGCCACTCGCCGCCGGATCGCCGTGACCAATACGCCCGGCGTCCTCACCGATGCCTGCGCCGATCTCGCGTGGGCGTTGATTCTGGGCGTCGCCCGACGCGTCGTCGAAGGCGACCGCCTCACCCGCTCCGGCGAATGGCGCGGGTTTTCGCCCACACTGTTGTTGGGTGTCGACGTGGCGGGCAAGACCCTGGGCATTGTGGGCGCCGGACGCATTGGAGCAGCGGTGGCCAAACGGGCGACCGGTTTTTCCATGCGCATTCTCTACTTCGCGCGCACCGCGAAGCCGGAGATGGAGGCGCTGGGTGCGAAACGCGTGACCTTCGACGAGGTGTTGCGCGAGTCGGACTTCCTGAGTGTGCACGTGCCGCTCACACCCGAGACGCGTCACCTGTTTGGCGAAACCGAGTTCCGCAAAATGAAACCGACGGCGCGCTTCATCAACATGGCCCGGGGTCAGGTGCACGATGAAGCAGCCCTAGTGCGCGCGTTGCGGGAAGGCTGGATCGCGGGTGCCGGTCTCGACGTGTACGAGCACGAGCCGGCGATCAACCCCGGGCTGGTGCAAATGCCAAACGTGTTGTTGTTGCCGCACATCGGCAGCGCCACGGTCGAGACGCGCCGCCGCATGGCGATTCTGGCTGCGGAAAACCTGCTGGCGGTGCTGGACGGTCGTCCCTGCCCGAACATCGTCAACCCATTTTGAAACCCAGCGCGGCGAACTTCGCCTGCAGCTCTTCGCTCGCGCCTCGCAAGACAAGCTCGGTATTGAAGAACTCGCGACGGACCGGGTACTCGGCGCGCAATTGATCAAATGCGCGGACATTCCGTCGCAACGCAGCGTCGTCGTCGGTGATGTCGTAGATGCGTCGCACCACCCGGCGCACCACTTCTTCTTCATCCTCCCCACTGCTCACCACGAGTTCGATGCGGGGGACCGGCGACGGTGGAAGACGTGGCGACCACGTTGGTGGGAGGTGGAAGAACCCACAGACCGCCCCGTAGATCATCCGCGTGCCGTTGACCTTGCCATCAAAACTGTAACCCGCGATGTGCGGTGTGGCGAAGTCCACGACGTCGAGCAATTCGGGGGAGATGTTCGGTTCATTCTCCCACACGTCGAGCACAACACCACCCAGGCGCTCGCCGTCCACGGCCTTGAGCAGCGCCTTGTTGTCCACGACAGCGCCGCGCGACGAGTTGATGACAATTGGTTTGTGATGTTCCAGCGCATCGAGACGGCCCTTGTTGAACAGATGGAAGGTTGCCTCCTCGCCTCCACGCACCAGCGGCACGTGGAGCGTGATAATATCCGCTTCTGCGAGAACCCGCTCCAGTGACACGAAGTGCGTCAGTTGCTCCGTACGCTCACGGGGCGGATCGTTTGGCAGAACGCGCAGGCCGAGCGCCTCGGCGTAACGCACCACACGCGAACCGACGTTGCCCACGCCAACGACTCCCAGCGTCTTGTCGCGCAGTCGGAACTTGCGCCGATGCGCCAATTCCAGCATGGCTGCGACGACGTATTCCGCAACGGAATTCGCATTGCTGCCCTGGGCGCTGGCAAAGCCGATTCCCCCGTGCGAAAGGCATCCTCGATCAATATGGTCAAAACCAATGGTGGCGGTGGCAACGAACTTGACCCGGCTTCCGTCCAGCAACGTGGCGTTCACCGGCGTGACTGACCGAACCAGCAAGACATCCGCATCGCGGACCGTGACGGTCGTGATCTCACGTCCGGGCACCAGTTGCACGTCGCCCAGTGGGCCAAACGCTTCCCGCACAAACGGGATATTGGGGTCGGCAACGATTTTCATGTATAGCGATGAGGTGAGTGTAACAACGATTTTGGCGTTTGACGATGGCGAAGGAGGCGGGTATTCTCGCCGAGCTTCACTAGGAATACAAAAACATGTTTATCAATATGCAAGGGGTGGTCCGAAAACACGGGCCGCTGATTCTGGGGGTCATCCTCGCGGTCAGCGTGGGAATGGGGCTCCTGTTCAGCCCCTCCGGCTCGCTGATGGGGGGGAAGCAGCAGCGCGGCGGGTTGCCGACCATTCGGGGCAAGCCCGTTAATTTTGCCGAGTTCCAAAGCATCCGCGCCAGCGTGCTCGCGGGGATCGCGATGTCGAAGGGCCGCCAACCTGCACGTACCGCGACGTTTGACGATGATCTGAACATTGAAGCCGTCCAGCATCTGCTCCTCTTGCACAAGGCCAAAGAATTGGGCATCCACGTGACCGATGAGGAGGTGGTTCGACAGATTCGCGCGCTGCCCATCATGCTCAACGAGCAAAAGCAGTTCGACCCCAACAATTATCAGCGGTACATGATTCTCCTCAACAATCTCGACATCAGCGAGACGCTGTTTGAGGAGGTCATTCGTGAGGAACTCATCCTGGGGCAACTGCGCTCCCTCATCAGCTCTGCGGCGGAGATTTCACCCGCGGAGTTGCAGCTTTCCTACAACATGCTCCAGGAACAGACGAAAATTGATTACGTGGAACTGAACGCTGCCGACCACAAGGACACGTCCGACGTCACCGACGAGGACGCCAGGGCCTACTACGGGCTCAACCAGGAGAAATTCCGCACGCCCGCCATGGTGAAAGTGCGGTACGTCTACTTTACGATTTCCGACGCCAAGAAATCCGTCACGCTCGGGGATGACGACATTAGCGAATATTACGAGCGCAACAGGAGCAAGTACGTCGACGCCTCCGGCCAACCGAAGCCGTTGGCGGACGCGAAAGATGAACTGAAACAAGACCTGCTCGACCTTCGCGCCGAGCGCCTCGCCGGCGACCGCGCCACGGCGCTCACCGTGAAGCTTGTGGTTCAGCCCGGCGCCCCGACCCCCGATTTCACCAAGATTGCCACCGACTCGGGGCTCACCACCACGGAGACGGACTTTTTTGATTTGCGCAGCCCCGTCAAGGGTGTGGATGCCGGCCCGGCGTTCAACCAAATGGCGTTTTCGCTGGGACCGGACGTGCCGTTCAGCGATCCCGTGCACGGCAAGGACGGGTACTATGTCCTGGCGTACGTCGACAGCAGGCCGAGCGAAATACCCGCGTTTGAGGAGGTCAAGACCCGCGTCATCGATCAGATCCGTCGACAGCGCGCCCACGATGCGACGGTCAAGCAGGGGCGTGAACTCGATGCCAAGGTCAAGACGGCTGTTGCTGCGGGAAAGAATTTCGCCGACACGTGTACGTCTCTCGGGCTTACCGTGAAAACCTCCGAGCCGTTTACACTTGTCGGGGGAGCGACCAACTTTCCGTATGCCAGTAACATCAGAGAGGTCGTCCTTGGCATGGCCACCAACGCGGTCAGTGATTTCCTCACCACACCGACCGGCGGGATCTTCTTCCACCTCAAACAACGGGAAGCGCCCAAACCGATCGAGTCCGACACGGTTCGGAAACAACTCGAAGCGCAACTGCTTCAACAGGATCGCGAAGCGCTGTTCGAGGATTGGGCCAACTCCGTCATGAGGGCGGAGCAAGTGGACTACAAACGACGGGTGCCCGTGCCGCAACGGGGATCATCGCCGGGCGAAACGGCGCCGACCGATCAGCCCGCTCCCGGGAGTTGACCGTCTCGCGGGGGGCGTCAACGTCCCGAACGACACGCCTTCACGAAATCCCGAAAGAGATTGAGGAATTCGGGGGCTCGCCTCACCATTCGCTCGGGATGAAATTGCACCGCGCAGCAATACCGGGCCCCGGATTTTTCCATCGCCTCGATAATCCCATCCGGAGCGCGGGCGACGACGTCAAAGCCGCGCGCGACACGATCGACGGCTTGATGGTGACTGGTATTCACCCAGTCGAAACCGCCCATCGCCCTCTGGAGTCTCCCGCCCTCTGTCCATTCGATTCGATGGGCCAGCGCGTCGGGCTTCGAATTGCGATGCCCGTCGATGTGAGGAATCAGTGTGCCGCCGAACGCGACGTTCATCACCTGAATCCCGCGACAAATCCCAAAGACGGGTTGGTCGCGCTCGGCGATCTTGCGCAGCACGTGGATTTCCATCTCGTCACGGCCTTCGTCCGCGCCGCGAATCTTCTTGCGCAACGCCGCCGGCATTCGCGGCGCGTAAAACTTCGCAGCGACATCGCCGCCGCCCGTCAGCAACCAGCCGTCGCAGGTATCGATATAATGGTCGAGTATCCGCCGGTCGCGCGTGAGCGGAACGATGAGCGGCACGCCCCCGGCCTGTTCAATCGCCTGGGAATACGAGACGCCGCAAAACGAACCGCGCCCGTCGATGCGCGATGGCAACGTGATCGCTTCGGGAGTAATGGCGATGACGGGTTTCATATCAGGCAATCCGGAAATGGCGTTGCAGCAGATAGGTGATGCTCAGGATCGCAAAGCACACCAGCAACAAGAACGAGGAATTCCAGGCGGCGGCGGCGTAATTCAAGCTCTGCACCTGATCGTAAATGGAAATCGACAGCGTGCGCGTCACGCCGGGGATGTTGCCGCCGACCATCAGCACGACGCCGAATTCACCGAGGGTGTGCGCGAAACTCAGGACGAATCCCGCAAGGATGCCATGCCAGGCCAGCGGGACGGCCACGTGCCAGAAGATTTGCAGGCGTGTCGCGCCGAATGTCTTGGCGATGTCGGCAAATGCCGGGTCCAACGAACGAAACGCCACCGTGAACGGCTGCACCGCGAACGGCAGGCTGTAGATCACGGAGGCAATCAGCAGCCCGCTGAATGAAAAGGGCAGCAGGTGGCCCGTCAGTGTTTCGTACCACTGTCCAAAGTGATGGCGTGGTCCAAACGCGACCAGCAGATAGAAGCCGAGCACCGTCGGCGGCAGCACGAGCGGCAGCGCGACGACTGCCTCAACGAATACGCGGCCCCGCCAGTGTGTCGTCGCCAGCCAGTACGCAATGGGAAGACCGATCGCCAGCAAGGCGAGCGCGGCGCAGCCTGCTAGTCTGGCCGTCAGCCCGATTGCCACCCAATCCATCATTCGGGCAGTATAAACCCATAGCGTTGCAATGTCTCGCGTCCTTGTGGGCCGACCACCATGGCGCGGAATTGGCGTGCCAGATCCGGTTGCTTCGACGCCGAGAGAATCACGCCGCCTTGCTCCAGCCGCAGATAGGCATCCGGCGGCACTTCCGAGTAGCGGCCTTCGCCCTTCATTTTCGGCGACGCAGCGAGAGACAGCGCGATCAGCCCGATATCCGCGGCCCCGCTCTCCACAAACTGCGCCGCCTGGGCAATATTTTCACCGAGCACGAGCTTGCTGGAAACCTTGTCATACACGCCAAGCTTTTTCATCGCCGCGACCGCGGCGCGGCCGTACGGCGCGTGCTCCGGATTGGCGATGGCGATCTTCCGCACCGACGGAGTCAGTAAAGACTCGATGCCCAGTTTCTCGACATCAATGGGCGAATCCTTCGGCACCCAGACGACGATGCGTCCCACGGCGTACGAAAACAGGCTGTCGGCCACGGCTTTCTTGTTCTCAATGAGTTTTCGGGGGAAGTCGATGTCTGCGGACAGGAACAGGTCGAACGGTGCGCCGTTGTCGATCTGCGCGAACAAATTCCCCGACGATCCATAGCTGACCCGGACCGTAACATTCGAATGCTGCTTCTGGAAATCGGCAACAATCGGATCCAGTGCAAACTTCAAATCCGCCGCCGCCGCCACGGTGATGGTTTGCGTGGCTTCTGTCTCGGCGGCACGCAAGGACAACACAGCCCCGTGGTAACCCACAATAGCGACCAGGGCCCATGACAATCTGCTCTGCATCACAACTGCCTTCATGTCACAATCCTTTCCAGGCACTCAACTCTCGTCACGGTGATTTGCGCTGCCGCCACGCCTGCGCTCGCCAACCACAGTCCAACTCCCATGAAAACAAAGTTTCCAACCACGATCCCCTGCCGGCCCATGCCGTCCTCCGTTCGTTGCATTATATTCTAATAAATATATCGCACCGGAAAGGCAAGCGAGATGTTCGCGAGGAACGAGTTTGGCGACGGCCCTACTGGCGCAGATACCGCCGCAATTCCTTCTGCAAGGGACGGGCAGCGCGCAGGCTCTGGGTCTCGATGCGCCGATACAGCACGGTGACCGTCCTGCCGGCCTCCGTCACCGTCGCGTGGCCGCCGTCGGCGCCGCCGCGTGTGGCAATCACCAGCGGATTCTTGAAGCAATGGTTCATCGTCTGCACCAGCGTCCACGCGCGCATGTAGGACATGTCCATCGCTGCCGCAGCCTTGCGGAGACTGCCGGTCCGAGCGATGTGTTCCAGCAACTCCACCTTCCCGGGCCCGAGGGCGACATCACGTCCCCGGACGACGCGGATGCGTGGAACGATTTGAAACGATGACATGACTCATTACTACCAGATTTAGCGGCCGATAATCAATACGCCTGCGCCATGGATCTCGCTGTGTTTGAGCGCGGCCAGCGCGCGGTTGGCGTCCTCCAGGCGAAACGTCTGCACTTCGGTGCGAAGAGGGATCTGCCCGGCCAATCGCATCAGTTGTCGCGCATCGTCGCGCGTGGCGTTGGCGACCGAACGCACGATGCGTTCGTGATAGAGTCGTTCGTAGTTCAGTTCGGGAATCGGCGTCATATAAATGCCGGCCAGCGCGAGCGTGCCGCCCTTGCGAAGCGCCCGCAAGGCTTCCGGCACAAGCGTACCCGCAGGCGCAAACATTACGGCCGCATGCAGCGTCTCATTCGGCAAATCCTCGGCGCGACCGACCCACGTCGCGCCCAATTCTTTCGCTAGCCGCTGATGGTCCACACCGCGCGTGGCGACATACACCTCACAACCCCAGCGTTGTGCGATCTGGATGGCAATGTGCGCCGACGCGCCGAACCCGTAGAGTCCGAGTGTCTGTTGGGGCCGCACGTTGCACAGACGCAACGCGCGATAGCCGATGATCCCCGCGCACAGCAATGGCGCCGCGTGGGCATCGTCAAAATTGTCGGGAATTCCCACCGCGAACGCCGCCCGTGCGACCGCGTACTCGGCGTAGCCACCATTGACATGAAAACCGGTGAATTGGGCGTTGTTGCATAGGTTCTCGCGGTCACTTCGGCAAAACTCACACTCCCCGCAGGTGTGGTAAAGCCACGGCACCCCAACCCGGTCGCCGACACGAAACTCCTTCACGTTGGCCCCCACTTTCTCCGCCACGCCCACGATTTGGTGACCGGGCACGATCGGCAATTTACCGGAAATCTCGCCCTCGACCGTGTGTAGATCGGTATGGCAAACACCGCAAGCGTGAACCCGTACCAGCACTTCGTCATCGCCATGGGTCGGGATCGGAAGATCAACCGCTTCGAGCGGCGACTGCTCGACCGGACGAGGACGACGAAGAAGCTGCGCTTTCATGCTTATCCCCTCACGCGGTCACCAGAACACCGTGCGCCGTGTTCCGAGATGCGCCTTGTCACGTGCCCCGAACCAGCAGCACCGGCACGTCGGACTTGCGCAGGACGTGCGAGGTGGTCGAGCCGAGGATGAATTCGCGGATGCGCGTGTGACCGTAGGCACCCATGACGATCAGGTCAGCGCCAACGGATTCTTTCAACTCGAGAATCTGCGTTTCGGGATCACCGTGGAGGGTTTCCACTTCGGCGGTGACGCCGGCCTCGATCGCCTGCTGCTTGGCCTTGCGCAGTGCCTCGGAAGCGGCGTCTTCGGCGCCGAGAGCGGCGACCGTCGTGATGGTCACTTTCGCACCGAGGACAGGGGCAAGAGTAATACCAGCGCGGAGCGCCTTACTGGATTCTTCGCTGCCGTCGTAGGCGATGAGCACGCGTTGGATTTGGCGGAACTTGTCGGGCGTAACCAGGCAGGGTTTGGCGGAGGCGCGCACGACGCGTTCGACGCTGGAACCCAGCGCACCCCCCAGCCAGGCGGCGTGCTCTCCATGCTGGCCGAGCACGATCATGTCGGCCTTCCCCTCATTCTCCAGAATGATCTGCGCGAGGCTACCCGTGTCGTATGCGGTTTCACAGGCGACGCCGCCCTCACGACAGCGTGTCTCGACTGCGGCAAGAACGGTGGTCGCTTTCTCGCGCTGGATTTGCTGGAGCTGCGGCAACAAGGCGGAATAGGGCTGGGCGCCGATGGCCCCTGAAAAATCCGAGATCCACGGGCCTTCAAGAAGGCGAATGTCGGTGACGTACAACGCGCGCAAGCGGGCCTTGAGCTTCTTGGCAAACCAAATCGCATGGTCAGCAGCCGCGTCGGCTGCGGGCGAGCCGTCCGTGCACAACAGAATGTTCTGATACATGGTCGCTTCCTTTCGGGCCTGATGGCCGACCAGTTAACCATAACGCCCCTGCGGCTGGCGACACCAAACCGCGGCGTTGACAAGGCACTGATTTGCCTGTAATGCTCCTTGTTGCGGGCGCTTAGCTCAGTTGGCCAGAGCACCTCGTTTACACCGAGGGGGTCAAAGGTTCAAGTCCTTTAGCGCCCACCATAAAGCGGCCGATTCGACGTCCGAAACACGAAATTCGACGATGGTTATGTGCAGGTTTTCGTCTTCGAGGCGGAGAGTGGACGCAACGCGGGTGGGGGTGTAGCTCAACTGGTTCAGAGCGCTGCCCTGTCACGGCAGAGGTTGCGGGTTCGAGCCCCGTCACTCCCGCCAACTAACATGTTGAAGCACAGCATGTTAGCTTGAGTAAATCAGGCTGTCCAAAGGAACAGGATGAACAGCCTATCAAGTGAGCCTATCAAGGCGGGAGTAGCAGGACTCCCACAACCCCCTCAAAATCGGTCTTTCGGAGCCCCTACCAAGAAGCGACAAATCTTGTCCAGAATCGGCGATAACCTGTACCGTTCTGACGCGTCCAGCATCATCTACGCGGTTCTTACGATGCAGGGTCGTCAAATCCGACGCAGCCTCGGAACGAAGGACAAACGCCTTGCGAGACTCCGATTAGAGGAGCTTCGACAACGACTGAACCAGACGCAGAGCCCCTGTGACGCAGAAATGCCCAACCAGACCTTTGAACAGGTCGCAAGCCGATGGTCGCGTTCCTGACCTCTTGGAGCCACCCTTGCGCAATCCTTTCGCCGGTACTGGACGAAATCGCGTCCGAGTGTTCCGGCATCCTGAAGGTCGCGCGAGTGGACGCGGACACAAGTCTCGATCTTAGTTTGTGGTATGACGTGCAATCAATTCCGACCCTTCTCTATTTCGTTTCCGGCGCTGTCCGCGCGAAGATTGTCGGCACAGCCACGAAAGGAGCGATTCTCTCCAAATTGGAGTCAACCCGAAAGGCATCATGAAGCGCCGAACCCAAAAGCTACCGGACAAGCCGAAGTCACAGTCGCCCACGCCGGAACAAATCCAGCAGCGCGCCTACGAAATCTTCTTGGCGCGCGGCGGCACACCCGGCCATGAAATCGATGACTGGCTTCTGGCCGAACTCGAATTCAAAAGCCGCGAATATCAGAACGGATAGGCAAAAACAACAGTGCGCATTGGACCAACGGTCTGGCGCGCACCAACAAAAAGGAGAGCAGCCATGGATAACAAGATGATCGTCGTAATATTCGATAACGAGAAGCAGGCCTATGAGGGTTCCAGGGCCCTCAAGGATTTGCATGCTGAGGGCAGCATCACGCTCTACGCGAGCGCCGTGATTGCGAAGGACGCCGGCGGGAAAGTAACCGTCAAACAGGAGGCTGACGAGGGCCCGCTTGGGACGGGTGTCGGCTTGGTCACCGGGAGTTTGATTGGCCTGCTCGGTGGGCCCGTGGGTGTCGCAATCGGTGCCACTGCCGGGACGTTCGGGGGTGTGCTGTACGACTTGGCGAAAGTCGGCGTCGGCGGGGATCTTCTGGACGAGGTCGGGCACCACTTGCAACCGGGCAAGGTGGCGGTGGTCGCCGAAGTCTATGAGGAGTGGGTGATGCCGGTCGATACCCGCATGGAGGCCGCGGGCGGCGTGGTCTTCCGCCGGGCGCGCGCGGAAGTGCTGGACTCCCAGATCGAGAGAGACGCCGCAGCACTCAAGGCAGAGCTTGCCGATCTGAAAGCCGAGCACGCCCGAGCGGACAAGCAGGCAAAGGCGAAGCTTCAAGCGAAGATCAACTCGGCCAAGGCCAAGCTGGAAGCCACGGAGGACCGGGCCAAGGCGGCGACGGAAGCGACGAAGCGGGAGATGGAAGCCAAGATCAAGTCCCTGAAAAAGCAGGTGGCGAGAGCGCAAGGTGACGCGAAGGCCAAGCTGGAGGCGCGCGTCGCCGAGGTCCAGTCCGAGTACAAGCGGCGCAGCGGCAAACTGCACCAAGCCTGGGAACTCACCAAGGAGGCGCTGGCAGCGTGAACCGCTTCGTTTGAGCTGCGATTACTAAACATGAATCAAAGGAGACATTGCAATGAACCAGATTGATGTTCTGATGATTGGAATTCCGCCCGAAATGATTCAAAACTGGGGGTGGTTCCTGGCACTCGGCATCGGATTGGTGCTGTTGGGGATCGCCGCCGTTACTCGGTCCGTGAAAGCCACGGTAGTTTCGATGTCGTTCTTCGGATGGTTGCTGGTGATGGCGGCCGGTATTGAGACTGCGCAGGCTTTCCTCGTCGGTCACTGGGCAGGCTTCTTCCAGCACTTGCTGGCGGCGGTTCTCTTCGGCGTAACCGGCGCACTGCTTGTGAGGAGGCCGGTGATGAGCGCCGAGGTTGTGACCCTTTTCATGGCCCTGTTCTTCCTGATGTCCGGGCTGTTTGAACTGGTCAGCTCGCTGGTGATTCACCTGCCGGGCTGGGGTTGGCACGCGGTGAACGGCATCATCACCTGTGTGCTGGGGGTTCTCGTCCTGGCGCAATGGCCCGTCTCAGGCCTGTGGACGATCGGCCTGTTCGTCGGAATCGATCTGGTGTTTTACGGCTGGGCCTGGGTCGCGCTGGCGCTTGACCTGCACAAGATGTGAGAGGCTGGGAAAGGCTGGTCGTTTCAGTTTTCCACGTAGGAATGAAACAAACAACGTAGGTCCTCGACGGACCTGAGGAGGTAATAATGAGTGCTACAATAGCTTCAAACCCTGCTGCAATCGTGAAGAAAGCGGCGGGATGGTCGGTCATGCTGAGTGTGCTCATGATCGTGGCCAGTATTCTGGCGATCATTGTGCCGCCAGCCTCCGGTATCGCTGTAACAATATTGGTTGGTTGGCTAATGGTATTTAGCGGTGCCGCCCATCTGGTGTACGGCTGGGACACACGCAGTAGCGGCGGACTCTTGTGGGGAGTGCTTCTGGGCATCCTCTACATCGTCACAGGCGGCTACGTATTGCTAAATCCCGTGGCGGGTCTCGCGTCCTTGACGCTCGTGCTGGCTGCGTACCTGTTGTTGGAATCGATCCTGGAGTTCATTCTGTCATACCGTCTCCGCCCGTTGCCCGGTTCGGGGTGGCTATTGGTGGATGGGATTGTCACCCTCATTCTCGCAATCATGATATGGCGGACATGGCCATCGAGTAGTCTATGGGCTATCGGCTCGTTGGTGGGCATCAGTATGCTCTTCAGCGGGTTTGCCCGATTGACGATTTCCCTGGCCGCACGCCGCGCGGCAAACGCCTAGCGGCGAGAACCCGCCGAACTGCAGCAAGGTCGCTGAACGCATCGTAAAAAGCAACAAACGGAATAACACCAACCATGAAACCAACATTGAATCGAGGCTAATCAACGTCAGACCCGAAAGCGGTGGTCGCAGCTTATGGCATCCACTACGAGCCTGCTTCACAAGGCAAGACAAATTGAAAGTATCGAATTCATTGAGGAGGTGCAGCGTGCAACTGGTATTGAATAAAGAGGAGAAAATGGAATTGCTTGAGCTCGTTCAAGAGGAGTACGAGGAAGTCCAGGTCGAGATCCATCACACGAAGGAGCCTAACTACCGTGAAACCCTAAAGCGGCGTCACGTGGTGTTGGAAGGATTACTGCAGCGGCTCCAAGGCGATCCGCCAGCGGTTGGAAGTCCGGCGGGCAAGCCAGGCTGATCAACTACGCACGGCATGTGGCCAGCGAGGTGAAGTCGCCCTCGATGAGGCGCAAGATGAGCTAACTGCAATGCCGTTTCCGTAGTGGTCGCTCCGGATTGCGCGACAGACCTCCTACGGCCTCAACCGGTGGAAGGTTCTTATGATGAGACAGACTGGGATCGGATTAAACCGAAGAAAGGACTGAACTATGGAAACAAACCAAGAAGCCAACGAAAGAGCGCACAACACCATAGCACGGGAGCGCATGGTGACAGACTTGAAAACGCTCGCTCGCGACGCCGAGGACCTGTTGAAGGCCACGGCGGGTGACGCGAGCGAGAAAGCGAAAGAGGCGCGGGCGCGTCTCGGAGTGGCTCTGGAACGAGCCAAGACCACCTGCCAGGACGCGCAGGAACAGAACATCGCGACGGCGAAAGCCGCGGCAAAGAAAGCAGACACGGTCATCCGCGATCATCCCTACGAATCCATCGGTGTGGCCTTCGTAGTCGGCTTGTTGATCGGAGTACTCGTCACACGAAAGTAGACATCATGAGCGAATCCACGACCCATACCGACGGCTGGTTTGAATCACTTCGCCGCACCGGCGAGTCGTTGCTGGGGCTGATTCGCAGCCGATTCGAGCTGTTCGCCGTTGAGCTGCAGGAAGAGAAGCTCCGGTTTCTCAACCTGCTCGTGTGGCTCGGCATCGCCATGACTTTGGGCGCGGTCGGGCTGCTGGTTGGCATAGGCGCGCTGGCCGTGTGGGTGTGGACTGCGGCCGGTTATGCTGGGTTGATTGTGCTGGCGGTGGCGGCACTGGCTGGAGCGGCAGGGATCTTCATGAGGCTTCGCCGGCAGATCAAAAGCGGCCCGCCGCCGTTTGCCGAGACGATTGCCGAATTCAGAAAGGACAGCGAATGTTTGCGAAAGGACTGAACGGCCTGGCAGAACGCAAACTGCTTGTTGTCCTGGAGGGCGGTTTGCATCGCGGTCTCATCGAGTTGGAGTGCGCCAGTCTGCGTGTCCGGCTCGAATCAGCACGCACAAGCATTCGAGCGGGTAGCAGCCCGTGGCTCATTGCCGGCGGCGCGGTAGCCGGTCTACTGGCGGCGCGGCACCGGCGCGGGCTGGCGACTTGGGTTCCGACCGCGCTGTTGGCGTGGCGCTGGGTGCAACGGTTGAAATGTGAAATGATGGAAGGAGTTTTCGGGCCGCGCAAGACATGGAAGGACCCCGCGGCATACGACCACCCGAAAGCGCGTGACCTGCTGGCACGCAGGTTTGGAAAGAACTTCAAAGAGTACGCCCACGACGTGCAGATAGAAATCAGGGATGCTGGCCCGAGGGTGTGATGGGCCGACTGCCCACAGAATTGAGACCGCAAAGGAAAACGCAGTGTGCGCGATGAACCTAGAAACGATGCGGCTCTTGGTTAAAGAACTTGGTGATGAACTCGGAATGAGGTCAGATGCAGCCTCCAGCGAGACTGTGGACGATTCAGCGCAACGACTCGTTGCCGAGATTAGGACACACCCTTTCGTTAAGGGTATTCGTCCCGAACAACTTCAACGTCCCGCGCTGGTCGCGGGCATAAGCCATATGGGAAATGTCAACTAAAGGAGAGTCCACATGTTCAAATTAAGCGACGAGAGTCTGAACGTAATCTTCCGTGAGGCACGAACACACAGCGTCTGGCTGGACAAGCCTGTTGACGACGCGCTGCTTGCACAGGTCTACGACCTCGCCAAGATGGGGCCCACGTCCGCCAACATGTGCCCGATGCGGGTGGTATTCGTCAAGTCGAAGGCCGCAAAGGAGCGGCTAAAGCCTGCCCTGTCCACAGGCAACGTGGACAAGACGATGACCGCACCAGTCACCGCCATCATCAGCATGGACGTGCATTTCTATGAGAAACTGCCCGAACTGTTCCCGCATGTGGACGCCAAGGCCTGGTTCAAGGATTTACCGGAGAACGTGCTGGAGTACATGGCGCTGCGGAATGGGTCGCTGCAGGCCGGCTACTTCATACTGGCGGCCCGCTCGCTCGGTCTGGATTGCGGGCCGATGTCCAGTTTCGATAACGCGAAGGTGGACGCGATGTTCTTTGGGGGGACGACGGTCAAATCAAACTTCCTGTGCAACCTCGGTCACGGCGATGCGGCCAAGCTCCATCCGCGCAGCCCGCGTCTCAGTTGTGAAGAGGCGTGTCAGATTGTGTGATGCGTACTTGGTGGGACATCCCACCAGTGAAAGGCTGGAGAATCGGAATGGAATTGACATATCATCTGCGGTGCGACAGAGGAGGGATGTGAACAGGACCCTCCCCGGTGGTGCAGAAGGCGAGGATCCGCTGACTCATCGCCGCTTGCTATACCGGTCGAGGGTTTTACGAATTACCCTCATTGCGGTCTCCTGCGTGCTGGGTGGGGCTTGCTCCGAAGGTCTAAAAACCTTCGGATCTGGCGCAATGGCACAAAGCCAGCCGCCGGTCAAAGCGTCGTTGCCAACCAGCCTAACGCTCACACCAGATGATCGGATCATGGTGTTCGCGCCACACCCGGATGACGAGACGCTCGGCTGCGGTGGCATCATCCAGCAGGCGGTCGCCATGAAGCTGCCGGTGCGGATCGTCTGGCTCACCTATGGCGATAACAACGAATGGGCGTTCTTCCTGTATCGCAAACGGCCCGTGTTGATACCAGAAGAGGTTCGGCGGATGGGCGAGGTGCGCCATCATGAGGCCTTGGCCGCCGCCAAAATCCTCGGGGTGGATACGAATCAACTAGTGCTTTTGGGCTATCCGGATTTCGGCACGCTGACCATCTGGTACCGGCACTGGGCAAACCAACCGCCGTTCGAGAGCATGCTGACCAAGGTCACCAACGTGCCGTATGAGGACGCGTTTCGTCCTGGTGCGCCGTACAAGGGGGAGGAGATCGTGCGCGATTTGGAAGCGAATCTGCACGAATTCAAACCGACAAAAGTGTTTGTTTCGCATCCCTCAGACCACAATGTCGACCACCAGGCATTGTACCTGTTCGCGCGCGTGGCGCTGTGGAACCTCGCATCTGAGATGCGGCCGGAAGTTTATCCCTATCTCGTCCATTTCGCGCACTGGCCGGTGCCGGAAGGCCTGCACCCGACGCTGCCCATCCTGCCTCCCGCGCGATTGGACACCTTGGTCAATTGGGGCGTCGAGCCGTTGTCGCCACCGCAAGTTCAGGTCAAGGAAGCCGCGTTACGGGCGCATCGCAGCCAGGTGGATTCGAGCGAGAACTACTTGTTGTCCTTTCTACGGTCAAATGAATTGTTTGGGGATTTCCCGCCGGTGGTCGTTCCCACCGTTCAAACGGAGAACCAGTTTCTCGCAGGCAGCCACCAACGGGCCCCACAACTCTTGGAACAATTGACCGAGGAGGAGCAAGCCAAGTTCGTGGGAATCGAGCAGGTGCACACTTGGCGGGAAGCGGACGACTTGGTAATGACCGTGCGTTTGTCGAAACCCTTGGCAGGTCCTGTATCGGCTTCCATCTTTGCCTTCGGCTATCGCGACAGCCGGCCATTTGAGCAGATGCCCAAACTACGAATCAACATCGGCAAGCTGAGGCATGAAGTCCTGGATCAGGTGCACAAGTTACCGGAAGATACCGTGGAATTCCGGCGTCACGACCGGGAGTTGACCCTGCGCATTCCGATGAAGGCGATGGGTAATCCACAACGCGTGCTCGCCTGCGTTCACACCTATTTGGGCGAGGACCCGCTGGATTGGGCCGAGTGGCGAATCCTCGAGATCGGAATGCCAAATTAAATGCAGCCTCAACCGGATCAATGCGTTACGCTTGATGTCACGATGAAGAAACAACGTTCGTGGGTTTCGGTGGGAGAGGCACGGATAGCGCCGTCCTTCTGCCGACCTTCGCTAATACACTGGCGCGGCCAAAAACAGGAGGACCGGTTTTCCGAAGGGATTCGACAAATATGCCGATAAGCTCCGACAGGGTACAACCATCTGAAAATCGGGCCATTGTCGCAACCGATCTGACAAAATGGTTTGGCGAAGGCGATGCGAAGATGACTGCCGTGAATCGTGTCGGGCTGATCGCTCACTTTGGCGAGATGCTGTTCGTCGTCGGCCCCTCCGGCAGCGGCAAGACCACGCTGCTCAGCATGATCTCCGGTATCCTGCGTCCCAACGCCGGCAAGGTGACCGTCAAAGGGGCCGATATCTGGACTCTGGACAATGACCAGTTGGCTGATTTCCGTCTGAACACAATTGGTTTCGTCTTTCAAGACTACCATCTATTCCCGCGGCTGACCACTGCCGAGAATGTCGCGATCCCGTTGATCCTGAAGAAGCGCGACTGGGACGAATCCATCACCGAGGCAAACAAACAGCTTGAGATCGTCGGTCTGAAAGACCGGGGTGAGATGCTGCCCGTGAAGCTCTCCGGCGGCGAGCAACAGCGCGTGGCCATCGCGCGCGCCATCGTCAGCAGTCCCGAGATCCTGATTCTCGACGAGCCGACCGCCTCCCTGGATGGGGACACCGGGAGGATGATCATCGCCTTCGTAAAAGAGAAGATTCTCAATGAAAGCCGCTGCATTCTGATCGTCACCCATGATGCACGCATCAACGAGTATGCGGACCGGATCCTCCATATGGAAGATGGACACCTCTCCACGTCGGACAAGGGGACCGAATGAAGACAGACGAGCCAAAGCCCGAAGCCAAACTAACCCAGTCCAAGCGTGACGTCAGAAACAAGATCATCTTTGCCCTCTCGATAATCGGCATCCTGGCCGGACTGGTCGCCGCGCACATCTTTGGGATTAGGAGGAAGGCCCAGCCTCCCGTGTTTGCGCCGGTCAGTAGCCCTTACGAGTCGGCCATCTATGCCAATGGCATTATCGAGAGCGACCAGTCGAGCGGTGAAAACATCAATATCTTTCCGGAAGTCTCCGGCCCGATCACCGAGGTGCTGGTGCGCGAGGGCCAAGAGGTATCGGCCGGCACCCCGCTGTTCACCATCGAAGATTCCGTGCAGAGAGCCGCCGTGGAGTTGGCCGAATCCAACCTGAAAGCGGCCCGCGACCAGTACGACAAGCGCCGCGCCTCTTACGACATCGATCCGGAATCGATCAGCAAGGACGTGCTGGATACGGCGAAAGACGCGGTCACTCAAGCGGCAGCCGCGCTGACGTCCGCGAACGCGCTGCTGCAATATTACTCGGTCAAAGCGCCGGTCGACGGAGTCGTACTGGCCGTCAACACAACGGCTGGCAGCTATGTGTCGTCACAGGGCGCCTATAATACCTACACGGAGTTATTCGACCCGCTCGTGGTGATGGGAGCACCTCAAAAATACATGGCCGTGCGCTGCTATGTCGACGAGATTCTGGTCTCACGGCTGCCATCGCCTGCGCATATTCGCGCGCAAATGCAGATCACCGGGACCGACATCAAGGTGCCGCTGCAGTTCGTCCGGGTGCAGCCGTATGTTTCGCCCAAGATCGAGCTATCGAATGAGCGCCAGGAGCAGGTAGACCTGCGGGTGCTGCCGGTGATTTTTCGGTTCGAGAAAAAGGACGCCCCGGTTTATCCGGGCCAGATGGTGGATGTCTACATCGGGCGGCAATAGCGCGCCGCCCGACCCGACACAAGTCAGAGTGAATGCGATGAACAATGTTCGATCATCAGTCCAGCAAGGCGGAGGCCTGGCTGTGATTCTGGCAATGCCGGGGGGCGGCACGGGCTGGTGGAACGAGCAATACCCGGCGGGCAAAAGCGAGTCGCCATGAAGTACAATGGCATCCTGCGAATCGGATTCAAGCTGCTGGTGAGTGATAAAACCAAATTCTCCGCGCTGTTGATCGGGATCACCTTCGCCGTGTTCCTGATGTTGGAAATGACCGCGATGTTCGCCGGCATCCTCAACCGTGCCTGTTCGACGGTCACCAATGTCGGCGCCGCGATGTGGATCATGGACCCGGCGGTCAATACTCCCACCAGTGCGATCCCTCTGCCCGATTACGTGCTGGACGCCGCACGCAGCATGGACGGGGTCAGCTTCGCGGTGCCGCTGTTTGTCGGTGGCACGCTGGTCAAGCTCCATAGCGGCACCTATCAATCGGTCAATGTCGTCGGTCTGGACGACCACAGCCTGTTTGGCCGTCCCGAACTCGAACAGGGCAATATTCAGGACATTTATGCCGACAACACGTTTCTCGTGGTCGACGATGCGGAATTCTCGAAGCTGGAGAACCCGAAGATCGGCACCTCGTTTGAACTCAATGACCATCGCGGTACGGTGGTGGGCATCGCCCGCGTCGCCGTGAACGGACTGAATGGCGTACCGACGCTGTATACAACCTACAACCGCGCGATCGAATACATCCCGTCGATGCGGTTCACGATGTCCTATGTGCTGGTGCAACCGAAGAGCGAGGCGGCCGTGGCCGGTATCAAACGGCAGGTCGCCAGGCTCGGCTACGTGGCCCTGACCAGGGATGAATTCAACAAGCGCATCTCCGACTACTACGTCTACCAGACCGGTGTTGGTACCAACATCCTGTTGATGACCGTGATCAGCTTTGTTATTGGACTGTCGATCTCGGGCCAGACCTTTTACACGTTCATCCTCGAGAACCTGGAGAAATTTGGCGCGCTGAAGGCCATCGGCGCCAAGGGGCGCGAGTTGGTCCACATGATCCTGTTCATGGCGACCTTTACGGCGCTGACCGGCTATGGCCTGGGTGTCGGTCTGGTGACGCTGATGATCTCGCTCGCACGAGCCCGTCTGCCCAGCTACGCGGCGATGATCACATTCGGAAACCTGGGACTGGCCTTCACGATGGTCGTACTGATCGCCGGGATATCAAGCTATGTCGGGGTACGCAAGGTCCTCAAGATCGAGCCCTTCGACATCTTCCGGGGGTAGCGGTGCTGGCACGATGTTCAAGTTACGCTTTACGAGGCAAGACGGCCATACAATGAGCCGGTTAATGAAAACCAGAATCTCACTGGCCAACACGGAAACCAGCATGACGGTCGTTGCACTAGCATGCCTGATTCTGTTCGGCGGATGCAGTTTTGCGCCGAAGTATGCCACGCCGGCAGTCCAAACGCCCGCAGCCTTCAAGGAACCGGCTCCGGAGCAATTCCAAGAAGCTGAAGGCTGGAAAACAGCGGAGCCAAAGGACGACACGATTCGTGGCAAGTGGTGGGAAATGTTCCATGAGCCCGAGTTGAACGCGCTCGAAAACCAGGTGGTTGTTTCCAACCAGACCGTCGCTGCGGCGCTCGCCAATTTCCTCGCGGCGCGAGCCGTGGTAAAACAAAACCGGTCGCAGTATTTCCCCACAGTGACCGCCAGTCCTGCTGTCACGAGATCACAACTGCAATTCGTAGCGCCTTCATCCAGTTCGTCGCCGACCCCTTTCAGGGTCACCGAATACGCGCTGCCGTTTGACGCTTCCTGGGAATTGGATTTCTGGGGCCGCATTCGCAACACGGTGCAGGCCAGCTCGTTGGAAGCGCAAGCCACGCTTGCCGATCTCGAAAACGTGCGGCTGACCGTTCAGGCGGAGGCGGCCGTGGATTATTTCCAGCTTCGCGTGCTGGATGCGCAAAAGCAGATTGTGGACGCGGCGGTGCTCGCGTATCAGGAGTCGCTGAGGCTGACACAAGTTCAGCAGAAGACGGGCCTCGCGTCCGGCCAGGACGTCGCGCAGGCGGAAACGCAACTCGACATCGCGCGCGCGCAGGCCACCGACCTTGGCATCCAGCGCACGCAGCTCGAACACGCCATCGCGACGCTCCTTGGGAAGCCGGCCTCCACATTTTCCATTGCAACAAATCCGCTGACCACGGAACCCATCGCAATCCCCGTTGGCGTTCCGTCGCAACTGCTCGAACGCCGTCCCGACATCGCCGCCACCGAACGCCGCGTCGCGGAGGCGAACGCGCAAATCGGCGTGGCGCGCGCGGCCTATTTCCCGACGATCACGTTGAGCGGCTCGGCAGGGTACCAGAGCACGTCGCTGGGGAAACTTATCTCAGGACCGGACTTTGTTTGGTCAGTGGGCGCGTCGCTGGCGCAAACACTGTTCGACGCCGGAAAACGCCAAGCCGTCACCGAACAAGCCCGGGCGATCTACGAGGGCACCGTCGCGAACTACCGTCAGACCGTGCTCACCGCTTTTCAAGAAGTCGAAGACAATCTATCGGCGCTGCGGATCTTGTCACAGGAACTGCAACAACAGAATGCTGCCGTCGAATCGTCGCGGCACTACCTGACGCTGGCGAAGGACCGCTACCAATCCGGCATGGACAGCTACCTCAATGTGATCACCGCGCAAACGACTCTGTTGGACAATCAGGAAACGGTGATGAACCTCCGCATGCAACAGATGACGGCGAGCGTCCAGTTGGTCAAAGCGTTGGGTGGCGGGTGGGACGCATGTCAGCAGAAGGGCAAGTTCGGCAAGAATTGAAATCGTCAGTTGGAGCACCGTTATGATCCGGTTGGTCCTATGGCGCCACGGGGCCGCCCGTCGGAAGCAATGAACCTGGTGCGGACAGTTCAGATGCTGTGACAACAACGACAAACTCCGGTCGCACGATCGTCATCCTTGGATTCGTCTGCGCAACGCGCCTTCTTTTCGCTGCCGATATCCCGACCGCAGAGGCAGCGTTGAAGGCGGCCGGCTTGGATGCCGGCGCGAAAGACCGCGTGTTGGCCGGCGAGATCGTTTCGAAAGAACTCGCCGAAGGTTCGGACAAGGAACTCGCGGCGGGACTGGTGTTGCGGATTCGCGCGCCACTGGCGAAGACGATGCGGGCGATTCGCGAAGGCAAAACCTTCGAAGTTAACCGCGACGTTCTCGCCTTCGGCAAGGCTGATGGCGGGTTGGACAAACTCGGCTACACCGCCGAGGAAGCGAGCGAAGCGCTGGCCGTGCTGAATGCCGGATCCGGCTCGAGGTTCAATCTCTCGAACGTCGAAATCGGGCGCTTCCGCGCGTTGAAGGCGAGACTGAAATCGACCGACCCGCGTAAAGACCCACAGGCATTGGAGGCGATCAACACCGAATACCGCGCCATCCTCGCCGACCGCCTGACGGCGTATCGGAAGGGCAGTGTGACAGCCATCGCGTCCTACTCACGGGGCAAGGGGGAATCTAGGCCAGCCGAGGAACTGGAGTTGGCCGCGAACGAGACGCTTGTCGGAAAACTGTTCCCCGAATTCCATCGGGCCCTGGCCGGTTATCCGTCCGCGTCGCAGGAAGGGATGGAACACGAGTATTGGTGGTTCAAGCAGCGCGTCGAGAACCGCCCGGTTTTCATTCTCGCTCACAGGATGTACCAGCAGGACGCACATCACGCTATGATGATGGAACGTCAGATTTATGTGGGAGCGTCCTACAATTCGAGCCAGACAATTGCCGGTGGGGTTGAGGAAGGCGGAACCGTTATCGCTCTGTACGGCAACCGGTGTTTCACCGATCAGGTGGCCGGCGAGATGAGCGGCATGAAACACAATATCGGACGTGGTCAGATGATCAACGAACTCAAGGCCTACTTCGAGAACGTGCGAAAAATGTTGGAGAACTGATAGTGCGGATTTGACGGTTGGCGTCGACGGGCTTGGTGCTGCTGTCGGCGGGTGTACGACGCCGTCCGGCATCAACCGCGTCGGCAGGGAGTGCTCCCACGAGCAGATCTCCGATTGTTTCCAATGACGTCTTCTCCCAGACGTTGCCAACCACTTCAGCAACCGCTACCAGGCTCAGCTCCCTGCCAACCTGCGACAATCCGTGCCAATCCGAGCCATTTTCTTATGGGCCTATTTGTGGACATGACTGAAAAACCGCTCAAATTCCTCGATGAAATCGCAAAAGGGGACGGCTTCGAGCCCCGTCACTCCCGCCAACTTTATGGTTGCATAAGCGGCTGGATTCAGGCGGGTTGCATCTCTTTTTTCGCCCCCAAATTCCGCCCCCTTCCATCGGCAAAACACTCACCCAAAATGGGCATAAATGCCCTATCGGGTGAGTGCTCGGGTGATAGTTTTTCGGGGCGGGAATGGGGGCGGGTTTGGGATGGATCAGGCGGCGGGATGCGGGCGGAATTTGGCGGGAGACTGGCGGGTCAACGCTGACGTTAGAGGACTCGACGTGTCTGCTGCCCCTGCCAGTCGGCTTTCAAGATGCCGTAGAGTTCTTGGTCTTCAAACTTATCCCATTTCCGGTCATGCTGCTTTCGGCAGCCCTCGTGCGTCATCCCCAGTTTCAGCATGACCCGACCCGAAGACGGGTTGCGACTCATATGGCATGAGTGGATGCGGTTGAGTCCCAAGACTCCAAATCCATATTCCAAAACCGCTCGACCGGCTTCCGTGCAAAATCCTCGATTCCAATATGATTTCCCAACCCAGTATCCAAGCATAGCCTGATGTCCTTTGGTAATGTTTATGAGGCTGATGGCTCCCACTAGCGTCCCCTGTGGCTTGAGGGTGATGGCGAATGTGACTTCCTTGCCTTGGGCAAAGACTTTCGGATGCGTTGAAATCCATTGCTCAGCGATACCATCTTCGTATGGATGAGGAATTACCGTCGTCGTATCAGCGACCCTTGCAAATCTCGGCAGTTCTCTGCGGCGGATGAGCAGGGAGCGTTAGTTCTTTCCGCTCTCGTCCGGGAAATCCTCCGATTCCGAGCCGCCCTCGTCAGTATTGAGTTCGGACGCTTCGTCCTCGGGCTTCGTTGCATTCTGACGATGCAATTCCAGCAATGCCTGAACTTCAAGCCGGGACATCGTCCTCGGCTCAAATGTGTCCAAGACGGCGTCCGCGCCGTTGGTATAGATGAACAACGAGACCCGGTAGAGGTCAACCAGCCATTCCAGTGATTTGCCGACGCCATGCCGTTTACGGGCAAAATTGTAGAAACTCAGGATGTTTCCCCAGATTGCCAACTCTCGGTAGGGATGGACGTCGCAACGGAACCCGTCCAGCCATTGTTGGCGGGACATGTTCAGCAGGTTGCCGCTCCGCCTGCCATCGTTGACGGCAAACCCGTCATAGACGACCTCAGCAACTTCCAGGAAGTCCTCTGGCAACGAGGCATGTCTGATCTGACCTTGTTTGACCTGTTCTTGTGAGACCCAGACCTGTCCAACGCCTTCGTAGCTGGCAAGGATCATCCCGGGCGCAAGTTCCGCCTTGGGGATTTCGGTAACGGTTTGGGTTGTTGGGTTGTAGACCTTGGCGAACTTGTGGTGAGTTTTCATATCTACAATTGTAGAAGGTCTGAAATCGAATCTCAATTGGGTCAGCCTGGCACAGCAAAAATGTGGAAGTATTTTTCTCTGTGCGGTTTGGATTTTTTTTGCCGGAAGAAAACCGTTGAGACCTGCGGGCGTATGAGCGACCGATGCACTCAACTTCGACGCCGGTTTCGCACTCAATCGTCGCTGTCGCCACGCGTCCCGGCGGCATGGTCATGGGCGGCACTCAATCGTCCTCGCTCCGCCGCGTCGCCGTGCGGCTCGACCCGATGACATTGGCAGTCAGAGTTGCTATAATACTGGTTGAAACGCATCCACCGAACTCAAACAATAAACGCAAATGGGCTTCACCATCAATTTCTCGGCAATCTCAGCGCGGGAGAGAACCGCGCCGGATACTGATCCTGCGCTGATCTTCTTGGATCGCCGGATCCCGAGCGTTGATCGGATCGTCCAGATAAGCCCTCAACAGACCCCGAATTGACCATTGAGAACGACTGTAAAACCGCCACAGAAGCGCCACGAGCCTGTTAGCAGGCGTTATCGTCCTGTCCAACGTATCTCGGGCAACCGGATTCGGCTGTGGGCATTGGTGCGCTTGTTCCGAATTTCTCCAAGTGCCATTGCGGAGGCGACTGGGTTCTCTCGATGCTACGTCGCTCGGTTGCTCAGTCGTAAAGACGACTTTACAGGTTCGCCGGAGTTCTTTCGGACGCTGGAGTGCAAATTGGGAACCCCAGGGACCAGTTTCCGCCGCCGACTGCGATGGCCTGGGTGTTGGTTACATACAGCACGCCGTAGCCATTCCTGCCGACGTACAACGTCGAGCTGGAATAGCCCGTATCCAGAGCGCCGCCGGACGTGGTAACGGAAACGATCGAGGTGGAAGAGGATGACTCGCCGACCACAAAGGCGTCACCCGCACCGGTGCGAAAGGTAATGCCCGAACCAATGTTGATCGAGACGTTCATGACGGTCCCGGAGGCGTTGTCAAACATGTTGCTGCCAATGTAAAAGTAACTTGAAATCGGGCTCGCCACGGAAACATTGAACGTGCCGGAGTTGGTGAACCACGCATAGTCGTGCCCGGGATCGGCGTCGTTGCTATCGCCTTGGTCGCCGGGCCAGTCACCCCCATTGACGAGGTTGGTGACGCCGTTGGTGACGACTAACAAGTTCCATTGGGTGGCATCAGCCCAATTTGCGTTGGCACTGCCGTTCCAATAAAAATTCGACTGCGCCTGACTATTGGCCGCAGAGATGAACAAACCAAGCGCCCCTCAACCGTTGCCGCGATTAGACAGAGTAGTCTCTCCCTCACAGCCATTCCCTTTCCCCATGTTCTTGGCCTTTGCACAAACGGGACGCCTTGGGGTCGGGAAGCGGCCCCAGAAACGGGGTGGTACTTGGCTTATACGCCTGTGGGGATCGGGACTGCAAGACTTTTCATCTGACGATTTTGTAGTGGAAACCATCACAGGATCAGCCTGTCTGCCGTCAGCGAAACACGGACGCCGCCGACTGCGAACGAACCACATAACTTCGGCGACAAATCATTCCGATCACTCCGAGCAATCCAAAGCCAACAAGCGTTACCGTCGAAGGTTCGGGAACGGTTTCGAGCAGGGAGTAAGGGCCGCTAGGGTCCAAGCCCACTTTGCCGTACACGATTACCGCGCCCGGTGCGAGCTGGGTAGTTCCACCGCCACCCACAAAGAAGTCCCCTAGATCGATGGTCGTGGTTGGAATCGGGTCCGAGTCCGTCGGGAACTTCCAATTGGAATTCTGGCTGTCGCTGACGTAGCCGATGAACGTTTGTGAGAAGTTTGCGTTGAACGCAACGAGATAGAGCTGGTTATGGCTAAACGCCGGACCGGCAGTGCCGGTATCGAAGGAGGGGCTGAACGCGCCATCCGACACTGTGATCGAGCCGAACTCGGAGAAGCCCGCCAAGCTGGGGCTGCCAACGGTGGGAGCCGAGGCAAACGTCCCAATCTCGGCCATGCCATAGAGATATGCACCGGTGTCGTCGGCGAGGAACGCGTTTGCGTCCACTGAGAAATCGATTGTTATTGTGGCATATGACCTGGCTGCGAGTCCCGCGACCATGAGTGCTGCTATCAAATACTTAAAACTCTTCATTGTCTTTTTCCTCATCCCTTCGCTTGTTTCTGTCTTTGCCCTAGGTTGATTGGTTGTGTGTTTGTTGTTAACGTAACATTTCAATAAGGCATCGGAATAGTTTGAACTAGGGAAGGAGCTGTTAAGCAGATGCCATTCAGCGGCAAGAAGTCCGACACCAAGGCGGCGTAGTTGGCATCGCTAATCCTACCACCGGAAGCCAGAGCAGAGATAGCGTTATCTGAGATGCTGAATTGCCCCATGTACACGGCATCCCCGGCTGGGAGCGCATTGGTATTCGCCAAGCCGAAGAAGGTGCTGTCGTCCGCTCCCAAATAAACTGCCGCGGCTGCGTATACGTGGCTCGCGCTGGCGCACAATAGCGTCACTGCCGTCAGTGCTGCACCCCTAGTCATTGTTTTTCCATTCATTGCTTTGTCTTCCCTATTCGTTAGTTTATCCCGAGTCGTGAAGGCGGTTCCGTGCCTGGTTGCCGTTTCGTCCTCGCGGCACTCCTCCAAGCCGTGTTACGGCAACAACACCCGCACTCGATAAAACCGCGAAGGCTTGTTGGTTGCCCCGCCAAAATCCGTCATGTTGGTCACGGTACCGAGGCCGTTGCCGCCGCTGAGGATGTTCGTCTGGCCGGTGCTCACAAAGTTGTTCGTGTAGCTGCCATTGGCGGTACCCGGTGTGAACTCCAGCACGTTGGTGCGCGAGGCGATGCCGGGGGACCAGGTACTGTCGCCATTGGCCCCCAGATAAGTCACGTTAATGTTTGTGGTATTGGTGTTGGCGATGCTGATGATGTGCAGGTTCGCCGCCGCGTTGGTGGGATTAAATCCCGCCATGAACTTGTTGGTGTTGCTCATGCCGTCGCCCGTGTAGGAGGCGTTCCCGCTACTTAACGTGCCGGTGAGGCCGTAGAACTGCTGCCACGACGCGAACGGGTCATAGACGCTGATCAAGTTCGCCACGGTGTCGGTGCTGGAGCCTCCCGCGTTGCTGGCAATCAACGTCACCGCGTAAGTTCCCGGCGATGTGTATGTGTAGTTCGGGTTCTGCGCCGTTGACGTGCCGATGCCGTCACCAAACGTCCAAACCCAAGTTGTGGGCGAACCGGATGAGGTATCCGTGAAGGTCACGGCCAATGGCTCCGTGCCGTTGGTGGGACTTGCAGTGAAGCTGGCCAGCGGTGGGGTTGCCACCGAGACGCAGCAGGCGGCATCCTGTACCGTAATCGAGTCGACGTACCAGCCAGTGCCGGCCTGGGCACCGGAGGTGGGATTGGTGTTGCCCTGAACGTTCAGGTTGTCAATTCGCCACGTGCCACCCGAGCCACCGGCCGCATAGGCGTAGATCCTGAAGTATACCGTGCCCGTCAGGTTTGAGATGCTGAGGGCAAACGTATTCATGGGCGTGGTGGAGAAGGCGGTGTGGGTGCTCTTTTCGCCGCTATCGTAGATCATGGATGAGAAACCGGCATTGGTGCTGATTTGCACATCGAACTTCGTCGGCCCCGTGCTTGAAGCGCGGTCGTCTAAGCTCAGACTCGACAGGGCCGCTTGGTAGCCATTGGAAACGGTCAATGAGAATGCCAAATAACTGAAGTTTGTTGTGACCGGGGCAGCGCTGGTCGTAAACCCAGAGGAGGCGATTGCTTCGCCGGAGGATGGGTTTCCACCATAATACGTGATCGCGCCCGCGTTCGCGTCCGTGACGGCCGAGACGGTGAGGTTCGAGCCTGTGATGTTGGGTATGGCCGTGTCCGCGTCGAAGTTGTAGAACGCCAGCGTGCCGTTGTTGGTCACGGGAGAAGTTGGCGGGAGATTGCCCGTGCCGCAGAGCCAGCGCAACTGCACGCTCTGACCTGATGCGGAGGCGGGCAAATTGACCACGGTGGTCGTGTATGCGACCGAGCTGCCACTCCATGCTGACCGTCCGGCCAATGGGTTTGCATAACTGCTGCTCAGCGTCCGATTGTACCCGCCGCTGACAAAAGAGCCGCCTGCGGTCACGATGTCCGTGTACGAACCCGAGCCGATCTGGATTTCCAGCACGCCACCGTCGTACCCCAGGGTGCTAGTGGTCGCATCGGCAGTCAGATTGTAACTCTGCCGAAAAGTCAATTGCGCTGCTGCACTGTTGACGGCAAAGATCGGCGAGTCCAATTCGCTTAGTCCGGCATTGGTCGGATCCGTGGAAAACGCCGCATTGGGCGCGGTGTCGACGAGCGCGGTGGATGTGACCCAGTTGGATTGACTGCCCGATGAAGAAGTCGCCCAGCCAGTCGGCAATGCCGGCGCAGTCACGCCGTCGAAGTTCTGCGCCATCGAAGTGACGCTCGCACCCAACGGAACGGTGTAGAAGACGGATCCGAGATTGTTCGTGCCGTCCTGGAGTTGGAGTACCGGTTGGACGATCCCGCCACAGATTCCCGATGCCGTGAAGGTAAAGTCCTGCGAAGCCGATGTGCCGGCTCCGATCGCGCCGTAATTCTGTGACCCGCTTGGATCGGTGACGCCATTGGCCGCCAGCAACGTGGCGACGAGGTTTGCCGTCGATCCATTACCGACGTTGAGGAGCGAGAAGGACATCGTGACCGTCTCGCCCGGATCGACGACGCCATTGGTGGGCGTACAGCCCTCAGAGACAAGCGCTGCTCCATCGGCCCGCAATACAGGCGTGAGCGCGGCGACATTGAGGTTGACCGGCAATGAGGAATTGCCGGCGCCGTTGGTGATATTGGTGAAGTTGATCGTGTCGGAGTAGTTTCCTGGGGCGAGACTGTTGGCGTTGGCATTGATCGTCACCGTGACGCTTGCCCCAGCTCCCGGCACAAGGCTGCCGCTTGTGGCCGACAGGGTCAGCCAGTTGACTGTCTCACTGGCTGTCCAATTCAGCGGGGCGCCACCACTGTTCGTCAGCGAATACACCTGGATTGAGGGGGAGAACGGGCCGCCCATGTATCCGCTGGAGGTGAACCCGGATGAAGGGGCGACGCCGAGTTCCGCCGGGCCGGGCGCGATGATCGTTGTCGGATCGCTGGCGGTGTTGTTGAGAGTGTTGGTGTCGCTGCCGCCGGAGACGTAAGCCATGTTGGTGACGCTGGCTGGGGCAGTGGCGGAGACATTCACGGTGACAGTAATGGGCGGATAACTGCTGCCGGGGGCGAGCGGGTCGGAGCGCGTGCAGGTCAGGCTGTTGAGATCGGTTGACCAGCCATCGCCGCTGATTGCGGTGGCGGTGAGACCATTTGGCAGCGCATCGGTAACGGTAAGCAACCCGCTTGATGGTTGAGTGCCCACGTTTGCGACCTGAATCGTATATGTATCGCCGACATCGCCCTGGACGAAATAACCCGTATGGGTCTTGGTAATGGCCGGGTCCGGACCATTCACGGCGGTAAGGGTGAAGTTGCCGGGACTGGTGGAAGAGCCGCCGAGCGTGAGGACCGAGATTGGGCCGGTGGTGACGTTGGTGGGAACGGTGGCGGTGATTTGCTGAGGCGAATCGATTATGTAGGAAGCGGCAGCGCCATTGAAGAGGACATTCGTGGTGGAATCGAGATTCGAACCTGTGATCGTGATGTTCGTACCCGCCAGGCCGCTCAGGGGAGCGAAACTGATTGGGCCGGGAGCCGCGGGGGGCTGGCCATCGACTTTGCTGCGCAATATCCAGGCAAGATTCGTGGGCAGCGCAGTGAAGAAGGAGAAGCCGGTGTCGGCCTGCAATTGTCTGGTGGAGGTGACGAAACTCTGCCACGAATTGACCTGTGGCGCGTTGGGGATTTCGACAGTGATGACACGAATAGTGCTGGGATCGGCACTGATAATGCGGCTGAGCGCGGTTCCGCTGCCCAAGGGCGCGAACACGACAACCTTCCAGGTGTTTGAAGGAACGTAAACATGGCCGTCAGCAAAATTTGTAGAACTGAAACCGCTCGGCCCACAGGTGATCAATAGCTCATAGGAGGAGGCCATTGAGTCGCAATAGTCTTCCAAGGAACCCCAGACGCCGCCGTTCTCGTTGGCGTCCTGGGGGATGATGTTCGTCATGTAGAAAACCAGCTTGTTGTCGTTCGTGTTATCCGTGCGATCAACCGACGGGCACATGTGACCGCGAGTCCAGCCGGAATCGGTGTAGTCAGACGAAGTCACCTCGTAAAAGTTCGGGGGCAGAGTTGTGTCAGTATAAAAGTTCGAGGAACGCCCGGAGGAACCAATGTCGCTTGCTGTCAAATCCCAACTTACCCAATTGGGCACACCGTATTGATCGCTATAATCAATGGCTTCCACAGTTCGCTGGATCAGATAATGGGCATAGTTATTGGGGTCGGCAGTGGCCCCGCTGGGATTACCGAGTTGCATTTGCAGCGTGGCGTCGATGATGGCGCTCGCTCGCTGAACGCTGATGAACAGAGTCAACGCACCCAGGAGGGTTCGGAAGAATTTGGACGCGAGAAACTTAATGGCGTTTATGCTCATAAACTTTGATTCCCTTCTCACAGGTAGTTGTGGCCAATCAGTTTATTCTCAGAGTGTCCTTGTACTCGGCATATGCGACAAACACATATAAGTTGTGTCAAGTCTTGGGGAACCGGTGGCGGTAAGAGAGACGATTTGGCTTTCAGGAACGGGGACAACGCGGGGCCAGCAGACCGCATCAAGCCCACGCCGCCCAAGCAGCCTACGACTTGGTAGGCCAGTGCGCTTCTCAAATCAGTTCCTTTCCTGTGCGCACCGCGGCGCTTTGGTTTCTGCCCTCACTCACGCATAACGCTGAATCGACAATCATCTTACACGTGGCCCAGAATAGCAAGTGAAATGTTTCACAAAGTTTCACAAAAATGGCCTCCGCAGCCACAACCGGGGCGTGCACCAACAGATTGTTGCGGGTAGAAGATCCTACGTATCTTTGAACCGTCGATCACACTTCAGGTACACGATGCGCAGAGATTACGGCAGACCAGAGGTGTTTAAAAATGAGGCGGGCCCGTACTGCACGCCGTTATCAAAACGCGTCCCCGCAACCGCAACAACTTGCGTTCCCAACGGCTCAAAAAAGCCGATTTCAAAGTCGAGTAGTGAAAGTCAGGATGGTGTGCCAGCAAACTCTTCACAAGTCGTTCCATGCTCAAGGTCTTGTCGCTCCTCGACACGGCTCAGCGTATCATAGCCCGGATGCTGCCGAAGCCCCGCGGGCTGGCCCACGCCCTCCGTCGGTTCGAGCCGATAAACCATGACCAGGCCCTTCACCGGAGCAACACCCCGCGCAGTCGTGAGATTGAACTCCTGCTGCCCGATCCGCGTCAGGCCCTCGTCCAACGTGATCCATGGGGGGCAATTCGCCCGTGTTCGAAGAGAGCCGCGTTGCCAAGGTCGGTGGTGTGTCGTACGTGCTCATGCTCATGGTCCCGGTTTCGATGAAATTGAAGAGGATGTACCCTACATTCCAGAACTTTTCACTGTTTCTCTTGACAGTTGGTTGGGTGTCTTGGTAATGTATTATCGGTATAGTAGGTGTTTTGGTGAGGCAGGGTAGAGAAGAATCATCGGCAAAAGAGTAGAGGGTCCATGAAGAACACGCTGAGGCGTGATGCATTCACATTGATCGAGCTACTGGTGGTCATTGCCATCATTGGCATCTTGGCGGCGATGCTGTTGCCGGCATTAAACAATGCGCAGAAAAAGGCGCGGGCGGTCCAATGCGTCAGCAACCTGAGGCAATGGGGTATTGGGTTCAATTTGTACGCGGACGATTGGAATGAGTATTTCCCAGCGGAGGGAGACGCATCAACCACAGGAGATAACAACCAGCAGGCTTGGCCGAATGCCATTCCCCCCTATGTGAAGCAGTATACCTACCAATACCTGAAATACACGAACGCCCCAACCGGGACTTTTACCCACAAGATACTCCCGGCAAACAATATCTGGGTTTGCCCGGAAAAGGCCAGGACTCACCCAACGAGTAATTCGGGCGACAACGTGTACGACTACGCGATCAACGCGTTGCTGATGGGAGGAGATAAAGGGGCGCTTCTTGGCGCTCAGACCCCGATTGTCAGGCGGAGCAGCATTTCCGACTCGGGTCAGACGGTATTGTTGTTCGATATCTACGGGCATCAACCATACGGCGACCCGACCCAATATACGCCAGACTACCTGTCGCCTTATCAGAACCTGCATATGGCGGGGTGCAATTTCCTGTTTGTGGACGGCCATGTGGGCTGGTTTCCAAACGCAGCCTTCTTTAACGGAACTGCTGGCATTACGAATTATCCGGGTTTGACGTGGTGGCCGTGACAACAAGAAACCGAGCAGTCGAGAGATTTTGGGCAAAAGAACAAACAAAATAGAGGAGAAACGGGTGATGAGAAGGGTTCCATTTATTGCAGCAATGATATTACTGACGGGAGTCATGGCGTGGGCCGCGCCATTTGGTCAGGGCAATCTCGCGGTTTATCGGATTGATGATGGTTCCACCGGGCTGACCAATGCGGGAAACTACGCGTTCATCGATGAATACACAACGAATGGAACGCTCGTTCAGACAATCGCGTTGCCGACCAATCAGTTCATCGATGTCAATGGCAACACCAATTACCCCATTGTGAATAGCGGCGCGGCGACCAGCGAAGGCTTCATGAATCTTTCGACGGACGGACGGTATCTGGTCTTCGCGGGATATGCGACCAACAACAATTGGGGATCACTCAACATCACGGCAGCGTTGGGTATTAACGTGCCGCGCGTCGTCGGCACGGTGGACTGGCTTGGCAACATCAACACGACAACTGCCGGCACAGACGGCAGCCTGAGTAGTTGGGTCACCGGCAGCGGGGGAAATCCCCGTTGTGCGGTAAGCACGGATGGCAGTAATTTCTGGGTCGCCACCAGCGCAGCGGGTGTTGTGTATACCACGCTTGGCAGTAATGACTGCACAGTGATTGATGGTCCCGCGAACAAGCGGAACCTCGGAATTTACAGCCTGAAGCCAGTAACCAACTCTCCGTATCCGTATCCGCCCAATAGCCAGCAGCTTTATGTGATGAACGCCACCACGGTTGGGTCGGTAGGCACAAACTTGCCCACAATCACGGGGCAAGCCGAAACGGCCTTTCCGCCGTTTACCACTTCTGTCGCCACTGCTCCCCCGACGAAGAGTCCCTACCAGTTCGTGTTACTATCCTTGATCCCAGGTGACACCAACGTGGACACCATGTACATCGCGGACGAGGGCAGCAATGTGGCGAAGTGGTGCATCTCCCCCCCGCTAACAAACTGGGTCAATTACGGTTCGATTGACACGTCGATCGGGCCCAATGCTCTGACGTACCCCTGCGGCACGCGTGGCATTACCGCATCGGTGACTGTGAACGGCGCGCAGACGAACGTGAACCTGTATATCGCCGCCGGCTGCGGCAACCCGGGAGCGGGCGGCGGTTTCCTGTATGCCATCACCGACTCAACCGGCTACGGCGGAACGTTGACGACGAGTCAATTGCCCGCACCGATTGCTTCACACCCACTTGGCTCACTGCAGGTGTTCCGAGGTGTCGCGTTTGCCCCGGCCAATAACTTTCGGGTTACGTCCGTTGCCAAGAGCGGCAGCAACGTGCAACTCACCTGGAACGGGATGGCTGGGCGCAGTTACATCGTGCAGACAAATGCCCCGGCGCTCAATGGCAGTTTCAACAATACCACGTGGGCGGATCTCAGTCCCACCAACTGGGAAGTCGGCACCGGTCCTGCAGGACTGAGCGTTGGTGTGGGTCCCGTGCAGGGTTCTTACACAGATGTGGGCGGGGCCGGCAGTGGCCCGACGCGCTACTACCGCGTGAAACTCGTTCCGGAGCCATAGGGAAGTAAAACTACCATCGGGGCGCAGCCGGGTTCTCACAACGGGCTAGAACAATCAAGCCTGCGTTCACGACTCGGTGAATGGAAACGGACGGCTGCGCCCCCTAATTTCTCGGTGCTGGCCCTGGGAACATGGTCGCTCATTTTGTGATTCGCGAATGAAAAACGCCTCAATTCACCCAACCACCACGCTCCGTTTTATGCTGGGGTGCGCAACCTTCTTCTCGGCCTGCGGCATCGCGGCGGTCGCTTCCGCCCAAGCCACGACAAACCGCACGATCCGCGTTGTGTGCTACAACATTGAAGCCGACATCAGTGGGGCAACTGCTCCACTCCCTGGTTTGATCGCTCCCTCCAGCGGCGGAAGTGTGACGAACGGGGGCGTCCTCGAAGGGATCGGTGAAGAAAATGTCGGCCCCGATCCGGCGCAGCCGATCGACATCCTCGCGCTCGAAGAAACGACCAGCAACACGGCCACCGTCCAACCCATCGTGAACGGGTTAAACACGTTTTATTCTTTCTACAATATACCTGCCGGGTATGCGATGAGCACCTACCAGGCTACTGACAGCGGCGGCGTCGACGATGGAGACGGGCCCAACGCCATGGTCTACAACACCAACACGGTCCAGCTTCTCGCCTCCGTCCCGGTGGATCCACCGGGCGGGACAAGCCAACTGGGTTCCGCCAGCGGCGAGTATCGCGAGGTGATGCGGTACTTGTTTGCGCCAGCCGGGGTCACGCCGACGACGACGAACGAGTTTTACGTATACGTCAGCCACTACAAAGCGGACCAAGCAGTAACTGACGAGGTCTTGCGACAGGGCGAAGCTGCGATCATCCGCACCAACTCGGCAACATTGCCCAGCAATGCCCGAATCCTCTACGTCGGGGATTACAACGTCAGCAGCAACAACGAACCCGCGTTCCAAACCATCGTCGCCCCCGGGATCAATCAAGGCTTCGACCCGCTCAATCCGACCAATATTACCCCGGAACAGTGGGACCTGAACTCCATGTTGAGCCTGAAGAGCGAGGAAGACTACAAACTCCACTGGCGGTTTGATATTCAGATCATGACCAGCAACGTCCTGTACGGCGTGGGGGGCGGGTTGACCTTGGTTCCCGGAACCTACCACATATTCGGCAACAATGGCTCGGTCCCGTACGAAGCGAGTGTGAATGACGGTTCCAATACAGCGCTGAATAACGATCTGACGACGAATGTCACGGGGATCACCGCCACGCAGCTTTATCAGTACCTCACCACCGCCAGCGATCACCTGCCCTGCGTGGCCGATTACACCATCCCCGTTCCCGTCCAGACCACGAACGCGTCATCGTTTCTCGTCACGTCCATCGTGCAAACGAACAGCAATGGCATCCTCGGCATCCTCGTCACGTGGGAGACCACCGGCGGAACGACCAACGTCGTGCAGGTCAATCCGGGGGACGTGAACGGCTCGTACACGACCAATTTCACCGACTTGAGTTCCTTCATCATCATCCCGGGCAGCGGCAATACCTCCGCCAACTATCTCGACGCCGGCGGCGCGACGAACTTCCCTTCCCGTTACTACCGCATCCGTCTCCAACCCTAAGCGCCTTCCGAACCGAGCCGGAACACCTTGTCCGATCCGCCGGGGCTGGCTTGGAATGAAGGTCGGCCTTGCGCAAGGGGTTCAATGCAGGAGCGAAGATTGAAGCGACAGGTTAGAGAATATGCCTTGTGGGGAGGATTGATCATCCTCATCACGCTCGTCACGTACGTGCCAGCGTTGCCAGGAGGGTTCATTTCGGACGACGCCCGGATCTGACGAGCCGGTTCTTGATGCCCAATATCAATCCTGAGCGCCCACACAATCAATTGATTACGGCAGAAATCTAGTGTAAGAAGAAACACCCGAATTCGAGTGCCAAACCGGCTGCCCGCCAGCCCCCTACCGTTATACCGGTTGCGGCGGCTTGCGCATCAATCGTCACGCCTTATTTCCTCTCAACTGGCCCCACGCCCTCCGTCGGTTCGAGCCGATAAACCGTCACCCGGCCCGCCACCGAAACAACGCCTTGGGCCGTCGTGAGATTGAACTCCTGCTGCCCGATCCGCGTCAGGCCCTTGTCCAACGTGATCCACGGGGGCAACCCGCCCGTGTTCGAAGACAGCCGCGTTGCCAAAGGTGGTGGGGTGTTGGCGGTGCTCGTTTGCCCGGTTTCGATGAAATTGAAGAGAATCTGCAGTCTGCCGCCTGCGGGCACGATCACCTGGGTCAGGCCGCGCTCCTTCGCAATCCGTCTCGCCACGGCATCACCGCGGTCCGTGAAGAATGCCGTCGCGTCATGCAGCCCCTGCACATTCTCCCAGTAATAGGAGGTAACGGCTGGGATCCCTCCAGAATAATAAAGCACCGGCGCGATATCGGGGTCACAGATCACTCGCATCGGCCTGCCCTGGCTTTCAGCCCGCAGTCCCCGGGCCAGGTACTTCTTCATGGCCGCGTCGACAAACTGTGCCTCGATCCTCTTGCCGTTGCGGATATGGCCGAGGCGCAAGAATTCTCTGGCGGTGAAGAACACCGCCTGACCCAACACCAGCGCGCTCAGGAAGACGGCGATACCCACGGGACGCCTGGCGGCGGGCAGGCTGAGAACGTTGCGCCACGCGATGTGCCCCACCACAATCATCAGCCAAACGCTCATCGCCGCATGCAAGCCCGCCCAACGAACCTGCCACAATGTCAGGAGCAGGGAAAAAACGCAGAGCCAAAACGAAATCCACAAGGCCGCCCACTCTTGCAACTTTGTGCGGCGCGAACCCGATAGCGCCAGTGCCCCGGCCAAAAAGACGGGGAGGATTCCGTAGTACTTGACGAACCAAGTTGAGAACGGGGCGTTGGGACTGAATTTCTGGTAGGTGTAAAACTCCACGATGAACTGATGTAACCGTGCCATCTGTAAGTCCCGCAGGTTGTGCCATTGCACCGGACCGAATGCGAATAGAAGCGGCACCAATGCAGCACCGGCTGCCAGCATCACGATCTTGAGGCAGCCGAAGAAGCCCGCGCGCCAACTGCCCAAACGCCATCGAGTGAGTTGCACTATCAACTC
Organism: Verrucomicrobiia bacterium; assembly: GCA_050010195.1. Lineage (GTDB taxonomy): Bacteria > Verrucomicrobiota > Verrucomicrobiia > Palsa-1439 > Palsa-1439 > Palsa-1439. The sequence continues at coordinate 110,908 of JBEKLM010000006.1, forward strand.
GCCGATACAAACCACGGCAATGATGTAAACGGGATTGTTCGCTTCCAAGCGCATCGCCAAATGGGAAGGGAAATACTCGACCCAATAGAATGCCATCCCAACCATCGATGCCCATATTCCCCATGACCGCCACAACTCCGGAACATAGTCGGCCTCCTGGCTCGTCAGGTGCGCCGGCATAAAGAACGCCACCAGTACAACCCCCGCGGCCAGGGCGCCGATGCTGAAGAATTGGACTGTCGCACCAATCCATAATCCCAGCCCCGTGAAAATCCCCGCCGCCGCAAAGTATCTTCGTGCCTCCACCCGGCCCATAAGTTGAAGCGGCCGGAAGAACCTCAGCCTCCGACCAACGCCTCCCTCCAGCGCTTCCGTTCCTCGTCTCGTTACCCATCCCAACCCACCGAGCACAAGGCACAACACGGCTCCCAGACTAAAGGCCACGTGGAAACCATGATGACCGGGGTGAAACGGGTGAAACGCCCAATGAACGTCAGGCAATGTCACAAACGTCAACATGAAGAAAGCCCCCGCGACGACCCCCATCCGTCGGGAGATCAGCCACGAGAACCCGACCGCAAACAACACGAGAAGGAATGGATTGACCCAGATCGAGGCGCCCTCGATGGCGTCATGCATCGGCTCGCCAGTCGACAAGTGCCGCACATACCCGAACGCCACCAGCATCCAGGATACGGACTGGCTCCAATGAACCTCCCGGCCATATGGAACGTTGTCTACGTAGGTGTACCGGACCCGCCACTGGCCCGTCTTCACCATCTGACGGGCGTAGGTGATCCAATAGTAAGGGTCGTTATCGAGGAAGAAGCGATTGTTCCCGTCCTTGGGCAGAGGCGGCGACCCTTTGGGTTGGAACGCCTTGTCGAATGCCTGGATTGCCCGATCCCACTGATGGGCGCGGCTGAACACCAACACCGCAACCGCTACGCACGTGAGCAGATACACCAGCCATGGCCGCTTCAGGAGCCTGACGGTTGACCGAAGCGCAAGTTGCATCAGTATGAGCATACACTGGAGCCGGCCTCATAAACAAGCGAGACAGAGAGCGGGCGGCGCGTCACAGTTAGGTGCAGGAGTCGTGGCGTGCGAGGCCGAAGGCAGATGCGAATCCACGGCAGCGGCTTGGCAAAAGCCTTGTCGTGCCGTGGCCCAGAAAACAAACGGGTCGTCCCGATCTGTCGGGACGACCCGCAAGGGTGAAGCAAAGGCTCGATTGCGAAACTACGAGCGACGACGACGCAGGGCCAACAGACCAACCAAGCCCGAAACCACCAAAGCGACCGTCGACGGCTCGGGAATTCCCACAACGGTGAAGTTGTCGACGCGATCCGTGCCGCCCGAGCCCACGGTGCCGCCAGAGGCGCTGGTGGTCGATTCATCGATCAACTGGAAGGTGAGGGTTGATTGATTGTCCCAAGCGGTGCCGGGTTCTGATACGATTTCGCTAAGGGCATTCGTTGACACCTGGTTCCAGTAAACTGCCCCACCACTGTAATTTGCCGGAACGGTATATGATAATACAAGGGCGTTATTCGCGTACAGCGAGAAGTTTCCTGGGCCGGTGTTACTGCTCGCTTGATCCCATCCGACCTCGATGCTGGTGTCCCCCACGGTGCTAACTTCGAACTCCCAGTAGGAGGTGCCAACAGCCCAGCCATTGCCACTATATGAGTGCACTGAAGGCGTCGCACCGGCAGGGGAGGTAAAAGTGGGAGCCATAGCGGCAATGTTAGGATCGATATCTCCAGCCGGCGCGTTTAGACCGCTGATCCCAACTGCGTACGCTTGACCGCTGCCATGCTCGGGACTAATCGGCCCCGCCGTCGTCGGTGCGCTTGTTTCAAAAGTCCACTGGGCAATGCCTTGCTCTTGCGCCCAAGCACTGACCGCCGCTATCGTGATCGTCACTACACTCGCAACGAGAAACTTTTTCATCGCACTGCTCCCTTCTAACAATAAGTTTTTATGCCCACCTTTCCAAGTGGCCGCCTTCTGCTTCTCCAACTGCGATGATATAGAAGTGCCTTTATAATGCAAGGTTTTTTTCATCTTTTATGCAAAGGCGTAGTCACAGCCGTGTGCCAGATATGCGACGGAAATGATTACCAGCCCTCCTTGGATCACAAAGTGTGTCAAATTGGCCCAAAGGACTTCAGATACGCCGTTTATGGCCAAAATCACCCGTTGTTGGGCCATCGGACACAGCAAATGCGCGGGATGGCCGGTGTAGCGGTGCTTCCGGTGCTTCTATGAAGCGCCGAATCTGTTGGGAAAGTCGATATCCCGCGCTTCACAGAAGAATATTGCGCGCGTGCGTTGAGCGGGATGCCCTGTCCTCGGGGAATCCAGCCGAAATAGCCGCCGCCCCGCGCATCCTGCCTTTCGGGTTCAAGAATGCCGCGTAGCAACTCTGTCCGACGGCCAGTTTCTTCGCATCATTCGTGCTCTGGCCGTGCAGGAACCCGACGCGATCCGGGCCGGTCACGCGCAACCGGCATCTTGCCGCGAACAAGTCGGCTACGAACGTCTTGCCGTCGACTTGTTTAATCCTACCGAAGGCGCTAGCATCTGGCAAATGAATCGCCGTCTTTGTGTGCTGGCTGTTCCGTCTTTGGTGATCTCGACGTTCTTGACACGCCTTGCCGCGTGAGCGGCTCCCGACGAGGAAGGTCTGCCTTTCTGTCTCAGTTCACCATGACTGTAAAAAACAACTCGCATCGAGCCCGGATTGCGGGGGCTCTGCTACTCGTCGCGATGGGCGGATTGATGTGGCGACCGATTCATGAGGAAAGTGCGACGTCCGACGAACCTTGGATCCTTGCCGCGGGGTATACCTACTGCAGCGGCGATGGTTTCCGGATGCACCCTGACGAACCACCGCTGGCCAAGATGTGGAGCGCGCTGCCGTTACTTGCCATGGATATTTCCGTTTCGCGAGAAACTGCCGCGCTGAAGGATGGCTCCCTCGTGTTTCGACTGGCACGTACGTGGCAGACCGATATGAGGCCGCGCCAGGCGGTTCTACCCGCGGGAGCCCAAAACAATTGGTACTTTTGGCCGTGGATCGAGGGTGAACGATTTGGGGAGCTCTTCGTGTATCGTGACAACGACGGAGAGCGCCTCATTGTAGCAGGGCGAATCATGCAAACCGCGCTCACGCTATTAACCGGGGTGTTGATCTTCCTGTGGACGATCGAACTTGCAGGAGCTACCGCCGGAGTGTTGGCGTTGGCCATGTGGTGCTTCAATCCCGTCGCCCTCGCTCATGGACATTTGATACAGACCGATTCCGGAGGCGCGTTGACCGTGGTCATGGCACTGTGGTCGTACGGCTGCTTTCTTGTGCGACCATCAAGGGGACGCGTTGTCATCGCTGGCATGGCCTTGGGCGTCGCAGTCGTGACGAAGCTATCCGCACTGCTGCTTGTTCCCACGTATGCTCTGCTGGCGTGCATTCGATGGGGCTATCCCTTCGTGGTGAAACCATCCGGCCGCGACTGGTTGCGTTACTCGATCGCGTTTGCCGCTTCAGCGTATCTTGTTTTGCTGGTTGTGTATGTACCGCACTGGAGTCCCGCTCCCGCACTCACGGACGCGCAAGCCGCCGCTCTGGAGGTTCCCGAATGGTTCCGTCTCTTGCGCCCGGTTCTTGTGCCCGCTGACTTCTTCAAAGCTGTGGTCTTACTCGTTGGATCCGCGCGCGGAGGACACCATCCTGGTTACCTGCTTGGTCAATGGAGCACGGATGGTTGGTGGTATTACTACGCAATTGCCATTCTTCTGAAATCGCCCATTGCGTTGCTCCTCTTGTCCGCCGGCGGGGGGTTGCTTTTCGCAAAGCGTCTGCGGGGCGTCCCGTTTGAGCAGCTTGTCCCCTTTGTCGGCGCCACTGTATTTCTGGCCGTCGCCGTGATGAATAGAATGAATATCGGTATCCGTCATTTGCTACCGGTCTACGCACTGCTGCCCATTGGCATCGCGGCGCAGACTGCTGTCGGCCCGCGACTGATTCGCATCGTCGCCTCCCTCTTGTGTGCATGGATGGCCGCCGTGGCGGTTTGGGCCCACCCGTTCTATATCGAGTACTTCAATGAGTTCGCTGGCGGCGCGAAGAACGGGTATCAGTATCTGCTTGATTCAAACTTGGACTGGGGGCAGGACGTTAAACGATTGAAGAGGTATCTCGATCAAAATCAAATTCAACACATTTATCTCTGCTATTTCGGCGCTCAGCAGGCGATTGATTACTATGGCATCTCCAACACGCGGGTCTTTTCTGATGAGGCCCAGCAGATTCATGATGGCGTTCTCGTCGTCTCGGCCATGGCACTTATGCAGCCCGAATGGAGTTGGTTGCGGCACAGGCAGCCTGTCACCCGTATCGGCTACACACTTTTTGTCTATGGCCCTCCCGGATGAGGCTGACAGTTCAGTCTTCGCCCCTCAGCCGCAGAAGAGCCGCACAGCAAGGGTACTCGCAAATCACCGCCCAGCGGGAACTCCGAACTTGCTACTGTGAAATTGAGTCGGTAGGGTGTGGGAATGAAGCAGCGCGCGCTGTTTTTGAGCCTGCTCGGGTTGCTGGCGTTGACTTGGGCCGCTTATCTCCCCGCGCTGCACAACGGCTTCATCTGGGATGACAACGATCACTTCACAGAAAATCCCGCGATGACCAGGCCGGATGGACTCCAGAAAATCTGGTCGTCTCTCACCGTGTCCCGCTACTATCCGCTGACGCTGACCACGTTCTGGGTGCAACGCCGCCTTTGGGGTCTCAACCCGCTGGCCTATCACGCAGTAAACATCGGGCTTCATGCGCTCAATGCCGTGCTGGTTCTGCTGCTTCTGCGTCGCCTCAATGTGCCCGGCGCTTGGGCTGCCGCCACCCTGTGGGCCGTGCATCCGGTGAACGTCGAATCGGTCGCTTGGGCCACGGAACTGAAGAACATTCAATCGGGCGTTTTCTTTTTTCTGTCGCTGCTGTGTTTCCTTCGGCACGAGCGGCGGCCGCAGGGTGGCTGGTATGTGCTGTCATTCGCCACTTTCGCCGGGGCATTATTAAGCAAACCATCAACAGTAATCCTGCCGTTGGTCTTGCTCCTTGTGGCCTGGTGGCAACGCGGGCGTGTACAGCGGGAAGACCTGCGGCGTGCCGCACCGTTCTTCGCGCTGGCGCTAGCGATGTCTCTGCTAACAATCGCCGAGCAGCATGGCCATATCGAGCGCGCGCCGCACGATTGGTCGTTGAGTCTCACGGAACGGTTCACTCTGGTGGGCAAAGCCCTTTGGTTCTACGGTGGGAAGGTGCTTTGGCCGGTCAACCTGATGTTCGTTTACCCCCGGTGGGCGCTGGATGCGAACTCATGGCTGTCGTGCCTGCCACTGGGCGCTGCGGTCGCAGTTGCGATCAGGCTCTGGCAACTGCGGCGCCATGGTTGGGCGAATGCTTCGCTGTTCGGGCTGGGGTACTTCGCCATCGCGCTCCTGCCCGTGCTGGGTTTCTTCGACATTTACTATTTCCGCTACTCGTTTGTCGGTGATCACTTCCAGTACCTGGCCAGTATCGGTCTGCTGGCACTCCTGGCCGCGGGCGCTACGACGGTCCTGCACTCTCACCGGACTCAGGTGACTGCCGCCACCGTGGCGGTCGTGGGCCTAGGCGTCATGAGTTGGCGCCACACGCATGTGTTTCATGACGACGAGACGTTGTGGCGGGACACGCTGGCCAGGAATCCACGCGCGGCGGTCGCCCACAACAATCTCGGCATCATTTTCGACACGGAGGGACGGTACGAACAAGGTGCGGAACAGTTCCGTGAAGCGCTGGTGATCAAGCCTGATTATCTAGAAGCGCACAGCAACCTCGGATTGGCATTGACCGAACTCGGTCGGTATCCGGAGGCGGAGCAACAGTTGCGACAGGCGTTGACCATCAAGCCCGACTTCAGCAAGGCGCATGATTGTCTTGGTAAACTCTATTACCGCATGAACCATCTGCACGCCGCCGCGTACCAATTCGCAGCCGCTGTCCGGTCCGAACCGGGTATGGCCGAGGCACACTACGACCTCGGCTGCGTGTGGCTGCAACTGGATGACCGTCTTCGCGCGATCGCGTGTTTCAGGAATGCCCTGTTGATACGTCCCGACTACCCCGAAGCTCACAACAATCTCGGCTATTTGCTGGCCGAGGAAGGCAACCTCCAAGAAGCTGTTCAGCACTACCAGGCAGCGCTGAACAGCCGTCCAGGTTACGGCCAAGCCCACTATAACCTCGGTGTGAAACTCGCCGAGATGAATCACCCCGACCAAGCGATTGAACATTTGCGCCAAGCCATCCGACTCATGCCGTCATTTCCTCCAGATGGGTACATCCAGTTGGCGAAAGCCCTGTCTCAAAAGGATCGGTTCTCCGAAGCGATTGCGGTGTTGAAAAGTGGCTTGAACACCAACTCACCCAACCCATTTATGGCCAACGAGTACGCGTGGCTGCTGGCAACTTGCCCTATACCCGAACTGCGCGATGCGCCCCAGGCCATCAAGATTGGCGAAGCGCTTGTCAAGGCGACCGCCAGAAAAATCCCGAGACCACTGGACACACTGGCGGCGGCCTACGCCGGGGCGGGACGGTTCGATGAAGCCGTCGCCGACGCACGCGAAGCGTTGGCCCTGGCACAATCCAAGAACGATGCGAACCTTGCCACTCAGCTGGCCGCGCGCGTTACCCTTTACGAAAAGAGACAGCCCTTTCGGATTGGTTCCCACTGAGCCGCGCTTGCATACCAATACGCAACCCGCTAGCCACGTCCCTTGGAAAGACTCCGGCCCAATGCCGGGTCCCGATACGGCGTTTGTCGATACAGCACCCAGAAAACGGCTTCCGCCAAATGTCGGGCCACAGCCTTGATGGCCTTGGCGTGTCCTTTGGGCGTCCGCAATCGGTGACAGAGTTGGCTGACGTGTCGCGCCGCGCAACGCTGGTAATGCAGTGCCACGGCGTTGGCCGCTTCCAAAAACAGCCCGTGGGCATCGGAAATGACGCCAACGACGTGGAGCTGGTTCATTGCGTTGGAATCCTTACAACAGCTGGGGGCAGTGACTCGATGATTTGCCATCGCCGACCCGCTCCCTCACGCCCTCCACCGCTCGCACCCCCGCTGAACCGCCGTCAGTTCCTACAAAAACGAACAGGCCCCGTAACTGGGGGGCCCGTCGGAATGCCCGATTACTTATCGAGCAAAGTACGATTCAGACTCTACGACGGCGAAGACCCGCCACGCCGAGCAGTCCGACCACTACAAGGCCGACCGTAGAGGGTTCGGGAACGGTTTGCACGTTGATGTCGGCAGGGTCCACCCTGAAATCGATATTGCCCACGAGTGTCAGGATGGAATTGGGGTTAAGCTGGTCCGTGAAACCATTGACGGGAACGCCCGTGGCGATGGCGTTGAAGTTGCCCGGCGTATTGTACGTATCGTTGTAGTTGACGGTGTCCATCAGGCCGACGACACCATCAACAGTGGCTGTGCCATAGTAGCTAATGAAACCGGTGACGGAGGCAAACCCACCCACATTCAAGACGGTCCCGTTGATCGCGAAGTTTGGGAAAACCGTGGGCTGGATGGGCAGCCCCCCGGGACCAATCTGGAATTGTACATCGAACTGGAAGATCAGGTTGGCATAGCCACTGTTCACAAGCGCCTGGTTGAGCACGACGTTGTTCAAGGAGATGGAGTAATTCCCCGCGTTGACCGCTGCCGTGAGACCGCCTTGGGCGAAATCCGAGGTCGTGGGGTCGGTCGTCGGCGCAAGCGCTTGACTCGCCCCGCCCCATGGACTGATGGAACTGGAGTATGTCGAGCCTGCCTGCAATAGCGGATTGAGCGAGGTCGTATCATTGAACTGGATCGACGCGAAGGAACCGGCGGGAGTGTTGATGCCGGTGACCTGGGCGTGGACGGAATTTGCCAGCAGCAGGCCGCAAATGGAGGCAATGACAATCGCAAAAGTTTTGAGAATGGTTGGCTTCATAATAGTGCTCACTCCTTTATTTTCGGGGACGACGCACCGCCACTAGGCCAGCCAGACCCAACACCACCAACGCTATGCTGCCGGGTTCGGGAACGGTCACCACGCTCAATGACGCGGGGTCGACCTCGAAGGTGAGATTGCCGACAATAATGAACGGGGTTCCTGCGAACATCGGCGGGGTTGAGCCGACGACGGGGACACCGTTGACGGGGAGATTGTTGAATGTACCCGGCGTGTTGTAGGTCCAATTGTAGTTGACCTGGTCGACCTGGCTCGTACTGCCCGTTGTGTTAACCGCGTAGTAGTCGATGCTGCCGCGGACGGCGGCATAGCTGGCGGACGAGTTTTGGACGGTGCCGCTGACGAGGAAGTTCGGGTACTGCGTCGGGTTGCCCGAGGGCAGTCCGCCGGCGCCGAGGGTGAATGTGACGACGAACTGGAAATTCAGGTCGGCGTGGCCGGTGTTGCCGATGGTCTGCGTGAGAGTGATGTTGTTGAGCGGGAAGCTGTAGATGAGGCCGCTGCCGCTGGCGGCGATGTTGCCCGTGGCGTAGTCGAACGTGGTGGGATCTGTCTGGGTGAGCGACCAGGTTGAGCCGTTCCACGGGGCGGACACCTGCGTGTAGAGGCTGCCGGGGTTGAGGCCGAGGTACGAGTTGGTGTCGTTGAACTGGATCGCGGCCGACGAGCTTGAGGCGTTGATGCCGAGGATTTGGGCGGATGCGGAGAGTGCGGAGAGCAGCGCGCACGTGCAGATAAGGGTAAGGATGGACGTGACCACAGTGGAACGACCTGACACATATGACCGAGACCAACCGTTCATAATCGGTTCTCCTCCTATTGTGAATATAGTGGTTGCGGATGTTAGTCCGAAGTAGCTTGCCAGCTTGGGTTCTGTATCTACGGGATAAGCCGCAGCGTGTCAAGATAATTCAAGGGGCGCGGGGCGTTATAATCTTTCCACGCTCAACTTCGCGGGGGCAGAACCATGTAACAACTCATAGGGCCCAACCCGTGCGTTGCCTTTGAATCGGCCCCCAGTGTAGTTTTTGGTCGTGCCCCCATAGCGAAGGAAAAAAGAGCGCGTCCATCTCTGCACTGCCAAGACAACTTCCGGCGTTTTGGAAGCTCTGTCAATCGAGCCCCCGATGGAATCCCTCCGTCATAAGGATTTTTCATGCTCGCAGGGGCAGTTTATCGACAAAAAAAGGCAGTGTAGCTTCCGGTCATGCCCTGCATGAGTTTCTTCGGAACCCGGCAGGCCCAATCCCAGGGAGCGCACTCGTTTGCGGCGTTGTGCACTGGTGGCGTCTGGTTTTACACCGGGGCCGGCGTGGCGGGAGTGAAATGCGCGGCGGGTCAGTCCGCCTGGACCACGATCTCCGACCGCAACGTGAAGAAGAATTTTCAAGCGGTGGACACCGTGGCGGTGCTCGACAAGTTGGCGGCCATTCCCATCCAGCGATGGAATTACAAATGGGAACGGGACGACGATGTTCCCAACATCGGCCCGATGGCGCAGGACTTCAAGGCCGCGTTTTATCCCGGCCGCGACGACAAAGGCATCAGCACCCTGGAGTTTGACGGCGTGGAACTGGCCGCCATCCAGGGCCTGAACCGGAAAGTTGAGCAGCAACGGGCTGAATTGCAAGTGAAACAGTCGGAGATTGACGGTCTGACACGTCGTCTCGCGGCGTTGGAAACGACGGTGCAGAAAGTCAGCGAGCAGTTGGACCAGTCCAAAGCCGCGCCCATTCCAGCGGCGAATACCAGTAATCACGGAGGCCTGTGAGACCATGAGGATCATCAGACTTGCAACGAGGGTTGTCGTCGTGGCCGCATGGTGTTCCGCCGTCATGGCGCAGGACGTCGTCACCACCACCTCGATTGACCGATGGTCTGTCCCGCTGCGGTGCCATCGTTGATGCCGATGTTGAAGCCGTCTGGTCCAAGCCGCTCGTGAATGGCGGCGCGAAGCTTGGCGACCAGGGCCCAGAGTGCGCCCTGCTCGGTTTCCGACAGGTCGAACACGCTCGCGATGTGGCTGACGGGGATGACAAGGGTGTGCCCTGGGGAAATCGGGTACGAATCTGGAAATGCCAGTGCGTGCTCTGTCGCCAGCCAGATGCGCTCGGGAGGCAGTTTGCAGAAAGGGCAGTCGGTGCTCATGCCAACGCCTTTTTATGCCCCAAGACTGAAGGGTGTCAATCGCTCTGTGAATTTGCAAGGCATTGACAAACCGGGTTTCATCGAGGCGATCAAGGAGAGCGAACGTCCGCGCTCACGGCGTGATTTGATTCAAGCCTCCATAGGGAAAAGGCAAGCGGTGTACAGTAATGGCCGAATCGGCTTGCTTGCCAGACACAGCAGCGTTTAATCAGCCAGCAGACACTCCATGAAAATCAACTTCACGAAAAAAGACTACCTGACGCTGCTCGAAATCCTCCACATTGCCGCCTGGGTTCTCCACGCGCACCGCACCGACGAGCCCGATGACCGCAAGAAGTACCGCGAGTTTGAGCAGTGGATATTCAGCCTCGCCAAGGATTACGGGTGCGAAAACCTGATCGACCTCGACCCGAAATCCGGCCGCTATTGGCCAACCCGCGAACACGATGTCACCAGCCCCGTCATGGCGTTCATTGAGGAATACAATGACGAAAGCTTCTGGGACGAATTGAAAAACCGTCTGGTTGATCGTGACCTGTGCCGCGAACTTGGGGAGCAAAAGTTCTCGTCCCTGCCCATTGAAGAGCGGTTTGCCAAAGCCTATGAGGCTTGGCGCCAGCCCCGGAAAATCGATTTCGCTGCAATCGTCGGCCCAGAAATGTGGCAACGCCATAGGCAAAACTGGCGGAAAGTCCTAGACCTGCTCAAAGAAAGCCAAGAACTCGCCAATGAGATACGGGAGATTGTTGCAAGAGCGGGCTAGCAGCGCTGTTGTTGACCGGCCGTTGGCCCTATCGTGATCCGTTTTCCATCGATTGGCAAATCCGTGCGTTCTGGAGTAGGAAAGATTGCCAAAAACCGGCCCTGGCAAATTGAAAACAGCTCGAAAAACGCAAGCTATCCTGCTGTTTAGGCAGCCGAAACGCAGGGTTCTGGAGACAAAACGCAAGCTTTCGTCGGTTTCCCTGCGTTTTTTGCGAGCCTCTCCATCGCCTTGATCCCCTCCCGCGCCTGCTCGTCGCAGACATCGGCGTAGATCGCCGTGATGGACGGTCGGGAGTGCCCCAACTGTTTCTGAACCAGACGTAGATCTTTGCTGGCCTCATAGAGCAGAGTCGCGTTGGTATGGCGCGCATCATGGAGCCGATGCAGTGGACAATACTTCTTCCACCGCCGCCACAAGGCGTTTGGTGAAATGCGCTCCGACTTGTTGCTACGCAGCAGAAAACTTCCAGGCTGAAGTTCCCCTTGTTCCGCTTTCCACCGCATGTACCATCGCAAGTCCCGCTTCAGTTCGGATCCGATCTTGACGATGCGCTGCTTCCCGCCCTTGCCCCGTCTGACCAACAACTCACTCCGACTATATCCGATGAAGGCGTCAGTGATTTGTAGGCCACACAGTTCGCTCGCTCGAAGCCCCGACAGCAGTGCCAGGCGGATGGTCAACCAATCTCTGACCGGTTGCTTGCGGTTCTTCGCCACCCCCAGCGAGCGCAATTCCTCAGCGCGTTTCAGCAGCTTGCCAAGATCCTCTTTCGACAGAAAACGGTCGGGCGTCAGAATCCACTCTTTCATGCGAGCTCCATCATAAGTTGCTTGGCTTTCTCCGTAGCAGTTCGCCCTCGTGGCGTCCGGTTGATGAACCCCCGCCGCAACAGGAACGGCTCGACGCTCTCCTCCAAAGTCTCAGGACTCTCGCCGAGGGCCGAGGCCAACGTTTCCACCCCGACAGGCTCATCGGTCTCAATCAAACGCCGAAGGTATTCTCGATCCGTTCGGGTCATGCCGTTCTGGTCGATGCCCTTCAACTCGAAGGCGGCATTTAGGGCCGCCATCGTGGCGATGCCGCCGTCCGCTTGGACGTAATCCCGATACCACATCAAATTGGTCATCGCCGTCCGAGCCGTGCCCCGTGAACGAATGGCAATTGCTCTGCTGACTTCTCCCGGCACATCGAAGGCCAGTTTGGTTGCGGCGTTGCTGATGATCGTCTGTAATTCTTCGTAGTTGTAGGCTTCCAGTTCGATGATCTGGCGAAACCGGCTCCGCAGTGGCGCCGTGGTCAGGCCGAGGAGCGTCGTTGCCCCGATGAGCGTAAACGGGGGCAGTTGATGCGTCTTGCGGGTCTTATCGCCGTTGCGAATGCCCAATTGCTTCATGAGGTCATCAAAACCCGCCTCTGTCGTGGTAATGACGCGGTCCTCCATGGCCGGATACATAATTTCTTCGAGCTTCCGAGACAGGGCATGGATTTCGTCAATGAACAGGACATCATTGGCCCGCAGTTCCATGAGTTGCGCCGTCATCTCGGTCGCGTTCTTCAAGGAAGAACCGACCATTTCGATCAACCGCCCGCCCATCTCCGAGGCGACGATGCGGGCCAAGGTGGTTTTGCCGAGCCCGGACGGTCCGGACATCAGAACGTGCGGGACCGGCTCTCCGCGCCGTTTCGACGCAGTAATCAGCACTGACAGAATGCGACGGGCATTCTGTTGTCCGACAAATTCCGCCAAACTGTTTGGTCTAATCATGGCTCCTCAGAATTCCTGACCGTTCAAATCCACTAATACAAGCGCGATCGGTACTGCTTCCTAGCGGTCCATGTCGTCCATGTCCGCCAGGCGTCGAACAACCGTTTTTGCCGACTCGGCATCACCGGATTTGTTAAACATTTCCAGCTCAGCCTGCCGTAGTGTGTGCTGGTTTGAAATTGATCCACATGTGTCTAAATGTTCGTCGATGATGTAGCCAACCCTCCTCGCCTGGTGCGACCAACAACCCCGCACCTGGATCAGGACGAACATCACTGCTAGTCCAAATCGCAAAGAGCCGTCCCCACTACGTCCGAACCGTTTTCGGTAATCAGCCAGCACCTCAGCCGCCATTTCGATTTCGTCGGTATCGATCAGCTGATAGGCAATCTGGTGAACCTTCCAGCAAAGTTGACGCTTATCGACAGAGTTTGGTTTTGAGGGCCCATTGTTTATGACCCGATCATTTGGGTTTGGCGGTAAACCCCGCGAGCGTACGCGATCGTCGTCGGTGCTCAGACTGTTGGTCTGACTGCTTAGGGCAACCGGCTTCCTGACAGCGTTTGTCAACGGTTTCTCCTCGGGCTTCGGTTCAGCATCTTGTTCGCCCCCGAAGGATCCGACCGGCCATATATGAAACCCGCCATGGTGCTTCGTGCCAATTTCCCACCCGCCGTAGATTCCCCGGCCCTCCCGATACCCCTTATAGAAAACGTCGTGCTTGCCGACATAAGTTTTCGTCCAATGGCACTCCCCTGATTTCCCAACGTACTTCCCCCGAATGACGAACGGGCCAAGGTCGTCGTTGCCTTCACCTGTGATCGCGCCCTTGGCAAATGTCAGACCGAGATTCATCCGATGTTTTCCCGATCGACTCCGGTACATGTAGTAGCCAACCCACGGGCCGGAGGGGAATTGCTTGTCACTCATTGGCCGCCACTCGTTTCGCTGAAACTTCACCCGATCTGGACCATGTGGCCTGCTCAATCTTGTTTTGCGTTGATCGCATTGGCGAACTCTTGGAGTCTCCGCTCCAGTTCGACCGCCTGTTGTAGGAGCTGGCGGACGACGATCTCCTCCAGCGGACTGGCCTTCTGATAGATATGCTGAAGGTCTGAAACAAGGAGACTGCACGTTTGACTGGCTTTGGTCATTTCTCCCGCCATGTTGCTGAGATTTTACCAGGAACGACTCGGAATGTCAATAACACCCACATAATCAATGGGTTGCGAGTGTTCACCACAATCGACTTTTGCCTTCATAATCGAGTGCAAGCTTCTCAGACCTCCACCGATTCGACCTCGATTTGGGGGTCGGGTTGCGCCTCGGGTTCGCCATCTTCCTCGCCCTTACGCGTTTTCGCCAGCCGCGCTAGTTGCTTCGGCACCAGCCAACGGTACGTCCGCTCCACCGCCCACGGTAGGGCATCGCTCAGGGCATGGAAGTTCTTGTAGAACTCGGGGCCATGGACCTGCGTCGTGCTGTCGCCATCATGACAAAGTTCGTGGACGAGGACCTGTCCAACAGCAATCAGGCTCCCGACGACCGGCCGCTGGAACTTCTGGAGCGGTTGCTCGGCAAGGAATTGCCGGTTGAAAGCGATCAGGCTTGCCCCATCTGTCCAGGCTTCGGCGGTATCCGACACCCCGATGTAGATTTCCCGGCGGTTGGCCAGGGCCCGAATCAAGTCCCGATGCCCGGGAGAGACTTGGTGGGACGAGTGCCCAATCTGTCCGCCCATAAACTCAATGACTCTCTGCCACGCCCGTTCCGAAGGGCGGAGTTTTTCCTTCGGCAGGATCAGATGGGTGTCCCGAAGGTTCTGAACCGCCTCTTGGAACGGAACAAATCTTGGTGGGGACCACATGAGACTGTATCCATCTGCCCAGCGATGCTCGAAGATGGACCAGAGCGGATGGACATCGAAGTTTCTGAGGATGTTCTCATCGAGGACCAGACAGGTTCCCGATTGAATCAGTTTGTCACCCCGCAGGTCGCCAACGGATGTGTACGACCAGGTGGCAAACTTTGCCCGGGTAATGGAGCTAGTCGACCAGCCATGTCCCGAGACATCAACGAAAAGTGGCAGACTGCGGGCGTCGTACGGACGGATTTCCCCGGAGCAAATGCGTTCAATAACGCTGACCCGCTCGTCATCCGTCAGAACCCGTTTGCGACGGATGCGGGTGACAGGGTCCGACTGGTCGATGGCGGCCTGGATGCGTTTCCAGACCGGACAGGAACGGATGACATCGTTTCGGGCAAAATTCACTTCAATCCGCTTTTTGGTCACGACGGTGCCCGCGACTCCAAATTGATATTTGGGGAGACGACAGACTAGGACGCCGAGGTTGTAGATGGCCAGGTCGTTGCCGTCCGTCAGCGAAACATAGGCATCATCGTTGGTCTCTGGCCCCCAACTGCGGTGCTCAGGCGGACTGTTGACCTGCCTACCATTGACTTGGACCGGGATACTAACGAATTTGACGAAGGCTCCGACCTCCTTGACGATTGAGTAGATCTCCCGGTCGTTCAGAGGTTCATAGAGGCTGATGGTGATGACGCAACCTTTGACCGGCTGGGGATTGGCTTGCAGGTCGTAGCCGAGGCGCTGGTTGATGTCGACCGCCATGATGTAGGGACCTGTCCGCCACTCGTTTTTCCCGAAGGCGAACAACTGACCCCGTCCCATCCGGAACTGCGCCCACCGTTTATTCTCCGATTCTGCGTGAGGCTGGCCGAAGGTCTCGAAGAAGAGTTCGATTTCCTCTCGGCTCTGAAAGCCCCTGCCGTCATCGATGATCCTGATCTGCGCGGGCTCGACCGCGACATCGACCTTGCTCGCACCCGCCTCGATGGAGTTCATTACTCCTTCGAGTACCGCCTTCTGGATCGAGCCCGCCTGCTTCTTGATGACATCCAGCAGGAGCTTGTCATGCATTCGAAATGTTCGGGATTCAGTCATTGGTAACGAGATTGCTCCAGGACTCGGACGCTATTGAACGGGGCTCCCATGACTGCCGGACCGCCGGTCGAATTGCGTCGGGCAATTTCCAGGTGAACCGGAATGAAGCCTGTCGATTTCCCAACATAGAACCGACGCTTGTGGCCCCAGCGGTCCACTATTTCAACTCGTTTCCCTTCGAGTCCCAGGAGTTCATGCGTCAACTCGGACTGCGCCCGCCAGCCGGTTGCCTGGTTTCGTTGGCGGGCGACTTCGACAAGCCGTTCGTACGCTTCGTATGCTCGCCGAGTCCCCTTGCGGTGGGGCATGGGCTCGACTGCCAGTTCCGCCGCCAGCGTCCGTGTGCGCTCCTCGCAGACATCGAAGCCCAGGCAACCGAACCCGTTGTCGCCTGCGGGAAGGACAAAAAGCCTCTGCTGTTGATTGATACGGATCATTGGATTACCGACTGTCTCGGCCAGACTACGAGGTTTCAGCAACGCCCCAGTGAACATCGGTAATGACTTGGTGGGGATTGGTCATTGCTTTCGCCATGTTGCTGAGATTGTATCAGGAACGGATTGGGATGTCAATAACGCCCACATAACCAACGAGTTGCAACTGTTCACCACAATCTCGCCAGAGCCAGAATTCCCCCCAATTCGACATCTACACGCGGATTCTGCATGAAGTAAACAAAATCCTTGGATGGTCGTGAGGGTCGATTATCAACTTCCCTAATGAATCCTCATGTTCACTCGGTTACGAACCTGCCAAAAAACTCCGGTTGCAGGCTCGTGAACCTATAAAATGACTGATTCCGGGGGTCAGCGGTTTACATAAGTCGTTGATAAACGCCCGCCCAAGGGCTGGGGAAAGCCCCAACCCTGGGACGGGGATCGGCGGACCCTTCTGAGCGAGAGGCTCACTTGCGAATCGCAATCAACTTGATCCGACCGTCTTCTTCAATGACGGTGCTCCGGTTCTTGTTCGAACGATGCGAAGGGCTCTTCAGAACTTGGAAGGCGAAGCCGACCACCTTTTCGGATTTCCCGGTCAAGTCAGCAACACGCTCAATCAGCTCGTCTTTCGAGACGTAGGCCCGATTGCCCTCTATGAACAATGTCCCGTAGAGCGTGTTCCCTCGATATGGGCAATCTGGATTTGGGGCGACGGCAATCGCGGGCTTGCGTTGGGGCTTCAGCTTCGCTTCCCGACTGGCTTTGATTGATCGTTTGGCCTTGGTCATGGCGTCCTCCTGTTTTGCCACACACACAGCGTGGAATTTCCACAAGGTCAAGGGGGATTCGAAGGGCGGGAACGGAACGTCAGGGAGGGGCGGGGATTGAGGTCAGCGGAGAGGTCCTAGCCGCGGATGAATGAAGAAAGAGCGCAGCCGCAGTCAAGTTCACCGAGTCGTGAACAGGCTTCGGTTGTTGTTTCGTTGCCGTTTTGTCCTCACGACTGCGCTCCATAATTGTCAATTCAGGGGCCGATATTTGCAGCGAGTTGAAGAAAATGTCGGGAAGGACACGAGGCCAGCACTATTGCTAAACAGGGTGATGCAGTCGAGCATGCTACCGGCGTGCCGTCCAAAATGTCGTTGATGGTATTGGTCGAGCCACTTCCGTACGCGATATGTGGTCTGCGCATAACCATCATTCATTCGTGCCCCGTGCGAAGATCAGACGCTGGCACTTTTTCAACCTTGAATTGTGCATGGTTAACCGTGGGTTTGAGCTTTGCCCTGCCTCCCGGCCAGCAGGAGCGGGATGATCAGCAGCGTCAAGGCGGTCGAGGTCAGTATGCCAAAGATCACCACAGTCGCGAACGGTCTTTGCAATTCCGCGCCCTGACTGGTCGAAATCGCCATCGGGACGAAACCGACGCTGGCCACCAGGGCGGTCATGAGCACCGGTCGCAACCGGGTTGTCGCGCTACGTAACGCCGCCTGCGCCGGCTCCACTCCCTGGGCGCGGAGATCGTTGAAATACGTCATCAGTACCATTCCGTTG
>JBEKLM010000007.1:0-116345 GCA_050010195.1 Verrucomicrobiia bacterium
CGAGCGAGGAACAATACCGTGGATTGGTAGAGAACTCAGACGACGCGATTTATATCGCCGATTCATCGGGGCGGTTGCGGTTCGCCAACAACGCATTCCCCCGGGTGTTCGGATACCGGCTGTCCGAGGTGGAGCGGACAGATTTGCTAACGCACGTGCACGCGGAAGACGGCGAAATGGTCCGGCGAGCGGTTGACGGCTTGTTGCGAGGAGAGCCCATTCACAGTCTGGAGTACCGTATTTCGCCGCAAGGATGGGGTGTGGATCGATCTCCAATGTAGCGGCAGTGTGTTTTCCCGCGAGGGAGATCACGTGACCCAAGTACAGTTTGTCGTCCGCGATATTACGCAGGCGCGACAGCGCCAACAACAATTGCTTCGGCGGAACCGGCAATTGGGCGCGCTCACCACATTGGCTGAGGTGGCCAACTCGTCCCTGAATATTGACGAGATTGCCCGTAACACTCTGGAAGTCGCCCTGGAGAACACGGGGATGAGTGGCGGTGCGATACACCTGGCGGACGCGAAGCAAGAGGTGCTTCACCTGTATCTACAGTCCGGATTGCCGGACGAATTGATCGCGGACATTCGTACGCTGAAGTGGGGTGAGGCAGTGCCGGGCTTCGTTGCCGCGTCGGGGCAAGTCGTAGTGGTGGACGATATGACAATCCGTACGCCGGCGGCGCCATCCCCGGCCGCACGACACGGCTTCCGGTCGACGATTGTGGTGCCGGTCAAAACGAAAGGGGAAATGCTCGGTACGCTCGGCCTGTTGAACCGGCAGGAACTTGAATTCACGAGCGAGGTGGTGGAAATGGTCACGGCCATGGGAAACCAGCTGGGGATTGCGGTCGCCAACGCGCGGCTGTATGAAAAGCAGCTTCGGGAAAACGAGAAACTGGCGGCGTTGGTGGACATTAGCAGCGGCAGCGCGCAACAGCTCGAACTGGAACTGTTGCTGCAACGGATTCTGGAGCGGGCGGCAACGTTGCTTCGAGCGGATGCCGCGTACATTTCCCATTACAGTGAGGAGTCGGAACGGGTGGAAATTGTGGCGGCCAGCGCCAATTTCACGCAACTCGTTGGCGTGCCATATCCGTCGACCCGGGGGCTCTTTGGGCAGATTCGCCCGACCCGGCAGGGGAGGATATTTACCCGTGAAGAAGTCAAAGCGTATGGATACAGCCCGGTGCTCCGTGAATCGGACGTGCGGTCCGCGGTGGTCGTTCCGTTGATCTCTCGGAACGAGCTCATCGGCGCCCTCAGCCTGACTCGACACGGGGAGAACGCGGCGGAGTTTACAGCGGCCAACCTGGAACTGATGGAGGCGTTTGCCAGCCGCGCGGCGGTGGCGATCGATAACACGCAGTTGTTGAAAGACCTTGAGCGTAAGAACAAGCTTCTCCAGTTGCTCATTGAAGAGGCCCATCACCGGATCAAGAACAATCTGCAGATGGTATCGGGTCTTTTGCAATTGGAGGCGGAGTCTGTCCCAATGGAGTCATCGAGGGGGTTTCTGCAGACGGCGATCACGCGTATCCAGGCGATTGCCCAGGTCCACAACTTGTTGAGCGAAGAGATGCCGGAGGGCGTGGACGTCAACGTATTGATCACAACCATCGTGCGAATGCTGGTTAGTTCGGCGCCGGGAACGCACGGGACGCCGGACGTTGCGGTGGACGTTGAGCATGTGTGGCTCGGGGCCGAGCAAGCCGTTCCACTCGCGTTGATCGTGAATGAACTGGTCTCCAATACCTTCGTGCACGGTCGATCTACCCAAGGGGAGCCATTGCGTGCCCGGATTCAGTGCCGACAACAGGACAACCATATCGAACTGGTGGTTACCGACAACGGGGGTGGGGTTGCAAGCGGCAAGGACTGGCGCGTGTGGGGGGGGCAGGGGATGAGCATCGTGGCGCAATTGGCGCAGGTCAATCTTCGGGGCCATTTGCAGGTCGAGTCTCGCGACGGAGGCGTTCGGGCGGAGTTGCGATTTGAGATTGTTCCGCATGGGCCAGGACCTGGCGCGCGTGTCCCGTCGGGCCTGGCCGCCAGGCGAGCTTGACATTGCCCGTGGCCGTTCTAAGATACGGCCACGAAGCGCGAGAGAATGCCAGGTGCCGAATGAAATCTCTTCGAGTCCTCATTGCTGACGACGATGGTCTGACGCTGATGGTGTTGCGGAAGATACTGGTAGCCATGGGGCACAGCGTCGTTGGCGAGGCGGGAGACGGGCAACAGGCCGTGGCACTGGCTCGCGAGGCGAGTCCGGACCTGATCATCTTGGATATCCGTATGCCCAAGATGGACGGCTTGGAAGCCGCTCGTCAGATCCGGGATGCGTGTCCGACGCCGATTATCGTCCTCAGCGCCCACACCGAGGCGGGTTTGGGGATTGAGGCGGTTGGTGCCGGGGTCAATGCGTATCTCGTCAAACCATTCACCGGCGAGCAGCTCAAGCCGGCGATTGAATTGGCGTTGGCCAGCTCGGAGAAATCCAAGGAGATGGCTGCCGAACTTCGGCAGATGAAGGAGGCGCTGGAGTCGCGGAAGATCGTCGAGCGCGCCAAGGGTATTCTCATGCGGCAGACCGGAATGGATGAGGAAGCCGCCTACCTCAAGCTTCAAAAGACCGCCCGCAATGAAAACCGCAAGTTGGTTGAGGTCGCTCGGGCGATTATCATGGCGGAGCAACTCCAGCGCGATGGCAACAAGACTCCGGTCCCGCGGGTGCACGGACGCCCCTGATCCGTGAGCCATGCCGAAGGGGTTCGACCTTGACCGTTCCCGCAACTTCCCGCTAGTCTCGCGCATCTTACCTTGGAGAACGGAACATCGCACATGGAAAACGTCGTCATTATCGGTTCTGGCTGCGCTGGTTGGACAACGGCACTGTATACGGCGCGGGCGGATCTAAAGCCGCTGTTGTTGACGGGAGAGCAGCCGGGTGGTTTGCTGACGACCACGAGCATTGTGGAGAATTATCCCGGTTTTCCCGAAGGGATCGACGGGACTGAACTCATGATGCGGATGCAGAAGCAGGCGGAGCGCTTTGGTACACAGACCCGATACGGCGTGACCGTGACGAAGGTGGATTTCAGCCGGCCGCCATTCCAGCTGTGGTTGGACGAGGAGATCATCAAGACCAAGAGTGTCATCATCGCGACGGGGGCTTCGCATCGGCATTTGGGGATCAAGAACGAGGAACTGCTGGAACGCAAAGGGGTGACCTATTGCGCGACGTGCGACGGTGCATTGCCCATGTTTCGCGGCAAGGAGTTGGTGGTTGTTGGCGGAGGCGACTCGGCCTGCGAAGAGGCAACGTACCTCACACATTTCGCCTCGAAGGTCTATTTGGTGCACCGGCGCGACCAGCTTCGCGCGTCGAAGATCATGGCCGAGCGAGCGCTATCCAATCCGAAGATTCAGCCGGTGTGGGATTCCGCGGTGACTGACGTTTACGACGTTAGCAAGGACATGGTCACGGGCGTGCAAGTCAAGAATCTCAAAACCGGCGCGATTTCGGACCTGGCCTGCGCGGGTGTGTTTGTGGCAATCGGTCATGAACCGGCGACGGGGCTGTTCCGCGGCCAGATCGACATGGACGAGCAGGGGTACATCATTTGCAAGAGGGGGACGTCCACGAACGTACCGGGCGTGTTTGCTGCCGGAGATTGTGTGGATCGCGTGTACCGCCAGGCCATTACGGCGGCAGGGACAGGTTGTGCGGCGGCGATTGATGCCGAGCGGTATCTGGCCTTGCCGCACGAGTAAGTCGGACAATTGGCGGTCGCAAGTTACGATTCAGCGGCTTCGATGATTTTGATAAACGACGCGGCGTCTGGCGCTTCGAGCAATCGCTGGCGAAGTTCATCCTGACGGAGGAGGCGGGCGAGCGTGCCCACGACCCGAAGATAGTCCGTGACCATTTGTTTGGGTGTGCCAATCAAGAAAATCAACCGCACGGGTTGACCATCTTTTGCCTCAAAATCGACACCCTCACGGCTGCGCCCGACGGCAATCAGAATGTCCGAGCACTGGTCCGTCCGGGCATGAGGAATGGCAACGTCGTGGCCTAGGGCCGTGTTGCTGACGCGCTCGCGCTGGAGGATTTCGTTGAAAAAGGCTTCAAAATTACCCACGCACTTGCTTTGGGCCAGCAACTCGGCCACCTCACGCAATGCGGGAATTTTCTCCCGGCTCTGTAGCTCCAGTCGGATCGCATCGGGATTCAACAACGACGTGATTTTCGATGGAGAAGCTTTGGGTCCGTTAGACATTGGCACCACTCCATTTCAGTTTCTCTCGCAATACTTCAAAATACGAATGCTCTTTCGGTGTGACCAGTTGCACGGTTCGCGGGGACCGATGAACTTCCACTTCATCGCCCACCTCCATCCGTAATTGCACCTGTCCGTCGACTGTCAGCAGCAACTCCGCCGCGGCCTCCGCCACCTGGCAGCGAATGACCGAGTTTTCTCCCGCAATGACGGAGCGATTACTCAGCGCGTGCGGACAAATGGGCGTGATAATCAATGCCCGCGACGTCGGCACCAGAATTGGCCCGCCCGCACTCAATGAATACGCCGTTGAGCCCGTTGCCGTGGCGAGTATCATGCCGTCGCACACATATTCTGTCAACAACTCGCCGTCGACAAATAATCGCAGCCGGACGATGCGGGACAGCGCCCCGCGGGACACCACGACGTCATTGAGCGCCCGGTGGGCGGCGCGGCGCTTACCGCTACGAATCAGGGTAGTCTGGAGCGTGTGCCGCTGGCTGATCTCGTATTGGCCGCACAAGATGTCGCGGACGGGACCCTGAAGCCGGTCGCCATGAATGCTGGTCAGAAATCCCAGGTTGCCCAGGTTCACGCCGAGGATCGGGGGGGACGGTCCCCCCAGTTCGCGCGCGACGCGGAGGATTGTGCCGTCTCCCCCCAATACAATCACCATGTCGGCGGTCTTTCCCATTTCCCGCAGCCGGCGCGCCAGCTTCGGCTTGCCGGCAAGGGTGGCTGCTTCACGTTCCAGCAGAACGGCGACATGATGCTTGCGGAGCACGGCGAGAAGTTCCACGAGCCGGCCCCGGGCTTCGGGCTTGCCCGAGTGCACGACGACACCAACCGTCTTGGGGATAAGCGATTTCACGGTTTGCGCAGGGCGATGAGAAATTCCTTGTTGCCTGCCGGGCCGAGCAAGGGAGACTCCGTCACCCCTAGCAACGTCAGCCCCAACGTCTGTGTGGCAAATTCCTGAATCATGTTGGTCACAGCCTCGTGCACGCGTGAGTCTCGCACAACACCACCTTTTTTCACGAGCTTTTTTCCGGCTTCAAATTGCGGTTTGATGAGGGCGACGAGTGTGCCGCCGGGCCTCAACACGGAGACGGCCGATGGCAGCACCTTCGTCAGTGAAATGAAGGATACGTCGATCGTCACAAGATCAACAGGTCCACCCAGATCGTGCATGGTCAGGTGGCGTGCATTTAGTTCATCGTGCACGACGACGCGCGGGTTCTGGCGCAACTTCCAGTCAAGCTGTCCCTTGCCGACATCGACCGCATGGACGAGTGCCGCACCGCGCTGTACCAGGCAGTCTGTGAAGCCGCCCGTGGACGCACCGAGGTCGGCGCATACGAGGCCGTCGCACGGAATGGGGAAGCTATCCAGCGCCTTTTCCAGCTTGTGGCCTCCGCGACTGACATATTTTTCCGCAGCCTCGACGACAAGGGTGGCCTGATCATCAACCAGATCGCTGGGTTTGTGAGCGAGTTGGCCATTGACGCGCACGGCTCCCGCAAGAACCAGACGCTTGGCTTTTTCACGACTATCGGCCAGACCGTGGGTGACAAGTTGGGTGTCGAGCCTGGCGCGCATGGCGGCAGCCATGGGATTTACATCTTCGTGATAGAGGGTTGTGTTAGGCCATTCGCGCGGTGGCACCCAACACGCGAAACTGCGGTGGTTTAGCCCGCTCTTGCGAGGCTTCCAGCAGCAAGTCCTTCACCTTGGCGACGGCCGTCTTCGAATTCAGTCCGTACTTGTCCTGCAAGTCCTTGTTGCTGCTGGCGTGTTCGATGAAGTTGTCGGGCCAACCGACACGGGCCACCGGGGTATTGATCCGCAGATCATCCAGCGTCTCCAGCACCGTGCTGCCGAAGCCGCCCATCAGCACGTGGTCTTCGATTGTGCACAGTACCTTGCAGATGCGTCCGTATTTCTCAATGATGTCGCGATCGATCGGTTTGCAGAATCGGGCGTTGATGAGAGCAACGGACAAGCCTTCCGCCTGCAATGCGGCGACGGTTTCCTGAGCCATCTTCGAGACGGCTCCATAGAAGAATACGGCGACGTCCGTTCCATGCTGCAGTACCTCGGCCTTGCCGAGTGGCAGGATGGCCGGTCGTTCCTTGATGGGAATGCCCTCGCCGGCGCCGCGCGGATAACGGACAAAGATCGGCCCGTGGTTCTGCAGTGCGGTCCAGAGCATGTCGACCAATTCATCCTCGTCTTTGGGCGCCATGAGGATGGCCCGGGGCACGCATCGCGCGTAAGCAATATCGAATACGCCGTGGTGTGTTGGGCCGTCGTTGGCCGACAGACCGGCTCGATCCATGGCAAAGATCACATCCAAGTTCTGTAATGCGACGTCGTGGATGATGCAATCGTAGGCACGCTGGAGGAACGTCGAGTAGATCGCACAGACAGGCCGGTATCCCATGGTTGCCATACCGGCGGCGAAAACAACCGCGTGCTCCTCGGCAATGCCGACATCGAAATAACGATCCGGTCTTGCCTTTTGCAACTTACCGAGGCTCGTGCCGCTGGGCATGGCGGCGGTAATGCCGACGAGTTTGCTGTTCACGTCGCAGAACCGGACGAGGGCGTCCGCAAAGACATCCTGGTAATTGGGCGGGGTGCCTTCCTTCTTCGGCGGCGATTTGCCCGTGGCGATGTCGAAGGGACCGCAACCGTGGAACGTCTGGGGGTCCTCGAGGGCTTTTTCGTAACCCTTGCCCTTCTTGGTGAGAACGTGGAGGAGAACGGGCGCGTCCTGCTTCTTGGCCCATTGCAGTGTGTCGATCAGCAGGGCGGTATTATGGCCGTCCATCGGACCGATGTACCGAAGGCCGAACTCTTCAAACAGCAAGCTGGGCACGATCATCCCTTTGACGGCCTCTTCGACCTTGTAACCGATCTGCGCCAATTCGGGGCCAACGCGCGGGAAGTGACCGAGGAAATGTTCCATTCGCTTGTGGGCGGCGGCGTAGGACGGGTGACGCACAATTCGGTTAAGATACTCGGAAATGGCGCCGACATTCTTGGCGATGCTCCACTCGTTGTCGTTCAAGATGACAATCAAACGTTTGGTGGAGGTTTTGATGTTATTAAGCGCCTCGTAGGTAATGCCATTGGTGAGCGCGGCATCGCCCGCGATGCAGACCACATGCTCGTCCGTCTTGGCATGGTCACGGGCCGCAGCCATGCCGAGCGCCGCGGATAGTGCCGTGCCGGCGTGTCCCGCGCCAAAACAGTCGTAAGGGCTCTCGGAGCGGTACGCGAATCCCATCGGGCCACCCGACTGGCGAATCTTGTGAAAAGTCTCGCGTCGACCGGTGAGAAGCTTGTGCACGTATACCTGATGGCTGACGTCCCACACGAATCGGTCCTTCGGTGATTCGAATACCCGGTGCAGGGCGATGGTGAGTTCCACGACGCCGAGGTTGGGACCGAGGTGGCCGCCGGTCTTGCTGAGCACGGTGATCAACTCGTCGCGGATTTCCTGTGCCAGGGTTTGAAGCTGGTCCAGCGTGAGCAGCTTCACATCCGCCGGCGAATTAATCATGTCAAGATAACGTCCCATGTCGCTCTCCTTGTGGGTCAGAACAGCTTGCCCCCTTCATCTTCGGGCTTGTCGTCTTTGTCGTCATCCGGTCCCGTCTCGAACGGCTCCAAGGCGACGGTTCCATCGGCTTTCTTGGTCAGAACCTCAATTTTCTTCTCCGCTTCTTCCAGCTTCTGGTTGCAGAAGCGGACCAAACGGGTGCCTTCCTCGTATTTCTTCAGGACATCCTCGAGTGGCAATTCCGCAGCCTCCATATCGGCCACGATTCTCTCAAGGCGATCAATGGCTTGTTCAAACGTTAGCCCGTTTCTGTCGAGAACGGGCGCGGCACTCTTTTTTTTACCTTTCATCCTGCGTCCGGCTTTGAAGATACCACAGAACCGAAGTCGCCATCAAGCACCTTGGTCGAAATGTTAGTGCCTGGCTGGACGTGGGTTACGCTGCGGACAATGCGTCCGGTCTCGGGAATGACCGTGATGCTGTAACCGCGCTGTAACGTGGCGTTGGGGCTGAGAAGATCCAGTTTGGCGCTGGCCTGGCTGAGGCGGTGGTGGGTCGCCTGCGTGCGCCGTGCCCAAGCAGCTTGAAACCGTTGTTCCTGGGCACCAAGACGTTGCCGCCAATTGACGAGAAGGGCTTGCGGGCTGAGCAATTTGAGTTTCTCGGCGACAGTCTCCCACCGGGAGCGATGCGCCGCAACGGTCGCCGCGGGAGCGCGACGGAGCCGATGCGCATAATCGTCAAGCTGCTGCTGGTATTGTCGAATGGTCTCGGTGGGACGGCGAAACACGTAGCTGGACGCGAGCGTCGAGAAGCGCTGGCGGGCTTCCGCGAGTTGCAGCCGCAGGTCCTTTTGCAGTCGCGCCTGATACTGGTTGAACTGACGCGTGTATTCGTCCTTGGCCTTCACGACCAGTTCCGCGGCAGCGCTGGGGGTTGGCGCGCGAAGGTCGGCGACGAAATCGGAAATAGTAAAGTCGATTTCGTGGCCAACGGCGGAGATCGTGGGAATTGTTGAGCGGGCCAGCGCGCGGGCGACCGCTTCGTCATTGAATGCCCACAAATCTTCGAGTGAGCCGCCACCGCGGGTCACGATCAGCACGTCGAGGGGCAAACGGCCAGAGGCATGCAAGGCGTTGAATTCGTCAATGGCAGCGGCAATTTCAGTCGCGGCGCCGTCACCCTGCACCCGCACGGGATTGATGACGACGTGCACGTTGGGGAACCGACGGTTGATAATGTTGAGAAAATCGCGGATCGCCGCGCCCGTGGGTGAGGTAACGAGGCCGATGTGCTGGGGGAGGGTGGGAATCGGTTTCTTGCGCGCTGTGTCGAACAGCCCCTCCTTCGCAAGGCGCTGCTTGAGTTCCTCGAAGGCGAGTTGCAGCGCGCCCAGACCTTTGGGCAGGAGCTGGCGGGCGACGAGTTGATACTGTCCGCTCCTCTCGTAAACACTGACATCGCCGAACGCGATGACCTGTAGTCCGTCTTTAAGCGCGAACCCGACCTTAGCGGCGACGCCACGAAACAGCACGACGGCCAATTGCGCGTTGGCGTCCTTCAATGTGAAATAGACGTGGCCGGACGACGGCGAGCGGAGATTGGAAAGCTCGCCTTCGACCCACAAACTCGGAAACTTCTCTTCGAGCAGGTCCTTGACGCGTCGCGTCAGGTCGGTAACGCTGAGGACTTGGGCCGGCGGGTTTGGCATCGGTCGATCAGCTCAGATGGGATTTGACCCGCGAAAGGTTTTGGCGGGCCAGGTTCCAATAATAATCGTCAGTGACCCAGGCCCGGGGCATGGCGAGCGCCGTTTCCAGATTGTCGTTGGCTTCCCGCCACCGGTGGGCCGAGGCCAGCGTGATCCCGAGTTCGACGCGATGGGGAACGATGAGGGGGGCGATTTGACTGGCCCGCTCGAGGTCGTGGATCGCTTCGTCTAGAGAAGCCGAGGGGAATTTCCCGTACAATAACTCGGCAAACTTGCGCAGCACCCAGTTGAGCTCGACCATCTCGCGGTTCCAGACACCCAGGACGTGCCAGGCCAGGTCTTCCTTGTCGTCGCGTCTGATCGCGCGTTCGGCTTCCGTCTTCACTTCGCTGGCGAGTGACACTTTGCGTTTGCCGCCTTCGTAGAGGGCGAGCTTGCCGACGGCGACAGCGAGGTACGCGTGCCCCTTCGAGTCATCCGGATTGAGCTTCACGGCGGTCCGGGCCAATCCCTCGGCTTCGATGCAGCACTGCTTCTGCTGGTCCGTGTCCTTCGAGAGTGTGCTCGTATCGATCAGCGCCCGCGCAAGTTTCCATGTTGCTTCGTAATCATCGGGTGAATGGAGGTGTGCGGCGCGGTAGGCCTTCAACGCGGAGTCGAGATCAAATCTCGCGAGGGCGGCGTCGCCCGTCGCGACATCCTGTTGTGCTCGCGCCGCGGCGACGATCCCGAAAAGGCAAAGCGCCAGCCAGAGACTACGGCTCATAATCATCCGCCGGGAATTCCGGCTTCATGATCGGCTTGTAGCCCTTGGGGAACGGGACCGGGAACGTGACGACATCGTAGACGCCCGTGACCTCGCGTCCCATCCAGCGGACAAATCCTTTGCTCACGCCGTAGGTGACACCGGCGCCACCACCATGTTCCGCGGTGGTCTTGGTGACCTGATTGGGCACTTCCACGATGCCGAACAGGACGTTCGCGACGCCGCGGCAAAGTTTGCGGAGAGCATTATTACCACGCGGGACGTCCTCGGTATCGGCCATCGCCCGAATGGGGAGAAGAAGGGCGCAGACCATAAACAAAGTGAAGAGTTTGGCTTTCATGTGCCCCACTGTAGCCGCTCCGTGGCCGTTGTTCAATTTCTTTCCCTTGCGCGGGTCGGCGAGGCTCCGGTAAGCTGGACCGCGATGAAGCTGAAAGGCAAGACGGCTCTGGTAACGGGCGCGGGGAAGCGGGTGGGGCGGGAGATCGCCCTCGGCTTGGCGCGGCACGGGGCCAACATTGTGGTGCACTACAACACGTCGGCGGGAGACGCGCAGCGGGTCGTCCGGGAGATCAAGGCGCTCGGCGTGGACGCGATCGCGGTCAAGGCGAACCAGACCAATGCGCGCGAGGTGCGGGCGGCGGTCAGCAAGGCCGTGAAACATTTCGGCGACATCGACGTTCTCGTGACCAGCGCGGCCGTGTACAAGAAGACGCCGTTCGACACGCTCACGGAAGAGGACTGGGATTTCCATATCGATGCGAACCTGAAAGGGCCATTTTTGTTTGCGCTCGAAGTCGGGCGGCGCATGAAGGCGCGGGGGATCAATGGAAAAATTATTACATTTGCCGACTGGGCGGCGATTCGACCGTATGCGAACTACCTGCCCTACTGCGTGTCGAAAGCGGGGGTGATCTGCCTGACCAAGTCGCTGGCCAAGGCGCTCGGGCCGAAGGTGCAGGTCAATGCCATCGCGCCGGGCCCGATCTTGCTACCGCCAGACCTGACGGAGGCGGAGAAACAGGAAGTGGTTGACGCGACGGTCGTCAAGCGCATCGGCTCGCCGCAGGACATCGTCAACTCCGTTCTGTTTCTCATCGAAGGCAGTGATTTCATCACCGGCCATACGCTGATGGTGGACGGCGGGCGATTGATTGCGGGGGCATGAAGCATGTTTCGAGTGACGAAGCACATTGAGTTTTGTTACGGGCATCGGTTGCTGAACTACGAGGGGAAGTGTCGGCATTTGCACGGGCACAATGGCCGGGTGGAGGTGCACATCGAGGCCGACAAGCTGGACGCGCGCGGGATGGTGCACGATTTTGCCCAGATCAAGGAGACGATCAAGAACTGGATCGACGAAACGCTCGATCACCGGATGTTGCTGCACAAGGACGATCCGGTTGTGCCGATGCTGAAACAGCGCGGGGAAGCGTTCTACGTCATGGACGAAAATCCCACCGCGGAGAACATCGCGAAACTTATTTTTACCCACGCGCGGTCGAAGGGGTTGCCGGTTGTGGAAGTACAACTGTGGGAAACACCCACGTCATCAGCCAGTTACCGTGGCTGATTCTTCGGCACAGGATTCTCCATGGCCGGTGTCGGGCGTGGTATGGATGTGCCCTCCTTGAACCACGCGATAACCTGCATTAAGTTATGTGCTGGTGACACGCATGAACGGGCCATGGCAAAAAGTTTGCCATTCGTCAGGAACCACAATGGTCGGGGTCTTGGCGGCGGGGACTGCGTACCTTGGGTTGCTTTCCCGGGCGTTCGCACAAACGGCCCAACCCAATCGACTGGTGGAATGCGTTTCGCCAATTCGTCTATCCCCGGATGAGACGACAGATTCTTCTACGCAGACCAACGTCAGGGATTCCGCATCCATCAGCGCTCCGTCGTGGAGTGATATTCTCAAGCCCAACGCCAGGACTTCCGGTGATCGATGGGTAAGCTTCGAACAGGAATACGGCATGGGGGAACAAAGCGGTTCGACGTTTGGGAAGGCGCTCCAAGCGGCCAAGTACGGGCTGGACAAGATGTGCTTTACGGCGCAGGAAGCGGCGAAGAAATTGGAATTCAAATACGACACCTCGGAAGCCACGTCGGGTGTTCTTGGAGGTGACGCGGGCGAACCGCAGTATCAGCTGCCAGTATTTGGCCGGTTCAGCCACGCGCAATTGCAGACGGTGGTCACGGTTCACGACCCGCAGACAGGCCAGGCGTTTTTCGGGGTGAAACTGGCGATACCGTTCGGACCAGGTGGTCCAGAAGCCTTCGGTGCGCCCCGTGGCGAGACGCGCCAACGTCAACCCGCGAGCTAGGTCGGCGGTGTGTCCTGAAGTGACTGGCGAGCCGCGAGGCGAGTCTGCCGGTTCGCTCGACCGAATCTGCTGCAAAAGGGATACAACATGACAGGGTCCTTTGGTGTTGAAGTTCAGCAGGAGAACACCGAAGCGACGAAACCTTTCGCCGAGAATAGGTCGGTAGTGCCAGTTTCCAACCCCCCCGGCATCTTGACTTGAAGCACCAGGGGAAACGGGCGAAACTTCCGGTGGCGCCACACAAAATATGGTGCGCGAGGAGGTCAGAAAATGAAACATCAAGTGCTTTGCATCGCCTTGGGGATCGGCGTCTCCGCCATCGCCGTGTCGTGCACGGAGCGCACGGGGGCGACCAAGCCGATGGACGCCGGGATGGCCGCGGCGGCGAAGAGGAACCCGGGGCCGGCGAGTTTCGAGTTTGAAGGGACGATCGGCAAGATCGATGCCGACAAGGAAATGATTACGGTACTGCATTGGCCGTTGTCGAAGAAATTCAAGGTACCTTCGGCATGTGAGATCGAGGTTTCCACAAATGCGAACGCCACGCTCGTGCAGTTGAAGGTCAATGACCCGGTGATGGTCGCCTACTCACAAGTCGGCAAGGATCTGATCGCCAATCGCATCCGGCGTCGCGGGAAAGCCTACGACCAGGAGCAACGGGAGAAGATGGAGCGTCTGAACGACATGTTGTACCCGAGCCCGAACCAGTAGGATTCGTCGGCGCGAGCGGATGAACCACCCGACGGACGATGGCTTTTGCTCTTTCCAGCCTGAATCCACGCAGTGTAAGCTGGCGGTATGCAGGAAAAGTCTGCGGCGGTGACAAGGAGCAAAGCCGTGGAGAGGTTCGAACGGCGAGACTGGCTGGTCGCCGCGATTCTGTTTGCCGTGAGCCTGGCGATCCGCGTGCCGTTCCGCAGTCATTTCGCTTACCACTGGGACAGCGCCCAATTCGCGTTGGCGATCGAGCATTTTGATGTGTCGCTGAGCCTGCCGCATCGGCCAGGGTATTTTTTGTTCATCATGCTGGGGCGAATCGTGAACCTTTTCGTGGGAGACCCGCACACGAGCTTGATGTGGGTGAACATGGTCGCGGGTGCGGCGCTGGTGGCTCTCGGATATTTGCTGGGCGCGGCTTTGTTTGGTCGTGATTGCGGATGGGTGACCGGCGGCATTCTGGCAACGAGTCCCTTGTGCTGGTTTCAAAGTGAAGTGGTGTTCTCGACCGTTCTCGATAGCGCTCTGGTCACCGCGACGATACTGGTTTGCTGGCAGGCGATGCGGCGCGGCGGAACCTGGGGGTGGGTGCTCGCGGCCGGGACAATGTTGGCCCTGCAAGCCGGGGTTCGGCAGCAAACGACGCCGATGTTGTTCCCGGTGTGGGCGTACACGTTTTGGAAATTCCCACGACCGCGCTGGCGCAAGTTCGCGGTCGGAGCATTGGTGGCCGGGATCCTGTGCGCCACGTGGTTTGTTCCCATGGTGCAACTCTCCGGCGGGCTTGGCGTGTACCTGCGATTGTACCCGGAACGGGTCAGGATGGACGCGCCGCTGACTCCGTTTGGCGGGGGCGGATTCGAGGTTGTGATGAGGAACCTGGCATTTGTCGTGGGGTGCTGCTGGATCGGGCTTCTCGGGGCGGGGATGCTGGCGGGGGCCGAATTCCTCTCGTGGTTGACAGGGAAGGGGGACAAGCGCGCCGCCATTACGAATTGTCGCGAGCAGCTTTGGTTCCTTGCGATGTGGATCGTCCCGATGGTGACGTTTGGCATCGTCGTGATCACGGTGATGCCCGGCTACGTCCTGTGCTATTTCCCGGGCCTGGCGATCCTTGCGGGCTTGGCGCTGTGCCGGCTGGTAGGGAGGATCGACCGCGCGTTCGACCGTCGGGGTCACCGCGGACTGCTGATGGTTGTCGGCGGGATCACGGTCATCAATGTTGCGGTATTCGCACTGTCGCCGCAGGAGAGAACTTGGTGGCGGGCCGATTTGCCGGTGACGGCCGCCGACATCCAAGAGCACGATCACCAGTCGGAGCGGTGGTTTCAGGCCATTCGGGAAAAGTTTCGTCCCGACGAAGCGGTGATCTGCCACCATGGCCAATCGTACTTCTACGGGTTCCGGCAGTTTGAGTACCACCTGCCGGAGTACGAGAACTGGCTGCTGACAAGGGACAAGGCGTTACGACCGCCGTTCAACCGGAAGCTCTGGTGTGCCAGAAACCACCAGGTCGAATTCATAGATCGATTCGACCCTCGTGAACACCCAACGCTCATCCTCGTGGTTCCGCCGGGGGGCAGCGTCGATGAGTTCGCGCCCGTGCTGGACGTTCACAATGCGAAGAAGTGGGAGATTCCAGATAGCGCGCCGCTCTACACGCTGACCGTTCGGGCCGAATAGAGTGCGGTCACGCAATTTGCCACCGACCGCCGAACCGCGAGAGATTGTCAGTGGTGCGGAGAGTCAACAACCGTCCGAAATTTGCTTGCACCTCCTGGTAGAAATCGAAAACATGCCGTGTGCCCCGCAATCCGCAATTGAAAACCCTGGGTGTTGGCATGGTGGGCGCCCGCTATGGGGCGCGGATGCATCTGGCGAATTACGCCAAACTGCCGCGCGACCTCGTCGAGATCCGGGGGGTCTGCTCCCGGACAAAAGAAAGCGCCAGCGCGCTGGCGACGGAAGCGCGAGTCGCGTTCGTTACCGGGGACTATGATGCGTTGCTCGGAAGAGATGACATCAGCGTGGTTGATATCTGCGTGCCGCCGGCCCTGCACCATGAGTTTGCGATTCGCGCCGCCAACGCCGGGAAGCACATCATCATGGAAAAGCCGCTCACCGGGTATTTCGGGGTGGACGGTGACGCCGAGCCGATCGGGTTTCGCGTGCCCAGGGCACGGATGAGAGAGGGCGCACGGGCCAACGCCGAGGCGGTGCGCGAGGCCGTGCGCCGGAATCGCGTGCAGTTTTGTTACGCAGAAAACTGGGTGTACGCGCCGCCGATCGACAAAATGCGGCGGCTGATTGCGGCATCCAAGGGATCGATCCTCGAGCTGCGCGCGGAAGAAAACCATTCGGGTTCCAATTCGGTGTTTTCGCGGGACTGGAAGTCGACCGGCGGAGGGGCGTTACTGCGAATGGGGGTGCATTCGGTTGGGGCGTGCCTGCATTTGAAGCAGTGGGAGGGACAGCTGCGGCTGGGCAAGGGGATTCGGCCTGTGTCGGTGATCGCAGACACGGCGGATTTGATTCACAGTGAGGCTTCCGAGCGAGCGCGTGAGGCGGGAGCGAACCGGTGGATCAGTGCCAATCCGGTGGACGTGGAGAACTGGGCCAACCTGGTGATTTGTTTTGAGGATGGTTCGCGGGCCACGGTGGTGGTGAGCGATGTAGGGTTGGGCGGATTAAACACGCGGGTGACGGCGTTCATGACCGACGGTGTGATCAAGGCGAACATGACATCAAACGACGCCATCGAGACCTACGCGCCCGATCCGTCGGCATTTCACGGCGAGTATTTCACGGAAAAGCTGGAGACGACAGCGGGTTGGAATCGGCCGAGTTGCGACGAGGACTGGTTTCGCGGTTTTTCACAGGAGATCGATGATTTCGTGGGCGCGATCCACGAAGGACGGGAACCCCGCTCGGGTATCGACCTGGCGGTGGAATGCGTCAATGTGATCTACGCGGGATATGAAGCTGCGGAAACCGGCAGCCGAGTGACCGTTCGTTGACGGCGAGTTGGGAGAATATGGTGAAACGCATGCTTCCTTCGGCGCTGCTGGCCTTGGCGGGTTGGCTGCTCTTGGGGTTTGCGGGCAAAATACCAGAGCCGCGGTCCTGGCCGGTGTTTGACATCACCGCGTACGGTGCGGTTGATGACGCGAAGGTTTCCAGTGCCGACGCATTTCGCAAGGCCGTCGCCGATTGCCAGAAAGCCGGTGGCGGCGTTGTGCGCGTGCCTGCGGGGCATTACCTCACAGGCCCGATTGACATGGTCAATAACATGACGCTGCGGGTCGACAGCGGGGCGGTGGTGCTGTTCGAGACCGACCGGGCGAAATATCCTGACATCACCTCGCGTTGGGAGGGGCTCACGGAAAATGGTCCGCATCCGCTCCTGTTCGCCAACGGCCTGCATGACATCGCGATCACTGGCCCGGGCACGTTTGATGGTCAGGGAGCGGCGTGGTGGGCCACCATGGATATGGCGGAGCACGGCAATGCCCGGCCCAATCGTCCGATCCGACGCCGTCCGCCGCTGGTACAAATCAAGGACTGCTCTTACGTTCGCATCGACGGCCCGAGCTTCATCAACGCGCCGTTCTGGACGGTTCATTTGCTCGACAGCCACGACATCGACGTGGGCAACTGCAAGATGATCAACCCGCCCACGTCGCCGAACACGGACGCGTTGAACGCCGACTCCTGCCGGCACGTGATGGTGCATGATTGCTTCGCCGATGTGGGGGATGACGCTTTTGGAATCAAGTCCGGCCGCGATGAAGAAGGCCGCAAGATGAATCGCCCGAGCGAGGATATCACGTACATCCGCTGCCATGTGGCCCATGCGCATAGCGTCTGCGCCATTGGCAGCGAAGAATCAGGCGGTGTCCGGCGGGTGCGGTTTCTCGATTGTGATGGTGATGGCACTGACAACGGCATTCGGATCAAGAGTACCCGGGGCCGGGGCGGGATTGTCGAGGGCATCATCGCCTCCAACATTCACCTCAGGAACGTCCGCAACGCCATCGTGCTTTCACTGCGGTATACGCGCACGCCCGAGGAGCCGCTGTCCGAGCGCACACCAGTATTTCGTAATATTTTCATCGACCACGTTACTGCCACCAATTCGAGCCGGTGCTGCGTCATTGAAGGTTTGGAAGAGTTGCCGATCCAGAATGTGAGCCTCTCGAACCTTGACCTGTCCGGCACTAATGGCGTCACCTGTTCCTACGCAAAAGACATTACGTTCCGGAATGTCAGAATCGCCGTCAAAAACAACCCCTTCACTGAGGATCACTCGAAGAATATCCGCAGGATTAGCTGGAACGAAGTCACCCTCCCGCCCGACACGCGGTAGCGCGGTTGTTTGGAGCAGGGAACCCGCAGGGCGGACGCAGAATCTGTGCTCAGTTCATCCTATGCACGAGGTTGTCGTCACAAGCAGTGAAAACAGGGCTTTCCAGCGCTTTGCGCCGCGTGACCAACAACGATTGTAGCGAAGCGTTCCCTTCCCGATCACGCTGCCCTTCGGGCCTCGAAACGACACAAGGCCACCTCGGGGTTACGAGGCGCGGCGGGGATCTTCGGGGGGCGAGAGCAGGCGGTACTTCTTGAGTTTGTATTGCAGGGTGCGACGGCTGATGCCGAGGGCACGGGCGGCGAGTTCGCGATTGGCGGAGACGTGAAGAAGCGTCTGGCGGATAAGTTCTTTTTCCACGGCGTCGATGGTCATGCCGGGGCGGACGGTGAACTCGGCTTGCGTGACGGCGGCCTGGCGGATTGGTTCCGGCAGGTCGGCTGGTTGAACCACCTTGTGGTGGACGGTGATGATCATGCGCTCAATGACGTTGCGCAGTTCGCGGACATTGCCGGGCCAGCGGTAGCGCTGGCAAAGCTGAAGGGCGTCCGGCGAGATCACTTTCGCAGCGCGCTTGTGCCTGGCGGTGAAGTGAGCGAGGAATGCTTCGATGAGCAAGGGGATATCCTCGACGCGCTGGCAGAGCGGCGGCAACTGGATCGGCACGACGTGCAAGCGATAGAACAGGTCTTCGCGGAAACGACCGTCTTTGACGTGTTGTTCCAGGTTCTTGTTGGTGGCCGCGATGATGCGGACGTTGCAGTGGGTCAGGTCGCTGCTGCCGACGCGACGGAACATGCCTTCCTCGATGACGCGCAGCAGGTCGCCCTGGCCCTTGGGTGGCATGTCTCCCACTTCATCCAGGAACAGCGTGCCGCCCTCAGCCATCTGGAATCGACCCAGGCGGTCGGTGTACGCGCCGGTGAACGCGCCCTTGACGTGGCCAAACAGTTCGGCCTCCAGCAGTTGCTCGGGCAACGCGGCGCAGTTGACGGAGACGAACGGTTTGTCGCGGCGCAGGCTTTGCTGGTGGATGGCGCGGGCGACGAGTTCCTTGCCGGTGCCGCTTTCGCCCTGGATGAGCACGGTTACGTCGCTGGCCGCGACTTCGTCGACGAGACGGCCGATGGCGCGCATGGTTTCCGTGGAGCCGAGGAGCGGGCTGGGCTCGGAGCGTTTTTGCAGGCGCAGCCGCAGTTCTTTGTTCTCGGCGACCACCGCTTGATATTCGAGCGCCTTGCCGACGAGGGCGCGGAGGCGGCGCATGTCCAGTGGCTTGGGCAGGTAATCGTACGCGCCTTGTTTCATCGCCTCGACGGCCGTGTTGACGGTGCCGTAAGCCGTCATCAGAATCACGATGGTGTCGGGACTTCTCGCTTTGACGCGGGCCAGCAAGTCGGCGCCGTTGGGGCCGGGGAGGCGGACATCGGAGATCACGAGATTGTAGAGCCGCTGCTCCAATCGTTCGATGGCCTTCTGGCCGTCGCCGGCGGTGCCCACCTGATAGCCTTCACGCTGCAGCGCTTCCTGGATGCCGGCGCACAAGCCCGGTTCGTCTTCCACGACAAGAATGTGAATTCTGGATTTATCCATGCGGCAACCGGACCGGCAATGTGAGAATGAACGACGCCCCTTTACCGGGAATGCTTTCGGCGCGCAGCGTTCCGCCGTGGGCGTGCACGATCTGTTGCGTGATCCATAACCCCAGACCGCTGCCATCCGCCTTGGTGGTAAAGTACGGCTCGAAAATCCGATCGTGATTCTCAGGCGCGATTCCATTGCCATCGTCGATAAACTCGACGGTTACGTCGGCCTCGCGAGCCGCCGTACGCACAATCACATGCCCTCCTTGGGAAGCGGCCTGCAGGGCATTGATGACCAGATTGATAAACGCTTGGGTCAATTGATCGGCGTCGGCTTCAACCTCTGGCAGCGGGTCGCCAAACACGACGGCCAGATCGATGCCCCGTTCTTCCGCTTGCGGTCGCAACAACTCACAAGTATGGCTGATCAATTTGTTCACGGAGAGTGGCACCAAGCTCAAAGACGGCGGGCCGGCGAGCTGTAAGAACCGCGTGACCACGTTTTCCAGTCGATGCAACTCGCCATGGATGATCTGGAACCGGTCGACGGTTCGCTGCGCCAAATCCGCGCCGCCAACCTCCACGTCCTCTTCGAGCAACTGCACATGGATATCGAGCGAACTGAGTGGATTGCGAAGTTCGTGAGCTACATGCGCGAGCAGTCGGGTCAACAACTCACGTTTCTGGTCCTGCGTCAACCGCTGCAATTCTTGGGACGGAAGGGGCTGTCCGATCGTCTTGGCGAGGATTCGTTCCACGAACTCGATGGTAGCACGATTTGCAGGTTGGGCAAGGGTGGGGATGGGATTGCACGACGCATGGGTGGTGTCGTGCAAAACTTGCACGGAGCCGGCGGCGCACACGTCGCCTGCGCGGACCGAAAACCAGCAGGTGAACGCTAACCTGCTGCCGCCTAATGGATTCGCAATCGAGGCACCAGTATGGCATTGCCGTTGCTAGAGGCAATGGCGACCGACGCGAGGTATGGATCCTATGGCGAGTTTTAGCATCGAAAAGTCATTTGAGCTTCAAGAACAGCAACAAGACGATTTGACCATCCTGTTTGCCGAAGGCCCGATGGAGAAGATCGAGCTTGGCGTGCTTGAAACTGCGCTCAAGCGATTGGCGCGAGAGGGACGGCGTCGGGTCATCGTGGACTTTTCGGAAGTGACGACACTGAGTACGCTGGTAGTGGCCGGCTTCATCATCTGTGCCGAGTCATTTCGGTTCAGCGGCGGAGAAATGACGGTTACAGGGGTTTCGCGTTCGCTGCGGGATGCCTTTCGCATGATCGACTCCGATGGCAAGATCAATCAGCAAACCGACGTTGTGGCCGCCATCAAAGCCATGTCCCAGCGATCTGCGGAAAGGGAAGGGTAAACAAGTGGCATCGCGACGAAATTCGCCTCCTTCTTGCCAACAAGCCGATGGCGGTCCTGCGGAAACAGCGGGCCGGACTGATTTCCGGACGCTCGTAAAGCTCGTGACCGCACTGCAACGCCTCGAGCGATTCACGCAACAGGATGGCCGAAGACATCTGAGTCCGCAAGAGTTGCTTCTACTGCAGGCCCGAATCACTGGATTGCGCAAGAACATCCCATCTGACGTTCTCAACTCCTATGAAACCGTAAAACGGTCCGACCCGAAAGCTTTCCGCGACCCGCAGTTGTTTCCCCTGATGGTACTACTGGCAGTGATTACTGTCTGGGCCGGACGGAAACCGCGTTATTCAGGTTTCCAAGACTGCGCAGGTCGCATGACTTTTCGCATCCGACGCGTCCGGTGGCCGAGTCTTCGGCGCCATGCCCCGCACGCGCTTGTGCAAACGAGAAGAAGGATATGAGTGACCAACCACAAACAGATCCACGACGTTATCACCCCGTTTCCCAGCCGCCTCCTCTGAATACACAGCAACTTCATCACGCAAGGTTCACGTACTCGGATGCGAACGCCCAGAAGGTGTGCCTGGCAGGCGAGTTCAATAACTGGTCACCAGATGCCAACCCGATGGTGCGCCACACAGGCGGAGTTTGGACGCTGCAGATAGATTTGCCCACCGGAACACACCAGTATTTGTTCACCGTGGATGGCAAGTGGGTTCTCGACCCCAAAGCGACGTTGTCGCACCACAATTCCCACGGCGGTACCAACTCTGTGATTCTCGTTTGACGGGATTCTTCCACCCGCAGGCAGTTGGGAAAGACCTTGAGAAGGCTACCCGCGTTTCCCCGTGCAAGCACCATGCGTATGCAGGAAGGAGGCGTTTGAGCCTCCTTCCCGAACATCGACACGCACTCGCAACGAACTGCTGTTGATCGCTGTCAGGGTTTCGCGGCGGGGTTCTGTTGCGGACGCGTAACGGGAATCGTCAATGTCTCGCCTGTCTGGAGCGACCGCGTCCACAGATCATTGGCCTGCCGTAGTTCAAGCGTGAACAAACCATACCGGTCCGCAATGCCTTCAAGCGTTTCCCCTGGTAACACGCGGTGTTTCGTCGGACGAGTGGGTTGCTCTTCGTACCAAGCCCCGGCCGAGGCTTGATTACTTTGTCGCACCGGGAATCGTTCCTGTCGGCGTCGGTGCAGTGGCTGGCGGCATTGTCTTTGCTGAGATGAGCGGGCGCGGCGCTGACGCTGCAGCCGCTCGCGCCATGGGAATCCTGAGCTTCTGGTGGGGTTGGACCGGGCCGCTCAATTTGTTGAGCTGCCGCAAATACTTCGCGGGCACGCCGTAGTTCTTGGCAATTTGCTCGACAGTTTCTCCCGCCACGACGACGTGTTCTTTTTGCGTCGGAGCGATCGACTGTTGACCCGGTTGAGTGATCGATTGAGTTGGTTGAGTCATAATGATATCTCCTTTAGTTGATAGTGTGAATCACACCTGACGTTGTGCATGGCATCAGCGATGCCATGCAAGACACGATCTGCCTAACCGGCTTGACTGTGAACAGTTACAGAAGTCAGGCGGCATCTTCTCTTGAGGATTGCGGAGTCGGACCAGAGCTTTTGGACAATTGTTGCACAATGAAGCCCACCCAGTGTGCAACACCCATTCCTCACGCTGTCAGCGACACGATTGGTCGATTTGTTTGTGCACGCGTTGGCCCCGCCCGAGTGCAAAACTTGCGCGACGCAACGCCCCAATTGGGTTGGTCAGTGCAGGCACCATTCTTCTTCAACACACAACGCACTCGACTGCAAGCGGTTAGGCGATGGTCGTGCGGACTGGCACACGGATTGTTTAAGGTGGCGCTATGACGATGACCGTAGGGGATTTTACGGAGTTAAGTTTACTGGTTCCGCAACTGCTCGGGGCGGACCAAGTGAGCGCGATTCACGCACTTAGCCACCGACTACAAGGCGCGGGGCGAATAGAGGACTCGCTGACATTTTTCCAATCGGCTTTGCAACGCGATTACCTTTCGTCTTCAGCGATCGAGGGCGGAGTGGCCTTTCCCCACGCGCGCGGGCACGGAATCCATCGTTTCTCTGTTGCGCTGGGGCTTTCCAAAGAGGGGATTCATTGGCGAGACGGCTCGCAGGTGCAGGCGGTGTTTCTGATTGGCGTCCCGTCAGTCGATGCGCAGTTGTATCTGGCTGTGGGGTCGGCGCTGGCCCGGCAATCACGGATGGGCGGATGGTTGAGCGCACTGATAGCGTGCAACCGACCAGAAGAGCTGCTGGCCATGCTAACCAAAGTGAGCGTGAGCCACGCGGGAAACATCAGGATTGGTCAAGGAGCGGGCGAAAGTCGTCAGAGCGGATCGCCCCTTCCATTAGGAGAAAAGATTCGGTACGATAC
Organism: Verrucomicrobiia bacterium; assembly: GCA_050010195.1. Classification (GTDB taxonomy): domain Bacteria; phylum Verrucomicrobiota; class Verrucomicrobiia; order Palsa-1439; family Palsa-1439; genus Palsa-1439. The sequence continues at coordinate 23,119 of JBEKLM010000007.1, forward strand.
CCGACCGAAAGGGCAGGCGTCGGGTCAGGTCGCGTAATACTCCGCACAAGTGAGTGATTGTTGAGCAGGGGAACCCTTTTGTCTGAAAGGACAGGAAAAACCAAACATGGAATTGCGTGTTCGTGAAGTGGCAAAGCTGTTCGCCGTCCCAGAAAAGAGAATCTACGAGTGGATCAAGGACAAAGGGTTGCCCGCCCGCGAGATTAGCGGCCAGCACCGGTTCAACCGTGCCGAGTTGCTGGAATGGGCCACGACGCATCAGGTCTATCTCTCCAGCGAGATTTTCGGCGGACAGGAAAACGGTTCTGGACCGCCGCCCAGTTTGGCCGCCGCCCTGCAGGTCGGGGGAATTTTCCATGGGGTTGGAGTCTCCAACCGCGAATCGGCGTTGCGGGAGATTGTCAAAAGGATGCCTCTTCCCGACGATGTCGATCGGGAGCTTCTCTTCGACGTGCTGCTGGCGCGCGAAGCACTACAATCCACGGGCGTTGGCGACGGCATCGCGATCCCTCACGTGCGCAACCCGGTCGTGCTGCATGTTTCGAAAGCAATGGTCAGCCTTTGTCTGCTCACCACTCCTATCGAGTTCGGTGCGATGGACGGCAAACCGGTGCATGCATTGTTTTCACTGATCAGTCCAACGATACGAACGCACCTGCATCTGTTGTCGCGGTTGGCGTTTGCGTTGCGCGATGCCGGATTCAAGGCAGCGGTAACGCGTCGCGCATCCGCGGATGAAATCCTGACGGAAGCGCGACGCGTTGAAGTGGGCCTTGCCCAGCCAGCCATCGCTGCCACCAAGGAGGGGCAACGATGACGGTGTTGCTGGTCGCCGTCGCCGTTCTCGTCTGCAGTGGCCTAGCCGCACTGTTGGCCAGTGGGTCGCCGCGGGCGGCAACGACGCTCGGGGCGGGCGGCGCGGTGGTGGCGTGCGTCATGGGGCTGATCGCGGCCGTGCCCTTTCTGTTTGGCGGACCGGCCGAGTCGTTGCGGCTCGCGTGGAACGTGCCCTACGGCGCTTTCTTCGTTGAGGCGGACGCGCTCTCGGCTTTCTTTCTCCTGCCGATCTTCGGCCTGTCCGCACTGGCGGCCGTGTACGGTGCGGAGTATCTACTGGCTTTGCGCGGGCGCAAATCGCTCGGTGCGCCGTGGTTCTTCTATAATTTACTGGTCGCGAGCATGGTGCTGGTGGTGCTGGCCCGCAATGGCGTGCTGTTTCTGGTCGCGTGGGAGACGATGGCGCTAACCTCGTACTTCCTGGTAACGCTTGATCACGAACAGGACAATGTGCGTGAGGCGGGTTGGACCTATCTGGTGGCGTCACATCTGGGCACGGCGTTTCTACTGGCGATGTTCGTGTTGCTGGGCCGCAGCAGCGGTTCGCTCGATTTTGACCGGTACTCTTCCGCCAATGCCAGCGCGCTGTTCCTGTTGGCGCTGGTGGGGTTCGGAACAAAGGCGGGGTTCATGCCGTTGCATGTGTGGCTGCCGGAAGCGCACCCGGCCGCGCCGAGTCATGTGTCCGCCCTGATGTCGGGCGTAATGATCAAGATGGGGATCTACGGACTACTGCGCACGTTGACGTTTCTCGGTCCGCCGCCGGCGTGGTGGGGCTGCGTGCTTATTGGTGTGGGGCTGACATCGGGCGTGCTCGGCGTGCTGTTTGCGCTGGCGCAGCATGACCTGAAGCGCCTGCTCGCCTACCACAGCGTGGAGAACATCGGAATCATCGCGTTGGGATTGGGCGTTGGACTGGTCGGCGTGAGCAACGGGTCACCCGTGCTGGCGATACTCGGCTTCGGTGGCGGGTTGCTGCACGTGCTGAACCACGCGTTGTTCAAGGGACTGCTGTTCCTCGGCGCCGGGTCAGTGCTGCATGGTGCCGGTACGCGGGAGATGGATCATCTGGGCGGCTTGGCTAAACGGATGCCGTGGACGGCGACAACATTTCTGGTGGGCGCAGTGGCGATTTCCGGTCTGCCGCCGCTGAACGGTTTTGTCAGCGAGTTCCTAATTTACCTCGGCGCGTTCAATGGTGTCACGCAACGCGCTGGAGTGGCCGTGCCGCTGCTGGCAGCGATTGCCGGCCTGGCGCTGATCGGCGGACTGGCAGCCGCCTGTTTCACGAAAGCATTTGGAGTTGTTTTTCTCGGCGAACCCCGCAGCGAGCTCGCGGCGCACGCCCACGAGGCCGGCGCGGCGATGCGCTGGCCAATGGCGTTGCTGGCCGTCGGCTGTGCGCTGATCGGTTTTTGCGCGCCATTCGTGATGCGACCGTTGGCGAGCGTGCTCCCGTTGGTGAGCGGGCTGGCGCCGGAGACAGTCGGTGAAAAGTTGGCCGACGCTGTTGATCCGTTGCGGTTCGTCATCGCCGGCAGCATCGCGTTTCTGGTGTTCGTGGCCGGGTTGGCGTGGTTACGCCGCCGATTACTGAGAGGGCGGACGGTGGCGGAAACCGTCACCTGGGACTGCGGCTACGCGCAGCCGTCGGCACGAATGCAATATACCGCCTCGTCGTTTGCGCAACCACTGACGACGTTGTTCGCGCCGCTGCTGCGCACGCGGCGCAAGCTGGCTGCGCCCGAAGGATATTTCCCGCGTGCCGCGTCGCTGTCCACCGCGACCCCCGACGCGGCACGGGTTGCGTTGTATGAACCGGCATTTTCCGGTGTCGGCTGGGTGCTCGCGCGGATGCGCTGGTTGCAACAAGGCCGCATCCAGCTCTACGTGCTGTACATCGCGCTGACGTTGCTGGTTTTGCTGGTATGGAAGCTGGGGTAACGATGCGAGCAACCTCCTTCATCCAACCCTTCCTCGCTCTGGTGTTGTCGCCACTGATGCTGGGCGTGATCAACCGCACCAAGGCATGGTTTGCGGGGCGGCGCGGGCCGCCGGTGCTGCAGGCGTATTACGATCTCTCGAAGTTGCTGCGAAAGGGCGCGGTCTATAGCCGGACGACGACCTGGGTATTTCGCGCCGGGCCGATTGTCGGCTTGGCGGCTGTGCTGGAGGCGACGGCGCTGGTGCCGCTGGGCGGCACGCCGGCGCCGCTGGCGTTTGCGGGGGATTTGGTCCTGCTGGCATACGTGCTGGGGCTGATGAGGTTCTTCACAGTGACGGCAGCGCTGGATACCGGATCGAGCTTCGAGGGAATGGGGGCAAGCCGCGAGGTGACGTTCTCGGCGCTGGCGGAGCCGGCGTTGTTGCTCGGGTTGGCTGCGGTGGCGCGGCTGACCGGGAGTCTGTCACTGTCCGGCATGTCCGCGGCGATGTCGCTGGAGACTTGGCGGCAAGCCGGCCCGGTGTTGGCGCTGGTGACCGCAGCGTTGATGGTGGTGCTGTTGGCCGAGAACGCGCGCCTTCCCGTGGACGACCCGAACACGCATCTCGAACTGACGATGATCCACGAAGTGATGGCGCTGGACCACAGTGGGCCGGACCTTGCATTCATCCTGTATGGCGCGGGGTTGAAATTGTGGGTGTTGGCGGCGTTGTTGGTGGGACTGGTGTTGCCCGTGCGCACGGGCAACGCGTGGCTGGACATCGGCGCGGGGTTGGGCGCGATGTTCGCCGTGGTCGTGGCCGTGGGCGTGGTGGAATCTTCGATGGCGCGGCTGCGGTTGCTTCGCGTCCCGCAATTGCTGGTGGGTGCCGGCGCATTGGCGGCGCTCGCGCTGATTCTGACGCTGAGGTAACGCAATGACTCTGGATATCATCTTGATTCTTGTCGTGCTGACCAACCTGCGACTGCTGGGAGCGAGCCGGATCGGGGCGAGCGTGCGCACGGTGGCGGTGCAGGGAGTTCTGCTGGGACTGCTGGCGCTGCTGGCGCATCACGGCGAATTATCGTTGAGCGTGTGGCTGGTGGCGGTCGGCGGCGCGGTGCTGAAGGGGGTAGTGTTCCCGTGGCTGCTGTTGCGGGCGCTACGGTCGGCGGACGTGGAACGCGAGGTCGAACCGTTCGTCGGACCGATTGCCTCGCTGCTGGCCGGTGTGGTGGCGCTGGGGGTGTCGTTGTGGCTGGCGCAGCGGCTGCCGTTGCCGGACGGGGCGCATTCGTCGGTACTGGTGGCGGTGGCCTTGTTCTCCATCCTGTCCGGTTTGTTTCTAATCGTGGCGCGCAAGAAGGCGATCAGCCAGGTGCTCGGGTTTCTGGTGATGGAGAACGGCATCTATACGTTCGGTGTAGGTTTGGTGCGGGAGTCGCCGTTGCTGGTGGAACTCGGCGTGATGCTGGACGTGTTCGTGGCGGTGTTCGTAATGGGCATTGCCATCTTCCACATCAGCCGCGAGTTCGATCACATCGACACCCATGAACTGACGACCCTAAAGGACTGATGACCATGGTGCTTGCTCTGGTTTTGATTCCCGCGGCGGTCGGTTGCAGTGCGTTTTTTGTGCGGAACGATCTGTTGCGCCGCATCCTATTGATGGCGACCGCCGTGACGCACGCCGGGCTGACGGTAGCGTGCTGGGTGTGGCGGCCGGCCGCGACGGCAGGCGGGTGGTTGGTGCTGGATGCGGCCGGGTTGTTGTTTCTGAGCATCACGAGCGCGCTGTTCCTGGTGGCGACGGTGTATGCGGTCCCTTACCTGCGACGCGAGCACGATCGTGTGACACGCGATGCGGCGGAGGGATTCCTGTTTTCCAACGCGCCCGAAGCCACGTTCACCGGTTGTCTGCTATTATTTTTGGCGGCGATGACGCTGGTGACAGTGAGCCAGCACGTCGGTGTGCTCTGGGTGGCGGTGGAGGCAACCACTCTGGCCAGCGCCCCGTTGATTTACTTCCACCGGCATCACCGATCGCTCGAAGCTGCCTGGAAATATCTCCTGATCTGCTCGGTTGGGATCGCGCTGGCGTTGCTGGGCAATTTCTTTCTGGCGGTGGCGGCAGGCTCGACACCGTTGGTGTTCAGCGAACTGGCCGCTCAGTCCGGTCAACTCAACGTGCCCTGGCTGAAGGCGGCATTTCTGTTGGTGCTGGTCGGTTACGGGACCAAGATGGGGCTCGCCCCGCTGCACACGTGGCTACCGGATGCGCACAGTGAAGCACCCTCAGTCATCTCGGCGCTGTTGTCCGGGGCGCTATTGAACTGCGCGTTTCTGGGAATCCTTCGGACGCAGCAGGTGTGCGCCGCGGCGGGGCTGGGCGACTTTTCCCGGGGACTGCTGGTTGGTTTCGGGCTGATTTCGATGGCGGTGGCCGCGGTGTTCATCGTCGGGCAGACGGATTTCAAGCGGATGCTGGCCTACTCCAGCGTCGAGCACATGGGCATCCTCGCTCTCGGCGTGGGCCTCGGCGGCGCCGGTGTGTTCGGCGCGATGCTCCACGCAGTGAATCACTCGCTGACGAAAGCGATGCTGTTCCTCGTGGCCGGCAACATCCTCGGCGCCTACGGCACGAAATCCACTGCGGATGTGCGGGGCGTGTTGCGGGTGCTGCCGGTGTCAGGTGTGCTCTGGGTGGCGGGCTTGCTGGCGATCACGGGCTCGCCGCCGTTCGGGCCGTTCTTGAGCGAGTTTACGATTTTGAAGGCGGCGCTGGATGCAGGGCGCACTGGCGTGGCGGTAACGTACCTGGTACTGCTGGCGGTGATTTTCATCGGCATGTCGATGATCGCACTGCGGATGGCCCAGGGTGTATCGGAGCGCGTTGAGCCGCGACGTGAATCTTGGACGGCAGTTGTGCCGCCCGCGGCACTGGCGACGGCCGTGCTGATGCTGGGTGTTTATTTGCCGGGCCGGTTGACGCAACTGCTCCAGGAGACAGCCCGGTTGTTGGGAGGCCCGCAATGACTCTCCCGCTCCACAACGGCGAACTACTGGATCGCGCAAAGATTCCGCAACAAAACGTCGCGGAGTTTCGCCAACAGGTAATTGCGCGTGTGCGCGAGGGGGCGCGCGTCGCAGCGTTGTTCGGCCTGCCGGGCAACGGCAGCGTGCCGGTACTGGCCGTACTGGCCAACGGCGTGTCAGGGACGCTGGAGTTGGTCGGCACGGAAATCAGCAGTGAGTATCCGTCGCTGACACGCGAGGTTCCGCAGGTGCACTGGTTCGAGCGCGAGATCGCCGAGCAATGCGGCGTGATCCCGCAAGGTCATCCGTGGCTGAAGCCGCTGCGCTTCGTCAAATCGCAACGCCCCGGCCACGACGCTTGGGGCCGGACCGCCAACGAACAGCCGCTCATCGGCGTGACAAATTTCTATCGCGTCGAAGGCGAGGAAGTGCACGAAGTGGCGGTCGGGCCGGTGCATGCGGGCGTGATCGAGCCCGGGCATTTCCGCTTCCAGTGTCATGGCGAGGATGTGTTGCACCTGGAGATTTCACTCGGCTACCAGCATCGCGGCGTCGAGCGGGCGCTGCTGGGCGGTCCGAACAAACGCACGATCCATTACATGGAAACACTCGCCGGCGACACCACGGTTGGCCACGCAACCGCCTACTGTCAGGCCATCGAAGCCTTGGCGGGCTGCAAGCCACCGGCCCGGGCGCAAGTGTTGCGCGGCGTGGCGTTGGAGCTGGAACGCCTGGCCAATCATACCGGCGACCTCGGCGCGTTGGCGGGTGACGTGGGGTACCTGCCGACGCAGTCATTTTGCGGGCGCTTGCGCGGCGATTTCCTGAATATGACCGCGCTGGTATGCGGCAGTCGGTTCGGTCATGGACTGGTGCGGCCGGGCGGCGTGGGTTTCGACGTGGACGAGGCGTGCGTCGGGCAGTTGCGTGAGCGCCTGGAGCAAACGCTGCGTGATGTAACGGGCGCGGCAAACCTGCTGTGGGACACCTCGTCGGTGCGCGGGCGTTTCGAGAGAACCGGCGCGCTCACGGCGGAGACCACTCGCGAGATCGGCCTGGTCGGCGTGGCGGCCCGGGCGTGCGGATTGGAGCGGGACGTGCGGCAAGAATTCCCGTCGGGGATTTACCAGTTTGTGCAGATTCCCGTCTCGACTTATCACACGGGCGACGTGTTCGCGCGGGCGTATGTGCGCTGGCTGGAAATCCAGCGGTCGGCGGCGTTCGTGCGCGAGCAACTCAACGCGCTGCCGGCCGGACCAGTGCGCGCAAAAGTCGGTCCGCTGACGAACAATGCGGCAGTCGTCACCATGGTGGAGGGCTGGCGCGGAGAGATTTGCCACGCGGCATTGACGGACGGGACCGGGCGCTTCGCCCGCTACAAGGTGGTTGATCCGTCGTTCCACAACTGGTTCGGTTTGGCGCTGGCGCTGCGCAACCAGCAAATCTCCGACTTCCCACTGTGCAACAAGAGTTTCAATTTGTCTTACTGCGGACACGATTTGTGAGGTAACCAATGTTTCGGAACGTCGTCATTCGCCTGCAGCAAGGTCATCGTACCATCGGGTTTCCGAAGACCGAGCCGACAATGCCGGATCGGTTTCGCGGTCGACCGGTGATGGACCAGTCGAAATGCCCAGTCGGTTGCCGCGATTGCGCTGAGGCATGTCCGACCGACGCGATCACGATTGATAGCAAGGGACTGCGACTGGATCTGGGCCGGTGTCTGTTTTGCACCGACTGCGTCGAGGCGTGTCCGGAACAGGCGATCCGTTACACCCAGGATTTTCGCCTGGCCGCGCGCCAGCGCGATGATCTCATATTGAGCGGCGAGAGTCTCAAGCTGGCGGAAGCGCTCGACAAAAAGACGCGGCGGCTGTTCGGTCGGTCGCTGAAACTGCGACAGGTCAGCGCCGGCGGGTGCAACGGCTGCGAGGGGGATGTGAACGTGTTGAGCACGGTGGTCTTCGACCTCGGTCGGTTTGGCATCCAGGTCGTTGCCTCGCCGCGTCACGCGGACGGCCTGCTCATCACCGGACCCGTGACGGGGAACATGCGGCTGGCGGTGAAGAAGGCATACGAGGCGGTGCCGGCGCCGAAGATTGTCATCGCCGTTGGCGCGTGCGCCATTGCCGGCGGCCCGTACATCAACCATCCCGAACAGCACAACGGCGCGGACAGCGTCGTGCCGGTTGACCTCTACATCCCCGGCTGCCCGCCGCACCCGTTGACGATTCTGGATGGTTTACTGCGGCTTCTCGGACGGCTGGAAGATGGGCGGCCTCGATCATAAACCACGGCACACGGGTCGTCACCGCCAGCAGTGCGAGGCGGTACGGTGTCATCGTGGGCCCCAAAGAACTTCCCATCCAGAATGTGGCTCCTCGGACCTCGATCTATCCGGCACCAACGGCGTCACGTGTTCCTACGCAAAAGACATCACGTTCCGGAACGTCAGGATCGCTGGCGAAAAGAATCCCTACACGGAAGACCATTCGCAGAATGTCCGCCGGATAGGCTGGAACGAAGTTACCTTGTTGCCCGCCGCGCGGTAGAGGCGGCGCGGATTGGGCGGCGGCGGGGATACTCCGCAGGTTTTTACACACCTTTTACTTAACAGATCTCCGAACTGCTGTACACTCGTCTCGTGCGCCAGAGCTCACACGGGAGGAGGTCATGAAACTGCGAATGGCGCTGTTGCTGGTTGGTCTACCACTGGGCTTGGCCGCTCCCGGCCTCACAATCCCTGATGCCAACGCACAGACGGTGACGAATCTTTACGTCTTTAACGGCGACCCCAATGGATGCGGCCCCTATGCCGGTGTGGTGCAGTGTAGCGACGGAAATCTCTACGGGACAACCATTCAAGGCGGGACAAACCACCCAACGGAAAGCTTTGAACAAGGGGGAGGTGCCTTATTTCGGATCAATCCCAGCGACAGCTACGCGAATCTTCGCTCCTTTCCCGGCTACTTCAACGATGCAGGAGAATCCGGGGGGGGCTGGTGCAGGGCTAGTGAAATACAATCCTTGCGCTGGCAAGACGTGGATTTTCAGCGGCGGCAAATCACCGTCCATTGTGGATACACAAAGAACGGAGAGACTCGCACAAATCCCATGACTACTCGACTTGAAACAAAATTGCTGAGGTGGAAGTTGTCGAGCGGCAATGGGGAAGGGGCTGTATTCGGTGAATTTCGGTACAGGAAACCGTTTGAAGCGTCAAGAGACAGCGCGAAACTAGGGAAGGATGCGGTCTTTCATACGCTACGACACACGTATATTTCTAGGCTTGTTATGGCTGGTGTGAATTTGCGTGTTGTGCAAGAATTAGCGGGTCACAAGACAATCAGTATGACTATGCGATACGCTCATTTGGCGCGGGAGCACAAGCAGCAGGCGATTGGACCCTTGGAAACGAGTTTGCGGGGGCAACTCCCCGCAAATCTCCCCACAACGCCCAATCAGGCAGAAACGTCAAATGGCGCAAGAGCCGCAGCATAAACAATTTGCCCGGGTGGCGGAACGGCAGACGCATCGGACTTAAAATCCGAAGGTGGGTTATACCACCGTGAGGGTTCGAATCCCTCCCCGGGTATTCTGTGAAGGCATCGGCCACGAAACGTTATGCCCGAGCTTCCCGAAGTGCAGATTCTGGTGAATCAACTCGCGCCGCGCCTGGAGCGGGCGCGGATTCGCGCCGTGGAGAGTCGCGATCCGAAGATCAAACTGGGACGGCGGCTGGTGGGGCGAAGAATCGAACGCGTACGACGACGGGGCAAGAACATTGTCTTCGATTTGTCCGGCGGATCACATTTGCTCATCCATTTGCGAATGACCGGATGGTTCGAGTTTGAGCGGCCCAAACGCTACCGCGCCGCGATACACACGACGCGCGGGACGGCCTATTTTGAGGATGCCCGGCGGTTGGGAACGATGCAGGTCGTGACGCCGGAGCAACTCGAGCGCATCCTGAAAAAACTCGGGCCAGATCCGTTGGTGGATGGATGCGATCTTTCCAGACTGCACACCACGCCGCGTCCGATTAAGGTCGCGTTGCTTGACCAGCAATTGGTTGCCGGCGTCGGCAACATCTACGCGAGCGAATCGCTGTGGCGGGCCCGAATCAATCCGCGTCGCCGGTCGGACAGCTTGAAATCTGCGGAATGGCGGGCTTTGAGCCGGGCGATTGTCGCATCTCTGCGTCGCGCGATCGCGTATGGACCTCGCATTTTTGAGGTGCAAGAGTTTGCCGTCTACGGGCGCAAGGGCAGACCCTGTCACCGGTGCGGCACGATGATCCGCCGGGTGGTGCAGGCGCAACGCAGCACATACTTCTGTCCGCGCTGCCAGCGGTAGGTTTTGTTGGCGTTTAACTTGCTTTTCTATCAGCCATAGCGAAACTTACATCGCTGGCTGTCGGGTGCTGAATACATGCGCGTTTCCCAAAGACGATGGTGCGTGGTGTTGTTTGCGGCGAGTCTGCTTGGCTGCGGACGGATCGCTTCATCCGGCGCAGAGGGGAAGACGGCCCCGGAGTTGGATGGCGGACTGCCGTGGCTGAATTCGGCGCCGGCGAGGCTGGCGGATTTGCGGGGCAAAGTCGTGCTTCTGGATTTCTTTGAATACAGCTGCGTCAACTGCATCCGCACGTTTCCCTACCTTGACGAGTGGCGAAAACGATATGCCAACGACGGACTCGTGGTGGTCGGGGTCCACACGCCGCAGTGCGGGTTCTCGATGGACCCGCAAAACGTCAACGCGGCCGTGCAGCAGCTGGGGACTGGCTCCCCCGAGAAATTGCCGGTGACGACATCAAGTATGACGACCAGGGGCGCAGCTACGTGGAAACGAAAAGCGCGCGCATGTACAATCTCATCGGCAAACAGCCTTACGGCACACACGACATTCGACTCATCGTCCAAAGCCGCGGGTTGTCGGTTTATTCGTTCAGCTTTGGCACTTGCGAAATGCCATTGACACAAGATAAATTGCAAACAGAGAGGAAGTCATCATGAACATGCGTCCCATCACTCTCGCGGTCGGCATCACGATACTGGCGGCCACCGTTTCGAGCTTCGGCCAGGTCATCATTCGCGGCACCCAATCGTCGGACCAGTCCTCCGGCAACTCGGCGAGCAGTTCCGCCGTCACCATCGACACGGGTGATCGCAATGTTGTGCCGCTGATCAAGGAAACCAAGGACACGAAAGTCGACGCGACCACCCAACGGACTGAATCCGTTACGCGCGCCCGCCTCGACGACGGAAGCTATTTCGAGTGGCAGCGGAGCACGACGGTCACGAAGGACGTCGCACCGGGGCAGTCGGTCAGTTCCACGGATGTTGTGGAAAAGGACCGTCAGGGCCAGAGCCGGGTGTCCCAGCACGCGGACGCAACCGTCAGCAAGTCCGCTTCGGGTGAGACGGACCAAACAAAAGTGTACAAGCGCGACAGCAGCGGGCAACTGGTTCTCGACCACGTGGTGGTCGCCAACACGGTCAACGGGACCGGTGGCGCGGCCAACACGACCAGCGTCGAAAAGACCGCGGATGTCAACGGGAACCTCAGCTTGCTGAAGCAGGTTGATTCGGTAGCCGCTGATCACGGACCGAATGAGAAGGTCATTACGGCCGAGACCAAAGCTGTGGACCACCTGAGCGGACAGCTCACTGTGACCGCGCAAGAGACGACGTCGATTACCACCCAGGGCGGCATCAAACAAACCGACAGCGTGGTTCGCACGCCGGGACGATTCGGTTGGGAGGAGACCTCGCGTACCACCACGACTGAGACGAAGGCCCCGGATGGCTCGGTCAGCCGCGAGACGATCGTGGACGGACGTTCGGTTTACTCGACGAAGACCGGCAACGCCATGCTCGATCCACTCGTTCCGCAAACCAAGATTGTCGACCATGAAGTTCACAATCCCGATGGCACGACCGTCCTGCAACGGGATGTGTTTCACCGCGATGTGAATGGTGACTGGAAGCCGGAATCGTTCTCGACCAAGGGCGCCGACAAAGGGATGTAAGCCGGAGATCCGGCACTCGCCAAGAGACGACTACAGGCGTTCGCGGCTGGCGTACCCGCCGTCGATATCATGCCAGAACTCGACGTCGTCTTCTTCCAGTTCCCAACACAGCAACACCTCACGGCCATCGCGAAGGTGGGGGAAATCGACCAGACCACGGTCGAAATCTTTGATTTGCACTCCCATTTCTTGGATGTGACGAAGTTGGGTATTGAGCTGGAGCATGTCCATCAGGAGCCCCGAGACCTTTTCACCGCCCACGTCCGAGCCCGTTTGCTCCAAGGTCTCACCCAACTCCTTGTCCGTCTGGTGAACAACGTCGCGGCGGCGGTGTGCGTCGCGGAACGCGCGGCGGAGTTCGGGAAGCAAGGCCCGCGCTTCCTCAATCGTGAAGTGTTTCTGGAAGAGATGGTCCATCAGCGTGGGAGAGGGTGGAGTGGATCAGGGTTTCTTGTCGTGGTGTTGCTGAAGGCCTTGAAGCGTGGTGTTCCACGCCAAGGTCGCGCATTTGACGCGAACGGGAAACTTCAGCACACCTTCGAGAGCTTTCAGGTCGCCCATTTCCTTGCCGCCGAAGGGCGTCTGGCCGCGCATCATGTTGAGAAACCCGCCAATCAACTGCCGGGCTTCGGGCAGGGTTTTGCCAATGAGTTTTTGCGTCATGATGGAAGCCGAGGCCGTGCAGATCGCACAGCCTTTGCCGTCGAACTTCAGTTCGGCAATCTTGCCGCCGTCGAACCGGGCGGAAATATCAACTTCATCGCCGCACAATGGATTGGAATCGTGGGCAACGATGTCCGATGGATCCACCTTGCCCTTGTTGCGAGGGCGACGGTAGTGATCCAGGATGATTTCCTCATAGAGCTCTTCCAGCATTGCGCACACAAACTACCACAAGACACTGCTGCGGAAAGGAAAAAAGCTGACCGCACCGCGATCGATACACCGCGCGGTCATTCGCCCGTCTCGGTGCGATCTCCTGCGGATTAGCGCACGATGATGCGGCGCCCGGAACCCTGGGTGTGAACGCGCACAAACCCGCGATTGATCAGGTCGGCGACGACCAGACTCGTTTCATAATCGTTACGCGCGAACCGAGACACGACATCAATGACATCTTGTAACTTCAGTATGTGCTTCCTGACACGGTTTTTCATGTTGGCCACCTCTGTCTCATTAGACGCGCGAGGCGCCCATTTCGTTTCAACAAATTTTGCGAATCATCGGGGTGGCTGTTTTCACGGTCCTTCCAGATCTTCGGCGGGAAGCTCCAGCTTGAGCGCGTGCAGTGCGAGGTTGATGTCATGGATAAACACAGCCAGCGATCCGATCAGGTTGGCCAGGCAAATGATGAACAACGCGGCGATCAACTCGGCGCTTTCGAAATGGAGTAGCGCTGTCAGAAACAGCGCGATGATCAGAATGGCGGCAAACAGCGCGCTCGTGGACGCCAGGGCGATGGACAGACGAATCAGACGCGCCCGCCGCCAGAGAACACGCAGTTCTTCACGGCCCTTGCTGCGGTGTTCTTCACCGGCGTCGGCAAGCTCGCGCGCCGTCGTCCGGGTGCGGTCAATGGTTCGCGCCAGACGATTGGTCATGGTCAACAATAACAGGCCGACACCCGAGATCAGGATCGTCGGGCCAATTGCGGTCTGTAGAACCGGAATAAGCTGTGCGACGGATAGTGGCTGCATGATTTCCCCAAGAATAGTGCCCGCGAAGCGGCGGGTCAATAGCCCATCGCGCGGCCGGTGGGGCAGGCGCCGAAGAACTTCTTGGCCTTGTGGAGCATCTCGATAAAGACATCGACTTCGTCGCGGGTGTTGTACAGATAAAAACTGGCGCGGGCGGTGGCCGCCAGTCCGAGCTTCTTGTGCAACGGCATGGCGCAGTGATGGCCCGCGCGAATGGCCACGCCATCCTGGTCGGCAAACGTCGCGATGTCGTGTGCATGGACGTCGCCCAGCGTGAACGCAACCAGTCCGCCGCGCTTTTCGACGTCTTTCGGGCCGTAGACGGTCACTTCGGGAAATTCCTTCAGGCGATCGAGCGCATACCGGGTGATTTGTTTTTCGTGCTGGCGGATCTTGTCCAGACCGATTCGCGTGAGATAGTCGACCGCCACACCCAAGCCGATGCACTCGGCAATGTTCGGCGTGCCCGCCTCGAATTTGTAGGGCAGATCGTTGTACGTGGCGTGGTCGAACCAGACCTCCCGGATCATCTCGCCGCCACTCATAAACGGCGGCATAGCCTCCAGAATCGCGCGTTTGCCATAGAGCACGCCGCTGGCGGTCGGTCCGCACATCTTGTGCCCGCTGAACACGAAGAAATCGCAGTCCAGTGCCTGCACGTCGACCGCCATGTGCGGGACGCTCTGGGCGCCGTCGACGAGCACGACCGCACCTCGTTTGTGCGCGGCGTCGGCGATTTGTCGAACGGGGTTGATCGTGCCGAGGACGTTGGACTGCTGCGTGACGGTGACGAGCTTGGTGCGATCGGTGATCAGCTTGTTGAGATCGTCGAGTCGAAGCGTGCCGTCAGGATTCAATTCGATGCGCTTGATGACCGCACCCGTGTGCTCGCAGACCTGATACCACGGCACCGTGTTGCTGTGGTGCTCCATGAACGTGGTCAGAATCTCGTCGCCTTTCTTCAGGTTGGTCAGGGCCCAGGAATACGCCACGAGGTTGATGGACTCGGTGGTGCCGTGGGTATAGATCACGGACTCGGTCGACGGCGCGTTGATAAACTTTGCGATTCGCTCCCGGGCGCGCTCGTACTCTTTCGTGGCGCGCTCGGCGAGGGCGTGGATGCCGCGATGAACGTTGGCGTTGTAGCGCTGGTAGTAATCGTTCAGCGCGTCGATGACCACGCGGGGCTTCTGCGACGTCGCGGCGTTGTCGAAATACACCAACGGTTTGCCGTGGACTTTCTGTTGGAGCAGCGGAAAGTCGTCGCGGATTTCCTCCAACTCAACGCCATCGAGGACTTCGATCATCCCTTGCGTACTACCTTGTCGTGGACGAGTTTGGCAAACTCTTTCTGCACGCTTTCGACCTGAATGCGTGCCAGAACCGGGTCCAGAAACGCTTCAATCAATACATCGCGGGCCAGTTCGGGCGTCAGGCCGCGGCTGCGCAAATAAAACAGTTGCTGCTCTTCCAGTTGACCGACCGTCGCGCCGTGCGTGCAGCGCAATTGGTTCGATTCGATTTCCAAGATCGGCCGCGTATCGCAACGGACGTCCTTGCTAAGCACGAGGTTGCGATTGGCCTGGTAGGCGTTCGTACCGTTGGCATTTTTCTCGACCTTGATGACGCCGGCGTAATTGCTAACCGCGGAATCGCGGAGCACATTCTTGAACATCAAATCGCTGGTCGTATTGCCGGTCTTGTGATGCTGCCTGGTAAACTGTCCGAACTGCTGGTTGTGGTCGAGGACGCCGACGGCGTACATAAAACTGTTGCCGCCTTCGCCTTCCATGACGCACTCGACGTCGTAGCGTTGGAAGGACGCGCCGAACATGCCAAGGACCCAGTCGATTTCTGCATCGCGGGCGACATGGGCGCGCTTGCGCGTGAAGTCGTACACGTTGGGCGAGAAATTCTGTTCGCTGATGTAATGAAGGTGCCCACCCTCCTTGACGAACACTTCCGTGCCACTGGCGTGGATGCTGGGCGCACCGTTGGTGCCGACGCGCGGGCCGCCCGTGAATCTCTGGACGAGCGTGGCTTCGGCACCGGGTTCGACGACCACCAGCGTGTGCGGAAAGCCGGCGGTGTTCTGTCCCGTGAACTCGTACACGACTTCGAGCGGCTGCTCGATACGAACATTTGACGGGACATAGAGAAACGCGCCATTTCTCCACAATGCGCAATGCAACGCGGAGAATTTTGCCGGTTCGTCGGGGGCGATGCTCTTGCCGAGGTATTCCCGCAGGGCATCGCCGTGTTTGGCGACGGCCGTCGTCATGTCGCAGAAGATCACGCCCTTCTTGCTCAATTCGGGCGGCAAGATCGTCAGCCGCTCGGCAATCGCTGGTTCGTCGGTTGGCAACGACACTTTATCCAGCTTCAATGCGCGAATATCGAACCGCTGCCACTCGATGTCACGCTTGGTCGGGAGCGGCAGTTTTTCAAAAGTGTGCCACGCTGTGAGCCGCTGGGATTTGAGCCAGTCCGGCTCACCCGAGGTGACGGCTTCGACTGTCTGTTGTGTGAATCCTGTTGTCATTGTGAAAAGGTGCGGGAACGGGGCCACTCCGTCCCCACGGGTTCTCGTCAGCCGTTGCCCGCCTAACCGACGGATCCTTCCATCTGCAAATTGATGAGCCGGTTGATTTCGACCGCAAATTCCATGGGCAACTCCTTGACGATCGGCTCGATGAAACCGTTGACGATCATCGACACGGCGTCCTCCTTCTTAATGCCGCGACTCATGAGATAAAACAACTGCTCCTCGGATACGTTCGAGACGCTGGCTTCGTGTTCGACGGTCGCCAGGTCGCCGTCAATTTCCATCACGGGATAAGTGTCCGAACGGCTGACCGGGTCGAGGATGAGCGCGTCGCAATTGACCTGCACGCGGCAATTCTTGGCGTCCTCGTTGACTTGGACGAGTCCGCGGTACGACGCGCGGCCACCATGGCCGCTGATGGACTTCGAATTGATGCGGCCGGTGCAGTTGGGCGCGTAGAACACGAGCTTGGCCCCCGCATCCTGCCACATGCCCTTGTCGGCGCTGGCCAGGCTCAGGATTTCGCCGTGCGCGCCTTCGCCGACCATGTAGCATGACGGATATTTCACCGTGCGCTTCGAGCCGAGATTGCCGTCGACCCATTCCATGATGGCGTTCTTGTAGAGGAACGCGCGCTTGGTCACGAGGTTGTAGACGTCCGTGGACCAGTTTTGAATCGTGGTGTAGCGGCAACGGGCGTGGTCTTTGACAAAAATCTCGACGACGGCGGCGTGCACCGAGTGCGTGGTGTAGACCGGCGCGCTGCAGCCTTCGACGTAATGGCAGAAGCTGTCGTCGTCGCAGACGATGAGGGTCCGCTCGAACTGGCCGAATTGCTCTGCGTTAATACGGAAATAGACCGAGAGAGGGACATCGCATTTCACGCCCTTGGGAATGTACACAAACGAGCCGCCGCTCCAGAATGCGGAGTTGAGCGCGGCGAACTTGTTGTCCTCGGGCGGAATCGATTTCGCGAAGTGTTCCTTGAAAATGTCGGGGTACTGCTTCATACCCTCGTCGCAACTGAGGAAGACGACGCCCCGTTTGGAGAGCGTTTCCTGGATGTTGTGGTAGGCCATCTCGCTGTCGATCTGGGCGCCTAGACCGCCGAGAAGCTTCTGTTCTTCCTTGGCGATGCCGAGCTTGTCGTAGGTCCGACGGATTTCTTCCGGCACGTCCTCCCACTTGTTGGCCGATTTATCGACCGGACTCATGTAGTAGGTGATCGCGTCGTAATCGATGTCGCGCAGGCCCGGCATCCAGGCCGGCAGGTCGTGCTTGAGGAAGATGTCGAGACTGCGATGGCGGAACTGCCGCATCCAGTCCGGCTCGGCCTTCACATCGCACATGTAATCGATGACGGAATGCGTGGGCCCTTTGGGCACGCTGTGGACGGACTTGAGGTCGTCGTGGAACCCCTCTTTGTAGGCGCCCGGCAGGACTTGATCGGGTGAAGCGGTGCTCATCGTCTTACCCTTTTGCTGAAACGGGAGTCGGTTCCCCGTCCTTGATGATCCAATCGTAGCCGTGCTCTTCCAGATGCCCGGCGAGGTCGGAGCCGCCCGACTTCACGATTTTTCCGTCGACCAGGATGTGGACGAAATCCGGGTTGATGTAGCGCAGGATCCGCTCGTAGTGCGTGATGATGAGAATGCCGAGGCCCGGGCCGCGCAGTTCGTTCACGCCGCGGGAGACGACCTTCAACGCGTCGATGTCCAAGCCGGAATCCGTCTCGTCCATGATAGCAAACTCGGGTTCAAGCATCATCATCTGTAAAATCTCGTTGCGCTTTTTCTCACCGCCCGAGAAACCCTCGTTGAGGTAGCGCTTCATGAATTTCTCGTCGATGTCGAGGACCTTCATCTTCTCCTCGAGCTTGCTGTAAAAGTCCGTCACGTCCATCTCGCGGCCGAGACGGGCGTTGCACGCGAGCCGGAGGAAGTTCGATTGGCGGACGCCGGGGACTTCACACGGATATTGGAAGGCGAGGAACAGACCTTTGCGGGCGCGTTCGTCGGTCTCCATTTCGAGGATGTCCTCGCCCTTCATCAGGATTTTGCCGCCCGTGACGGTGTACTTGGGGTGGCCGAGGATCGCGTTGGCGAGGGTGCTTTTGCCGGAGCCGTTCGGTCCCATCAACGCATGGACCTCGCCCTTGCGAACGACGAGGTTTACGCCCTTAAGAATCTGTCTTTCCTCGATGCTGACTTGTAAGTCTTGGATTTCAAATGTGTCGGCCATGATCTGACTTCCTCAGTGAGAATTCGGACGGCTCGTTAAATACGACAAATTTTATCCGATTCCTAATTGCACTATATCGTGACGGCTGAAAGTGTCAAGTGCAAGACGCAAAAGCGCGCCGACCGGGACGGGAGGGCGGTCAGACGGGAAAAGCCGTTACCCGTCAAGACATGCAAGCTTGACGGGTAACGGGTTGAGGCGAAACAACTTACTTGGCCTGATGATGGTGCAGCTTGTGATGCCGCTTCGCATGGTGACGGTGCGTGGATGTGCCGTTTGCCGCGAAGGCACCCGTTGTGAACAGGCCGAATACCACCGCCGCCAAAAGAACTCCCATGAACTTGCGCATACGAATCTCTCCTTGATCTGCTCTGAACGCTACGTTTCTGTGTTTGGTGCTGCTGTCCGCCATCCCCACGACACATCGCGGCGAACGAGAGGGTAAACACCCTGATACGGGAATAGTTTCGCAGAATTGTCGGGTGGAGTGATGGGGAACCGAGTGCGGGGAGACTCTGCTCGGCGCGGAGCAAGCCCGCCGACGGCGGATAAACTTGGTGAACAATTTGTCAGGAGGAAGACGGTGAGCAGGTTGCTGACGGGTATCCGGGCTTACAATGTGGAGGCAGGGCGGGTCCGCGCTCGTCGCGCAAAAGGCACTTTTTGCGAAACGAACCCAAACTGTTCACCGCGAAATTGCGCATGAAAGTCAGGGAACGAAAAGGCGTTAGCAAAAGCGGACTCGCGGAAAATGGTGGATTCGTTTGGGTTCGGTCACGCCTTGTCACGCAGGCCGTCGGGCCTCGAAACGGCACGACGCCATGTCGGTTCTGCAAAACGAAGCCTGTTTGTCGCTTGGGGCGGCGGAGGACTGCGGCGGTCGGTTAGCTGAGGAGCCGACGGAGCACGAAGGGCAGGATGCCGCCGCGGCTACGATATTCGACTTCGATGGGCGTGTCGATGCGGGCGATAATGGGCACTTTGTGCTGGGTGCCGTCGGGACAATGGATCACGAGGGTGAAGGCTTGGCGTGGCGCGAGATGGTTGGTCAGGCCGAGGACATCGACGCTCTCCGAGCCATCGAGTTTCAGGGTCTGGGCGGTGGTGCCGTCTTGGAATTGACAGGGCAGGGTGACATCTCGCCGTTTGTCTCCTGCTTTCTGGCCCATCGTTCATTGTCCAAAAACCGCCTTGGCATTGGCACTGATGTAGCTGATACTATGGTGTTTCACACAACTCAGACACCGGGACTCAAGGGAAACCACATGCGGTGTATCGCATCAGGATTTCGGCTGGCGGCGATGGTGTTGGCCACCGTCAGCGCTCACGCCCAGAACCTGTCCACCACCAACATCAACATGCTCGGCAATTTCTGGGCCGCTGCCCAGGCCACCAATCGACCCGTCACCGTTGTCTCGTTCGGGGATTCCGTTGCGGATGCCGATATCTCCGTGGGCCGTTCCATCATCGACATGATGGTTGACTACCTCGGAGCCGCCGGGTATGCCATGAGCAATTACAAAGACCAGACCTTGGCAGTATTGACGAATGGGGCGGAACTTGTCACCGGCCCAACCCCACTCTGGTTCATGGATTACTATCAGTTGCCTCCAAGCGGCTCGATCTACTGGTGGACTCAAACCTGGTGGGATCCTGATACCCCAACCAACGGCGTCTATTCCGATAAATTGGGCGTCTTCTGGATCGCTCAGCCCCAAGGAGGAACGATGACCTTCTCCGTCTCCACAGAAGGCGGACCTTGGATGCCAATGCTCACCATTTCTGGCTACGCAGAAACCCCCACGGGTATGTACACCAATGTTGTTGTGGCCCCGGATTACCACCAGATACGGGTCGATGCAGTCTCTGGTACGAATTACATCGTCGGACCACAATTGCTATCCCAAGCATCCAACGGAGTCCAGGTCACATTCATGTACAAAGGTGGCATCGCGCTCAGTGACATCAGGAATGTTCCCGACGCCATACGAACACCGATTATGGCAGGCCTGTCCCCCGATTTGTTGATTTGGCATATGAAGGAAGATGGCACCTCAACGACCAGCAACGAATTGGTCTACCTGGACCAATGGTTCTCCAACGCCATCCCGTCGTGTTCCATCGTCTATATCGGAACCTACTATATTTCGGTTGACACCAACCCCGCCACAGCCGTCACGGTCGCCCAAAACCTTCTCGTGCACAATACCGCCATACAGAACAACCGGACTTATTGTGACCTGATGACGCCCAGTATCAGCTATCCGTGGATGAATGCTCAAGGATTTATGGGTGACGGGACTCATACCACCCCCGACGGCGGACTGTACCTGGCGGGCTTCATGTGGAATGAATTGTTTTATGCCCTCGGTGCCAACTTGCCGCCCTCGGCCGGTTTCACCGCCACCCCGACCAACGGAGCCATCCCAATGGCCGTGACCTTTGCCGATCTCTCGTCCGGCAGCACGACCAATTGGTACTGGAGTTTCGGCGACGGCGGCACAACCGATTCCAACACCAAGAGTGTGTCCTACACGTACGCTACGGCGGGCACCTACACCGTGACAGAGATCGTCAAAGGCTCCGGCGGTGCGGCCACCAACACATCCGTGAACTACATCATCGCGTTGACGCCCTCCGCCAATTTCACCGGCTCCCCGACCAATGGCGTGATTCCGCTGACCGTGAAGTTTGCCGATTCGTCAATCGGCACTATCACCAATTGGCACTGGAGTTTCGGCGACGGCGGTACCACCAATGTGACGACCACGAACGTATCTCACACCTACGCCACGGCAGGCAACTACACGGTAACGGAAATCGTCAGCGGCCCGAGTGGATCGCTGACCAATATCCAACCGAATTACATCACGGCAGAGCAGCCGCCTCCCTCGGCCAGTTTCACCGCGGCTCCAACCGGCGGCGTAGCTCCGCTGACCGTCATCTTCTCCGACGCATCGACCGGCGGTCCCGTTACCGTCTGGTCCTGGAGTTTTGGCGACAATAGCACCACCATCGTGACGACGACGAACGTGTCTCACTCCTATGCCACGGCGGGAAACTATACCGTGACGGAAACCGTCAGCGGCCCCGGCGGTTCCAGCACCAAAACGCGAATAAACTGCATCACGGTCATTAGCCCGACGGAAGCCTCCCAGTTTCAGGAGTGGTTGACCCAGTATTTCAACTGCACCAATTGCGTCCAGTCGCTCATGAGCGCCGATGCCGACGGCACCGGCCAAAACAACCTCTTCAAATACACCGCCGGGCTGAACCCGACCAATCCCGCGTCCATATTCGTCGTCCAACCCGCCACCGTCCAGAATCTGCCGGGTCAGTTCAGCTTCCAGTTCGCCCCGGTTGTGGCCGGCCGCTTCTACAGCCCGCAGTTCTGCACCAATTTGGTAAGTGGCGTCTGGCTTCCGCTGACGAACTACGCCGGGCCGGTGTTCAACGGCTCCCGGGCCACGATTACCGACCTGAATGCAACGCAGCCGAACGAGTTCTACCGCCTCGCGATCTCGCTGGCCACCAACCTCCCGACGTTCGCGATCACCTCGATCACTCTCACCGGCAAGGATGTGACCCTGGCCTGGAACGGGAACCCCGGAACCAATGTCGTTCAAGCCGCCAACGGCAGCTATTCCAGTAACTTCTTCGACCTGTCAACGATCGTCATGCCCGCTTTCGGAGTCACCAACTATACAGACTCCGGCGCCGCGACCAACGCCCCGGCTCGCTTCTACCGCATCGAGCTCAGGCAATAAGGGGCATTGGACCGGACGCCTGACATCTCGACGGCTCCCTCCTTGCTCCTAAAGCGGCCGCCTGCTAGAGTGTTCTTTACCGATGCGAGCCCGCTGGGTTATGGAACGTCAGTTCGCACCACCCGTGCTTGCCGCCACCGTCGTGGCAAGTTGGTGGCCGGGCAGGTATTTCCGGGTCTCGACCGTCGAGACGGACCTCAAGTGGCGGGACAAAATGCTCAAGCTGTCGGGTGGAACGGGCACACCACCGCCCCCGCAGTGTGTCACTCAGGTCTTCTCCTGTCGTGGCGTTTGGGCCGGCTACACCGCCAGCATCAAATCACTGCGCAATCCTCTGTACGAACGCGAATACGCCGAGAAGTCCGAAGCGGACAAGGGGCACAGGGAAATTGTCGAATTACTCGCGGCCGGCAAACTCAAACTCTAGCGACGGTCCTCGAATCGCATTTCCCATCCATTACACCGCCACCGCGCACAAGACCGGCCTCGCGAAGTAATAAACCAACCCTTTCGGTTCTTGACTTTAGTCCTCAGAAAACGGTCTAATACCAAGTGTCACCCCGAAGAGGCCTTCCGTAGTGGCCAGAGAAGGTTGTCTATGCGTGAGGCTCGCAAGACGTGTCGATTGGATGGAAGTCGAGGCTGGAAGGGAAAGCTCCGGTTTACACGTTTCGTTGCCGCGATAACCCCGCAAAATTTTACACATCTTTTACATAACAAATCTCCGAACGGTCGTACACTCGTCGCGTGAGCAGGAGGACACACCGGAGGATATCATGAACCTGCGGACCGCACTGTTGCTGGTTGGTTTACCACTGGGGCTGGTCGCTCTCGGCTTCACAATCCCTGGTGCCAACGCCCAGACAAATAGCTGGACCAGCTCCTCCATCGGTTTCTGGCAGGACGCCGCGAGTTGGTCCTTGGGACTGCCTCCCGATTCTACTCAGTCCATGCTCATCACCAATGCTGGCAACAACACCGTACTCATCGATTCCTCCACCGCTTCTGGCTACTCGAATACGATGACGGTGAGCGACCTGATCCTCGCCGGCCAAGCCGGATCCGAGAATATGCTTCTCGTCGACAATATCGGGTCCAATCCGCCCTTGCATATTCTCAATTCATTGATCGTCAACGCGGGTGGCACACTGCTGGCGATTGACTCCGCGCTGCTCGTGGACAATGCGGCTGGGGCAGCAGTTGATGTCGAGGGCGCCATGGCGCTTTCCGGTACCAACTTCCTCTCCGGCGGCCTCTATGTCGGTTTCTCCACTAACTCCGCCGCTACCGTTTCGGTGATCGACGGCCAAACCGCGTTCACCAACGGGTATATGACCATCGGGTTCTATGGTTCGGCCCAGGTCACGTTCTTGGGCGGCACGCTTCAGACTGAGGACTACATTTCTGTCCCGAACGGTATGTTTGTCGGCTTCGGGCCGGGTTCGCAGGGTACACTGTCCGTTCTCGCGGGCACCCTCCTCGTTCCCGAGCATCTTAGCTTGGGTGAGGATCCGGGCTCGACAGGGCAGCTCTGGCTCAACGGCGGACAACTCATCGCCAATAACAATCCCGTTTCAACCGGCAGCAACGATGTTCAGCCTCTCTGGTTCAACCCAGCCTTGGGCGTCACCACCAACTACCTCATCACGATCGGCGGCAATGGGGCAGGGCAGGCCACTGTCTCCAACGGTCAACTCGCGGCATTCTACCTGATCGTAGGCGACGCGCTGGGATCGTCAGGAACGCTCAATCTCGCAGGGGGCACGGTAAATATTTCAGGCGCGATGGTGGTCGCTCAAGGCCAGAACGCCACCGGATCCGTATTCATCACGGGTGGGCAGTTGACGGTTATGAACCAGGGCGTCTCCGTGAGCAGCTTCGGGACCGGTCAGTTGTCGCTGACCATCGGCGGCTTCGGGGTCGGTCAAATGACCCTGTCCAACGGTTCACTCCTGGCGCAGTCGGTCATCGTCGGTGACTGCGAAAACTCACAGGGTACCCTCACGATAGCGGGCGGGACAGTCTCCATTGCATCCAGCCTGACCGCTGGAGCCAATGCCTATATTGGAACGTCTTCCAATGCGAACGCAAGTGGTACGATCGATATCACTGGTGGCAGCCTCACGGTCACTAACCAGTCCGGAACCGGTCTCTTGACTATTGGCCAGCAGGGGAATGGATCCCTCGCTCAAAATGGGGGTCTGGTGCAGGTGGATCAATTGACCATCGCCATGTCGGGTAGCTCGCTGCCCGCCGTTTACCCGGCAACAACGAATCTCTTTTTCAGTGGTGTTGGCCAGGTAACTCTTTCCAACGGATCTTTCTTCGCTGAGAGTGTAACCTTGGGCGGCAACACCAATTGCCGCGGCACTTTCAGCATTGCAGGTGGAACAGTTTCAGTTTTTTCCAATATCCTTGTCGGCGCGGGCTCGAATTCGCTTGCCGTAATTCAAATCTCCGGTGGAGCCCTAAATGTTACCAATCAATTCGATACGGCCCAGCTCGTGGTGGGCTTGGCCGGAGCGGGGACCTTCACCCAAAGCGGTGGGGTGGTCACCGTCGACCAGTTGTTGGCTACCAACGCCACCTACAATGTATACACTAACAGGATAGTGGAACCGCTCTGGGCCATTATCACCAATGGCATCGGCAGCACCTTCAGTCTTGGCTCGGGTGTGTTCAACGCGCAGTCGGCCACCATCAACAACGCGCAAACCTTCTTCGTTGGAGACGGCACCGATGCGGCCACATACCACTTGCTGGGCGGCATCCACTCTTTTGCCAACGGAATCGAAATTACCAGTAACGCCGTCTTGAGCGGTTGCGGCACGATCAACGGCAGCGTGCTCGTGGACCCCGGCGGCTTGGTGCAAGCCGATTGCGGCGGCACGCTCACGGTCGTGGGCATCGTTACCAATAACGGGACCATCATTGCCGACGGCGGAACCACGATCGATTTCCGAGGCGTGGTGGTAGGTTCCGGGACGATCATCTCTACCAATGGAAACGTACAGTTTTTTGGGGCGACAATCTTGACAAGCAGTTCCCCTCCAAGTGGCGGCTCTACGAGCGGAGCCGGTGCGTACAGCATTGGCTCGAACGTGACGGTGTGCGCAACGGCCAACGCGTGCTACAGTTTCGTGAACTGGACGGACCAGAGCAGCAACGTGGTCAGCACGTTGGCCTGCTACAATTTCGCCGTGCCTTCCAACGAGACTTTGGTCGCCAACTTCGCGCCGATCTCTCTCAGCACAATCACTGCCAGTTCGCCACCGGGAAGCGGCACGACCAGCGGTGGTGGGACGGTGCTCTGCGGCTCCGTAGTGACGGTCTGCGAAACGCCGGATTTATGTTACGGTTTCGTGAACTGGACGGTAAACGGGCACGTCGTCAGCACATCGGCCTGCTACAGCTTCACCGTGCCGTCCAACGAGACATTGGTCGCCAACTTCGTGCCGATCTCGTCGTACACGATCATCACAACCAATTCGCCGGCCGGAAGTGGTGTAACCACCGGCGGCGGAAACATAGCTTGTGGCTCGAACGTAACACTGTGTGCGGTTGGTAACTCGTGCTACAGCTTCGTGAATTGGACGGACCAGAACAGTAACGTGGTCAGCACCTCGGCTTGCTATACGTTCCCGGTTGTCACCAACGTGACTTTGGTCGCCCATTTCGCGGTCAATGGCGGCGCGACCGGTGGCAGCCTGACAAGTTTGTGGACGTTCCTTGGCGGGATCGATGGCGCTCAACCAGAGGGTACACTTATTCAGGGGGGTGACGGGTATTTCTACGGCACGACATTCGGATCAGGGTCGGGTCCTAGCCCCTATGGCACCGTGTTTCGAATCAGTCCGGGCGGTGGCCTGACGAATCTGTGGTCGTTCACCGGCGGCAACGACGGGGTCAATCCCGGGGCCGGGCTGGTGCAAGGCAACGACGGGAATTTCTACGGCACGACCTACGGGTCGTGGGTTGGACCGAGTGGCCTAGGTACCGTGTTTCGGATCAGTGCGGGCGGCAGTCTGACGAACCTTTGGTCGTTTACCGGCGGCACGGACGGAGCCAATCCCTATGACGGACTGGTGCAGGGCAGCGACGGCAATTTCTACGGGACAACGGTCGGGTCCGGGTCGGGTCCCAGTGGTAACGGCACCGTGTTTCGGATCAGTGCGGGCGGCAGTCTGACGAACCTTTGGTCGTTTACCGGCGGCACCGACGGGGCCAATCCCTATACCGGACTGGTGCAGGGCAGTGACGGCAATTTCTACGGGACAACGGTCGGGTCGGGAGCCGGCCCCAGTGGTTACGGCACCGTGTTCCGGATTAGTCCGGGGGGCAGTCTGACGACGCTGTGGTCGTTTACCAATGGTCTTGACGGAGCTAATTCATACGCCACGCTGGCGCAAGGCGTGGATGGGAATTTCTACGGGACGACGGAGAGTGGGGGGGCGAATGGCTGGGGCACCGTGTTCTCGATCAGCCCGACCGGCGCTCTCTCGAATCTTTGGGAGTTCACCGGTTGCAGCGACGGGGCCTATCCAGCAGCCGGTCTGGTGCAGGGCAGTGACGGCAATTTCTACGGGACAACATACGGGTCAGGGTCCGGGCCGTTCGGCTACGGTACCGTGTTCCGGATTAGTCCGGATGGCAGCCTGACGACGCTCTGGTCGTTTGCCAATGGTGTTGATGGAGCGTATTCGTACGCCGCGCTGGTACAGGGCGTCGACGGCAATTTCTACGGGACGACTGTCGGGTCAGGGTCCGGGCCGAGCGGCAACGGCACTGTGTTCGAGCTCTCTGTCCCGCTCCATCCTCCGGCCAATGAGATTTCTGCGATCCAAATTGGGGGCTCCAACGTCGTTCTTACCCTCCACTCGGTGGCAGGCGAGACGTATCAGTTGCAATTCAGCAATTCGATGAACCCGACCAACTGGACCAACGTCGGCGGCGCATCCGTCACCAAGAGCATCGGTGGCCCGTTGTCACTGACCAACTTCGGTGCGGCGCATCAGCCGTTGGGATTCTATCGGTTCGATATTACGCCGTAATTAACAGCGATTGCAGAGTGCATTTGAAAGTCGATAAAATATGCATCAATTCAAAAGCGCTTCACGGTGGTGCCGCCATAATCCGTCAGGTCCATTCGAAAAGAGGCATAACTGAACAATGAACCACAAATCCAAACACGCCTTCACGCTGACCGAGTTGCTGGTGCTAGTCCCTGTCGCCGTACTCTTGGGCACAATGTTGCTGGCCGTGTCCAACGACGCGACCCAGCAACTGAAAGCCGCCGCCTGCCTCAACAACATGCGCCAGTGGGGACTCGGCTTCATGTTGTACGCCAACGATTACAACGATTACTTTCCGTACGACGGGTATGCAAACAATTCTCCCTGCATTTCAATCAACACAAACGCCTGGTTTAATGTTATTCCTCCGTATATCGGTCAGACGAGATTGTGCACACTGTATTTGGCCAATACACCGCCAACGCCCCTGACCAGGAGCGTATGGTCCTGTCCCAGTTCGACCAATGTCACCGTACAACCCACGCTCTCGAATGCGTATTTCATGTATTCGATGAGTGTGTGCTGGCACGTGGAAAGCAGCACCAGTGTTGGATTGCGTCGCAACCAGATGACGAGTCCTCCCAACACCATTCTCTTTTGCGAGGAGCCGGAAGACAACTACCCGGAGACAAGCGGCGGGTACGATACGGTGACGAGACACTTTGGGGGCAGCAACTTCGTCTTCGGAGACGGTCACGCGGATTGGATCAACTTCACCAACTACTGCAGAAATCTGCTCGTCCCCGGGCAGCAATGCCCGGGTCCGTTCGGCAAAATCCAGTGGAATGATTCGGGGACCCATGGCGACTGGACGGCTGGTCTCCCGTATCACTGGTGGCCTTTTCCGAATGCCAATACCTCGCCCGGAGGGGGATAACCAGCGGACAGGTCGTTGACGGAATCACCGGCCCCGTCGGACAACCTTCTCCTTAACCAAGATCCGTCCAATTCACCAGATCAGCGAGGTTGGGCCTTCCGTCGTGATGCCAGGAGAGCGGGGGACGTTGCATCTGGCCAATCGGGCAGACGCGGTGCACGCCCATCCGCGCCAAATCGCCCGCAAACGCCAGCGCCCGCTCGTTCATCGGCGCGACGCCGACTGTCGAGACACTCGACGCGAACCTCTGGATCGCATCCAGCACGCGTTTGTAACCGTCTGTCGGCTTCACAAACACGATTCGGTTCAGGCAGGACGAGACGAATGCGGGGCTGTCGTCGTAAATCACCGCATAATCATTTCCCGTGGGACTCGCCCAGACGCCGAGCCGCCGGTCCGATGCCGCGGCAAATTCATAACCGGTCCGGAATTTCACGACCTGCGCCGCTTCCTCGACGGAAAGCTGTCCGCGCGGCACGCGCGTCTGATACGCCGCCATCGCATCGGCCAACGCCGCCGCAAACTTGCGCGGGCCAAACTGTCCGCGTTCCTCCACATAAAACACATGCGGTGAGAGACACCCTTGCTGGTCGTACACGGACGCATCGAACGCCGCCGCCTGCGCCAGTTGGGGAAGGTTCTCCTCGGTCATCGCCTCTTTCGCCACCACCGCAAAGCTGATCTTGTGGCCGTACCCGATAAACTTCGCCGTCGTCGGCGCCAGTTGCCGCAAGGCCGAGATCGTGTGGTCGTCGCCGTACGCGATCACCGCGTCGGCGTCGCCCACCGCCGCCTGCGTCAACACCAGTTCCCCGCGCGGCCAGTCCAGCGTCGCGGCGCAATCGGCCAGTTCCGCGTCCACTTCGCGCACCGATTCGAGGAACAGGGCAGGGAACACGGGGTCGCGCGCCGACATCTTCACCAGGTTGGCCGAACGCAGCAGCAACCCGCCGCAGATGCTCACGATCCCTGGCATGGGAACATTGCCCGCCAGGAAATGCACGATCAGGCGGGGCGCCATGGCCCGCGTTTGCACGCGGCCACGCAGACAGAATTCATCGAGCACGCGGCGGTTGCCCAGTTCGCGGTCGAGCAATTCGCCCAGCGACTCGTAAGTGATCGCGCCAAACGTGAGATCGATGGCCTCGTTCACCATCGCTTCGGAAAATCCCGTGGGAGTCGTTGCCTGCTCGGCCGCGCGCTTCCGCCACGGACTCTTCGGGTCGAGCCAGTTCTTCGCGGCCTGCGCCAACGCCGTGATCACCGCGT
The DNA here is from genome assembly GCA_050010195.1 of Verrucomicrobiia bacterium. Taxonomy (GTDB): domain Bacteria; phylum Verrucomicrobiota; class Verrucomicrobiia; order Palsa-1439; family Palsa-1439; genus Palsa-1439. Next base: position 52,416 of record JBEKLM010000007.1, read on the forward strand.
CGGTGGTGCGATGTTGCCACACCCGCTCGCGGGCCTCCCGCGTCCGGCTCACCGCCTCGCGAATCTGTTCAACGGTTGCGCTCATCATCCAATATTGTAGGGCAAGCGCTCCGCTTGCCGTCGTTCTCAAAATCAGCTTGTCTTCAGATCTTCCGCCGTTAGCGAGCACCCGCGCACTTCCGCCCCGGCCGCCCGCCCAAGGACTTCAAATGAATCCGTGCCCGATGCCGAATCATCGACGCGTGTAACCCCCAAATCTTCGGTCTGGATACACATGATACTCCACATGTTCGCCAAGTCATAGACGCGGATGAGTCCACGTTCATTCTGAGCAGCCTCCCTGCCAGTGTTCGGGTCGATAATGACCACCCGCGCCCACGGCGGCGCCGCCTTGTAATCGGTCTGATGATCGACTTGCAGGCTGCCGTCGTAGAATTGCGTGCTCAACTCGGTCATGCCGTATTCATTGATGATGCGCGTCTTCGGGATGCCGATAAGCCGCTCGATCAGGCCGTACAATTCCGCCTTCGGCATCTCGCGCGACCGCCCCTTGAACCCGCCCGTCTCCATCACGCGACTGCCAGGTGAAATCTCAAATTTCAAACCTTGCCGCGCCAGATGGTCGAGCAAGTGGACAAAAGCGAACGCGGTCCCGAGCAGAAACACCGGCTGATGCGCCACTTGCGCCTCGCTCAAGTCGCGCACCACGCGCTCGACGTGCAGCACGCCGTCTTCCACATAGAACTCGCTGTTCTGCGTGCCGAACTCGCGAGCGACGACCCCCATCATGTGCGAGAGCGAGGAATGTGGCGCCTCGTGCGGCGATGGCATCAGAATCATCATCGTCAACCGCGCGTTGTCGGGAACCAGATGCGCGGCGAAATTCGGACGTATCGCCGCCTCATACAATTCCAGCGTCCGCAAATACTGTTTCCCGGCCTTCTCCCGCGTCGTCCCGCTCGTGTGAAACTCCGCGACCGCTTCCCCGACCGGAAAACACGTCAGCGCAAAGTTCTTGAACGCGCTCGTCGGCACGGCGGGGATCTGCTTCCAGTGTGCAACGTTTTGCGGGGTCAACTTCACCCGGTCGCAATACGCCCGATACGGCGCACAGCGTTCGTACTGAAACGCGAACACCTCGCGCGCGAGCCGATCGAATTCCTCGTCCGCCGTCCGCGTCGCCACACCTCTCGCGATCAAGGCGAGAATGCGTTGCTCAAGATCGAGTGCGGCTTGGTCCATGGTGACCTGTCAACCCGCCGAACGCAGCTTGTTCAATTCTCCAACACAATACTCCAATTGCCGCTTCGTGATCACGAGGGGCGGGGTGAGTCCGAGGATTTCGTTGCGGTCGCCTTCGGGCAGGGCGAGGATGCCGCGCTGCAACAGCTTCTCGACAAGCAGGACCGCATCGCTCACTTCCAAGCCCAGCATTAACCCTTTGCCTCGAACCGTACCGATCTTCGCCAGTCGCGTTGCAAACCACTGGCCGACTTCCCGGCTACGTTTGTCCAACTTCATCCGTTTCATTTCGCGGATCGATGCGAGGGCGCCGGCGCAGCCGAGCGGGTTGCCCAGAAACGTACTCGTGTGAATCGCCTCGCCCTGCGATTCCGGCCAACTGTCCATCACTTCCGCGCGGCCGATACAGGCCGAAATCGGAAACCCGCCCGCCATCGCTTTCCCGACACACACCACATCAGGTGTCACGCCCCAGTGTTCACACGCAAACCACCGTCCCGTGCGACAGAACCCCGAATAGATTTCGTCGAAGATCAGCACGAGGCCATGGTCGTCGCAGAACTTGCGCAGTTTTGGCAGAAAATCGTCCGGCGGAACGACGATGCCACCCCGGCCCTGGATCGGTTCGACGATGACCGCGCCAAAATCTCCAATGTTCGCCACATTGGGCACACGACCAAACGGCACATGCGCCGTGAAGTGGCCCAGTTGCTCCGAGAACGGCGAACGGAAGTGCGCCCGCCACGTCGTATCCAGCGCGCCGTAGGTGAGGCCATGATACGCGCCTTCAAACGCGATGACTCCGGGACGCTTCGTGTGGATCGCCGCCGTCTTGAGCGCGGATTCAACGGCTTCCGCGCCCGAATTGGCAAAGATGACGCGGGCAGGGGACGTTGTAGCGGCGCTTCTATGAACCGCCGACCCGCGCTTCGCAGAAGCGCGGCTACACCACCGGCCAAATGTCAACCCCACCAACTCCCGCGCCAGCTCCAATTTCAGTTCGTTCGGATGAACATCACCCATCGCGTGCAGGAGCCTTCCTGCTTGCGCCTTGAGCGCGGCCACGACGCGCGCGTTGCCATGGCCGACGCTGGCGACGCCGAACGCCGCCGTGAGATCGATATAGCGACTGCCATCGATGTCCCACACGTTCGCGCCCGACGCGCGCTGCCAGAATATCGGCCAGCGGTCGGACACGAAGGTGATATTACGGGATTCGTAACGGCGGAGCTGGCGGGACAGGGCGCGGGACTTCGGGCCGGGGATTCGGGTCTTCCGCGATGGCAGCAAATCGTTCACAACGACGGCATCACTCTAGCCGTGTTGGATGAATTTGTGAAACGTCTTGCCCGTCTCCTGGTCGACGAGCAGTACGAGATGGTTGAGTCTCATCGCCTCCAGCAGATCATTGACGCCGATGGCTTCATAATCGGTCTTGTCGCCGCCGAAGAGCACGGCAACATCTCCGTCCGTGTTCCGCCGGCGCGCGGGCGTGCCGCGGCGTTCCTCGATCCAGTTCCGGATTTGATCGGCTTTGACGATGATGCGAAGCGACATGGTGCTAGACTCCTCGGGTCTCGGGTCCCCAAATATGTTTGTGCCACTGGGTCTGCATGCGGACGGGCAGTTTATCGGCTAAAACCCATTCCGCAAGCGTTTTGAGCGGTAGCTTGCCCCACACGGGCGAGAACAATACCGTGCACGTGTTCGACAACTGGCGCTCCGCCATCACGCCCCGTGCCCAATCGTAGTCCGCGCGGTCGGCAATGACAAACTTCACCTCGTCCTTCTTGTCGAGATGGCGAACGTTGTCGTACAGGTTCCTCTCGCACTCGCCGCTGCCGGGACATTTCAAATCCATGATCTTGACCACACGCGGATCGACCGCCGACACGTCCACCGATCCACTGGTCTCCAGCAACACGTGTTTGCCCAAGTCGCACAAGCGCGCCATTAGCGGGAAGACGTTCGGCTGCAAGAGCGGTTCGCCTCCCGTGATTTCGACAAGCGGACAGTTGTATTCGAGCACCTTCACGATCACGCCGCTGAGTTTCATTGGCGCGCCTTCGTGAAACGAATACGTTGTGTCGCACCACGTGCACCGCAGGTTGCACGCCGTCAACCGCACGAACACGCACGGCAACCCCGCATACGACGACTCGCCCTGAATGCTGTGAAAAATCTCGTTGATGACAAGGGTATCGGCCACATAAAGAGAATATCAAACGCAAGTTGCTGCGTCAATTTGCAGGGTGGGGCAGGGCGCCGATTGACAGCTCAATTGACAACCCGTGCGCGAGGCCGCATAAACTCAGCAGGCCATGAAACGCTTCGCGATCCTTGCACGTGAAGGCAACAACACCGACGGCATGGCGGCGAACATCAAGGATTTTACCCTGCGCGAGGACGGCACCGATGACACCGCACAGCTTCTCACCCGCCCGGACCTCTCGTTGTACTGTTTCGACCTCGAACGCAAAGAGGCGGTCTTTGTTTCCACTCCACCCGAAATCGATCTCGAAGATGCGCCATTCTATTACCACGCGCAGTTCAGGCACGCGCAGGCCGTGTTCGCCGTCGACTTCGGCACGTTCTTGAAGCTGTCCGCGCGGATCGCACCTCCCGACACGCTGGTGATGATCCACAACATCGGTCGTTGCGGTTCCACCCTGTTGAGCAAGGCGTTTTCCCAGCTCGAATCCTGCACCAGCTATTCCGAGCCCGACTGCTTCACGCAAATCGCCTTCTGGAGAAAGGTGGATGATCCCCGCGACGAACTCTGGAAATCACTCCTGCCCGCCTGCATGAATTTTATCTTCTGCCACGCGAGTTCACACCGTCCGTCTCGCGCCATCGTCAAATTCCGCAGCGGGTGCCTGAATCTGCTCGATTTGTTTCTGGAAGGATTCCCGGACGCCAAGCACCTCTTTCTCTATCGCAATTGCGAGTCGTGGGTCGCTTCGCTCATCGGTCTAAGAAGACGTCGTCATCCGATCACTCTCTTGACGCGTGAAGAGTCAATAAAGAACCGGTATTACCACAATGGCCGCTGTGTCGATCAATCGATGTTTCCCTTCGACCGCTTGCCGGAGATGTTGACCTGGTCCGAGGATTTAGCCGTCTCGTGGCTCATGTACCTCGAACTCGTTACGAAAATCCAGCAGAGCCATCCCGGACGGCTCCTCCCTGTAACATACGAAGACCTCGCGACCAACGGCGAAACCTGCCTTCGCAGGATTTTTACTCACTGTGATCTACCGCAAGATCGCCTCGCCGACAGTCTTAAAACCTTCGACCACGACTCCCAGGCCGGGACCGGATTCGCCCGTGTTGAAGCCAACGCCGGCTCGAAGCGCCAGCTTTCCGAATCCGACCGCGCCCAGATGCGATCCATTCTGTCCATGCACCCTTTCATCCACGACCCCCAATACACCATCAGGGCGTAATCGCTCGAGTTGTAGTATCCCAGCGACCCCACTTCTTGATCAGGTCGACCTACTCCTTCTCCACCTTGATCACTTTCCCGGTGCGCGCGGACTCGTAGAGCGCCTCGTACAACAGGGCCTGACGCAGGCCCCAGATGGCCGGCGCGGGATCTTTCGCCTTGCCGAGCACGCAATCGATAAACCATTGCTGCAGCCGCGGCACCATCGGAACCACTGGATAACGAACCAGTTTACCATCCGCGTCCCACTTCTGCAGGCGGCCGCCGTGGATACCTGTTTGCACTTCGCCTTTGGTGTACGACACGCGCACGCCTTCGTTCCAACCCACGAGCGAATCGCCATTGATCATCGCCGTGCCGAGCGCGCCGTTCTCGTATCGAATCGACACACTGCACGTGACGTCCACCGGTGCGCCGCGATTCTCCATCAACGCGAACACCTCTACGGGACGTGAGTTCGCCAGAAACAGCAGGGCATTGAAGACGTGCGCCCCGGTGTCAAACGCCATCCCGCCGCCCGCCAGTTTTGGGTCCTGACGCCACGTACCCTTTGTTCCCTTTTTCCAAGCCTGCGCCACAAATGCATCCGCAGCAATCACCTCACCCAATTCCCCTTTGTCCATCAAGCCACGGATATACTGAAACTCCGGTGTAAACGTCCCGGGAAACGCAACGCTCAGAATCCTCTTCTTCCTTTCCGCAAGTTTGATGACGCTGCGCGCCTGCTCCGAGTCCATCACCATCGGTTTCTCGGCGAACACATGCAATCCCGCATCGAGCGAGTCGGTGATCTGTTGGAAATGGTCGGCATGCGGGGTGACGATCATCACCGCGTCCATGGTCATCTTCGCTATCATGTCGCGGTAATCCGCAAACGTCGGCGGCTTCTGTTTAACGGGGTCGAAGATCTCTCGCTGATACAGGTCGAGATTGTGCTTGTGTGTGTCGCACAGGGCGACGATCTCCGCGTCCTTCACCTGCGTCGTATACACTTTCCCGTGATAGCGGCTCATGCTGCCGCAACCAATCATTCCCAGTCGTACGGTTTTCATGCGGCCACGAGCCTAGCAAATGAGCTTGCGCCCGGCAAACCATCTGGCAACCATGCACGTGGACAATGACAACGCTCACGCCAGAACAATTCGCCATCGTCATCCGCGAACTCGGGCTGATGCTCCGGGACGGGGAACGCGACGAATTCTGGCGCGTCGTGAAGATGTTCGCCAACGGCTGCTTCAATTTCTCGATAAAGGATTTTCCACCAGCCATCCAAACCGAATTTGCCAATCTCGGCCCGAAACGTCAGAAAGACTACGCCTCGCTCGTTGCTGATATCCACAACCTCGCCGGCGATGTCTTCCAAGTCCGCGGAATCGGAGAGATAACCTTCGAAGGCAAGAACCACGAGCTCTTCAAACTCGTCAGCCGCCCGTCGCCTTCACCCTACGCCGTGGAGGTCCCGATCTGTCTCGTCGCGGGAGTGCATGGCGACGAACCCGACGGCATTCTCGCGGCACTGGAGTTCGCCCGCCGTTTCTCCCGCACGCCGCAGCTTGTTTCCAACTACGCGCTCACGATCTATCCGTGCGTCAATCCCATCGGCTACGAACGGATGACGCGCGAGAATGGCGCCGGCAAAGATCTCAACCGCGAATTCTTCCGCGACAGCCGGGAAAGGGAGGTCGAGATGCTCGAACACGAATTGCGCGCACACGAGTTCACGGGGTTCATCGGCGGCCACAGCGACTACGAATCCTTCGGTTTGTATGCGTATGCGACCGGCGCCGTGCTGAGCGAACGCCTTGCGAAACCCGCGCTCTTCCAGGCCAGTGGCGTCATCCCGATCAACATCGACGCCGTAATTGATGGTCATCCCGCACAGAATGGCATCATCAACCAGAAGTTCCCCGGCGCGCTCGGTCCGCTCACGAAAAGCGCCAGCGAGCCCTTCGACATCACCATCGAAACCCCGAATCTTTTTGCCCTCAGCAAACGCGTCGAGGCTCAGGCCATCGCTTTCGAAACCATCCTGCAAGAATACCGCGCCGTGGCATCCGAAGCGATGTACTTGTGACAATCCGGCTTGATACCTCGATGGTAACCTTGTTGGCCTTCATTGAATTTGCCATTCAACACTTCCGTCTGCCATCCTGGCGACCGTTCCCCTCCAAAAATACTGGAAATAACGATTGATTCTCTATGCCGAGAATGAATACTGAGCTATGGTTGGTGTCGTCTGCAAGGGCCCGCTGCGCGGGCGGTTGGAAGATCGACAGATTGAATTGAGGTAACGCATGAAAGTGCTACGGTTCGTTTTGGGAGTGATACTGTTTGGGGCGCTCATCGTGGTCGTCCAACTGGCCGATTCGCCGCTGGATACGCCGTCAGCAAAATACGAGCGATTGCCGGAAGTGAGCCTCCCGCACATGGCGGACGCTGAATTGGCGGCCGGGCGCAGCAGTTCGGCGTTACTGCTGCTGGATTACGTGATCCAGCATGATTTGTCCGAGAAGCAACGAGCACTTGACGACCGTCAGAAGGTATTTGCCCAACTCGCCAGCGAGAACACGCCGGTCAGCCGCTTGAAGGCCACCGGCTGGGCCGCCGCCCTCAGCGGGAATTCATTTGAGAACCTTGCCGGCACGACGGTCGCTGACGCGGCATTGTATGGCGACATCGCCGATCTGGCCCGGCAGGGCGGGTTGGAAGGCAATCAGGACGGTTTCATTACCGCGCTCAATGGCATCACCAGCATCGACACTGTCTTTCCGCCAGCGCAAGGCGCCATCACGCTCACCAAAGCCGCGCGACTGGCCGGTGCGATCAACGGATCCTTGACCATGCAATTGACCCAAATGCTCAATCTCATGCAGTCCGATCCGAAGTCGGGGATCGCGGTGGAAAAGTTCAAGGACAACTTCATGCCGATGTTCGAACTGGCCAGACGCTGTCGCACGTGGGGCGAGTTTGAGACGATCTTGCGGCAGGCCGACAGCCCCGACCAGATGGCGGTGTTGACGAAAATGGCATCCATGACTCCCGACGCGCCGACGGAACTCGCACACGTCCTCGCCGTTGCCGGAGCGGATGGGCGAGCGGCGGCATCCGCGTGCATTGATTTCATCATGCGCCACGGTCCCCAGGGCCTGGACGCGCTGCACGCGGCCATCGGCAAGGGAATGGCAGGACTGAAATTTGCGATCGATCATCCGGGATTGTCGCCGCAGCGGTTGGCCGCAATCGCCAAAGACCGGCCGTCAACGCTGGATTCGATCCAGCAGGCCTATCAGTCGCTTCGGTTTCAGTATGGAGGAAGCGTCTCGGCAATCAAGTACGTGTTGATCGCCGTTTTGTGCGGGCTGCTGATCCTGGTCGTGGTCCCCGGTCGCTATTTGGAAAAGCTGATTGCCAGACCTGGAAACACGCTGGCGCCTCCCACTCCCGCCCATTTCCTGCTCACGGCGCTGGCCGTGGGTGTAGTCTTGAGCCTGTTGCTGTACTTCTTGTCGCTGGCGATGCGTCCCGCGATGGAGTCGCCTTCCGTTGCCGCGGGGGCTGGAGAAATTGCCAACACAGCAACCGCCGCAGTGGGAACGGACAACGCGCTCTTGTCAGGAACGGTTGTACTGCTGTCACTGGTAGTCCACGTGGTCGTCTGGTTCTTCGTGAGAGGCAAGATTCGTCGGGTCGAAGACGATGAGAGCGCTACCGCTGAGCTGCGGCTGAAGAGACTGGAGAACCTCGACATTTTCCTCGATCTGCCGTTGTTCATGGGACTGGCGCTGACGGTCATTGCGCTTATCCTCATCGCATTAAATGCCGGGATGAGCCGTCTGTTTGCGTACACGTCCACCGTCGTGGGGATCCTGTCAGCGGTGTCGCTGCGCATTCGGTATGTCTACCCGTTGAAAGAGCGCCTGATCCAAATGAAGTAGCCGGTGGGATACGATGAGGACATCCATTCTGATCGTAATGCTCGATTTCCTGGTGTGCTCGCTGTTGCTGTTTGTCATCGGCACGGGCGGCGAGCACACTCAGTTTGAGACCTCGGCTCCCAAAGCACCACGCGTCCACGAAGAATTCACGCCCGCAGCAATGCAGGCGCAACAAGAAGAATGGAACCGCGACTATGAGCAGCAGTCGCTCCTTACCCGGCTCAACTCGGCCTCCACGGAAAACCAGCAACTTCGCAGCCGTTTGAATGAAACGACCGCCACCCTCGCCCAACAGGAGGCGAACCTCAAAGCCGTCACGGAAGAAAAGGCGCAAACTGAAAAGGCATTGTCCAACGTCCAGCAACAACTCACCCACGTAAGCGAGGAGCGGCAGAGAGCGCAACAGGAGGGCGAAGCAGCCAAGGAGAACCTGGCGAAACTTCAAAGCGAGGAGGCCAAGCTTCAGCAGGAAAGGTCCCAATTGACCCAGCAGGCCCAGCAGTTGGGGCAGACGGTCGCCAGCCAGCAGGCGACGATTAGCACGCTCAGCCAGCAGGTGCTCTCTTCACAGGAAAGGGTCGAATCACAAGTGACGGATGTCGCCAAGGGCCAGCAGGAAATGGGAACGACCCTCGCCCAACTCGATGAGTTCGCTCGCACGCTCCCGGCAACGATTCAGAAGAGCGTCTCGGGCGTTCACGACGAACAGCAAGCGATGCAGCAGGACCTGGCGGCCATGGCGGAAAACGTGAAGGGCTTGCAGTCGGAGCTCAACGGTGGCGAGAAGGGCGGTCTGGGACAGGCGATGGAGGACATTGCCAAGGGCCAGCAGGATCTCCAATCCAAGTTGGATGCGCTGATGAAATCGGGGCAAGGCGATCAAATCGCCCAAAGCCTGAACGCCATCGAGGCCGGCCAGGACGCCTTGCGCCAGCAGACGGCGAAGCTCGGCGCGCAGATCGAATCGATCAAAGCCCGCGGGCCGGGCCCGTATAAGGCCGTCAAAGGAGCCCGCCTCGGCCTGCAAGTCTCGATCGCCGAGACCGATTCCTCCAAGGGATCTCCCCTCTTTCATTTCCGGTCGACCGCTTATCCCCCGGTGGTGAATGTGGGCGGTCGCTCGTTCGTGGTCGCCAATGGCCAGACCCTCGGTTTCAACTGGTGGGCGTTGGACAACGAGAGCGAGATCACCCAACTGAAATACACCATCAGCAGGGTGGGGGACACGCCCTGGACCGGCGCACTGACCGGCCCCGCGTGCGCCTTGCGCGCCGACCCGCACGTGGTAGCGGTCGAATTGAGCCAACCGACGCCCGGCGTGAGCACCATGGAATTGGCCGGGCCGGATGCCATCGTGCAAAGCGACCAGCACCGGCTGTACATCTTCAAAAGCACGGCGGCGGGACTCAGTTTTGAAATCGATACCGCGCCCGACCTGGCGGATCCCCGCTATTTGGTCATCAAACGCGCGATGCGCGGCGTCGCCGCCTGGTTCGAGAACCCCGCTTACCGCGCTGATGTCGGTGACTATGTGGTGACCTCCGACGGCAAGCTTGTTGGGATCATGGTCAGCCGCGAGCGCTGTTTCATCCTCGGCAAGGACAATCTCACGGACTGCGCCCTGTCCGTCCCGCTCACCGACCCCACCCAGTTTCAGCTCGGCATTGCCAAATTGCGCCGACTAAAATAGCGGGGTGGGGAACGGTGTGGCGGTGAGGATTCTTCGCATTCGAGGATGTGAGACTCGCGCGCTCGACGTACCGGCGTGCGCGACTGAATCCACTCCACCAGACAAGTCTGCACGGATTTGGCGAGGACTTCATGAGCCGGCCGCGACAAGTGAAGCCCATTGTGCAGCAGCATCTTCGCGCGCGGATACTCCGCCAGCAAGCTCCCGCCATTGATCACACTACAGAATGGGAACACGAAGCAGGCACGAAGCACGACGTCGACGAGTGGCAGGCGTCCCTCCGGGGCGCTTATAATCTTATAATAAGGACCGAGGGCCGCGAAAAGGGGGGAATTCCGAAACGAACCCAAACTCTTGGAGGGTCATGGCGCGTGGATATGCTTGACTGATAGAGACACGGAAAGCGCGCTTTTTTCTGGTTGGGGTTCGTTTGCGGTTACGAAGCCAAAGTCGGCGACAATGACGAAGCGAAACTCACTCGTCGTTGCCGCCGCCGAAGCCGAAGTAGTTGCGGGATTTGATGATGTCGCGGACGGCGGCTGGGACCATGGTTTCCCAGGCGGGATCGCCGGTGCGGATTTTCTTCAGCAACTCGGTGTACTTGATGTCGAGATTGCTGAAATTGACGCCCTGCAAGTCCTCGATAAGATGATTGGCCCAGAGATGGGCGAGAATATGTCGCATGTTGTCGGGCACGGGAATGTTCTCGGTGGTGATGAGCTGGTCGTTCGCTTCCTTGCGCGGGTAGACGTAGAGCCGGACCGGTCCCGCGAAGAGCCGTCCCAACGCTTCGAGGGTGCCGCCCGGCAACGCCGCGTAATAGCGGGGGTCGAGCAGTTCCTGAACCGTGGGCATGCCGACGGCCATGCCGATGGAATTCTGCGTGGAGCGGCGCAAGTATTCCACGACCCGGAAAAATTCGCCGTGACTGGTGATAAGGACAGTCTTGCCGATGGTGCTCAACGTATCGACGCGGGCCAGAAAGTCCGCGGGCTGAATGTTTACGTTCTGGAGCAGGTTGTGCATGGTGATTTCCATGAGTACGACCGCGTCCTTGTTTTCCGGCGCTGCCGCCGTGAACTGGCGTCGCGCACACTCCAGCATGTCGACGTGGAGGTTGTTGACCGGGCGGAACGTGCCGCGCTCGACGAGCACGGGCTTCTTGTAAAGGACTTCGGAGGGCTGGACGACTTCGCCGTCGGTGGTGAACATCACGGCCTCGGTCAGCCCTTGCTCAACCAACTGGAGGCTCATCAGGCGGTTGTCCACCTTGGCAAAGGCCGGTCCCGAGAACTTGATCATGTCCACGTCGATGCGGCTCTTGGTCAATTGGTCGAGCAGGGACGTGATCATGTACCGCGGATTCTCGAAATGGACCAGCGCGCCGTAGATGAGGTTCACGCCGATGATGCCGAGGGCTTCCTGCTCGCGCAGGTTTTCCTCGTCCAACAAGCGCACGTGAATCATGACCTGGGACGGTTCGGCGCGGGACGCGGACTGGAACTTGATGCCGAGCCAGCCGTTCGAATCATCCCGTCGGGTGAAGCTGCGGGCCGCAACCGTGTTGGCGAAGGCGAAGAAACACGTTTCCGCGCCGCGCGCCGCGTCGAGCCGCTCGATCAACAGGTTGTACTCGTAATCGAGCATTTGCTGGAGCCGCTGCCGGCTCACGTAGCGGTCGCTGGTGCCGTAAATGGCGTCGCTGACCGTTTTGTCGTAGGCGGAGATGGTTTTGGCGACCGTGCCCGCCGCGCCGCCGACCCGGAAGAACCAGCGGGCGACCTCCTGGCCCGCGCCGATTTCCGCGAACGTGCCGTACTTCGTGGCGTCAATGTTGATCTGAAACGCCTTCTGGCCCGTATCGGTAACGTGCTCCGTATGATCAGGATTCGCCGACCACTGCGGAACCGGTTTTTCGCTGCGTTCTGTCATGTTCCAATTTTCCTGTACTGCGGAGTGCGCAAATAAATCGGCTCGGCATCTTCATCACCATGATCGCCATCGTCTCGAAAGCAGTGAAAAGCCAGCCAGCCCACCGCTGCGGCGCTGGGAAACACCGACGTTTCCGCAATCGATGCGAAACCACCAAAGAGCGACGCCAGGTCACTCTTGTAGCGTTCGATCTCGGAACTGACAAACCAAATCGGCTGATGAATCTCGTCGGCGACGGCTTCGAGCGTAGCAATCCGGCAGTCTTTCACGCGGCGACCCGCGTGATCGTACAGCGCGAAATAAATTTCATCCCGGCGGGCGTCGCCCAACACGCACATCTGCGGGCAATCGCGCGGCATCTTGGGCAGGGCGGTCAAGGCCAGCGCGTCATAGCTGCTGGCGCCCTTGATCGGCAGTTTTCGGGTCAGAGCGAGGCCTTTCGCAGCCGCGATGCCGGCGCGAATCCCGGTAAACGAACCCGGTCCCAGTCCCACGGCCAGCAAACCGATGTCGGCCACGCCGAGTTGGTTCTTCGAGAGCAGCTTCGCCGCCGTGTCGAAAAGGTTGCCTCCGGTCTGGGAGCGGTCGAAGGCTTCCTCGGCCAGCGGTTTGTCGTCACGCAACAGCGCCACCGCGCCACGCGATGTCGATGTGTCGATGGCCAGGGTGATCATGCGACCTCGATGCGGCGCACGTTGTTGTCCGACGCGGTGATGCGGATGCGTATCGCCGTCGCCGGCAAGAGCGATTGAATCTTTTCGGACCATTCGATTGCTGTCGCACCGGTTCCATTCCAATACTCTTCGAGGCCGATGGCCAACGCCTGCTCCGGGCTGTTCAGGCGATACAGATCGATGTGGAACAGCGGAAGGCGCCCGCCGATGTATTCGTGCACGAGAGTAAACGTGGGACTCGTCACCTCCTGCGTGATGCCCAGCCCGCGGGCGATGCCTTTGACGAGAGCAGTTTTTCCCGCGCCGAGATCACCAAACAACGCGACGACGTCGCCGCGTTGGAGTTTGCGGCCCAGTTGCTCCCCAAACCGCAGCGTTTCCTCGAGGCTATTGGTGTCAAGTTGCTGCGAAGTGATCATAACCCGCGGCGGGGAGAGGCTGTCGGGAGCCGTCCCGCTGGATGAGGGCGACTTTGTATTTGGATTTCACGACGCGCCCGATCTCGGTCAATTCCGTGCGGAATCGGCGCGCCCATTTCCGGCGGAGCGCGGTCACGTGCCGTGGATCGAGGGTGAACAGCAATTCGAAATCTTCGCCGTCGGTGAGCGCGGCAGCCAGATGGCCGCGGGCCGCCCGCGAGATCGGGATTTCGGCGGCGTGAATCTCGAAGGCGATCCCGCGCGGGCTGGCCTCCGCCAAACGGTGCAGATCGCTGGACAAACCGTCGCTGAGGTCGATCATCGCATGGACGGGAAAATGGGCGACCAGCCACCGGGCTTCGTGAATCCGCGGGGTGAAGGAGAGATGTTTGCCACGCAACGAGCCGCCGAGCGCGCCCGTCACCAGAATCGAATCCCCAACCTTCGCGCCGCCGCGCAACGTGATTTGCGATCGCTCGACCTTACCGACCAGCGCAACCACGACGAACTGTTCGTGTCGAACGTGGGTCGTGTCGCCGCCGACGATCTGGCAGCCGAACGCTTTCGCGGCCGCTTGGAGGCCGGTGTAAAGTTGTTTCACCCAATGGACGTCGGTACCGGGTCGGAGGCCGATGCTGACGACCGCCCAACGGGGCACGCCGCCCATGGCGGCGATGTCGCTGAGGTTACGGGCCATGGCTTTCCAGCCGACCTTGCGTGGCGGGTCGGTCGGTCGATAATGGATGCCTTCGACCACCGGGTCGCAGGTGTAGAGCAGGTAGTTGTGAGGATTGTCCCCGCGCAAGACAGCGCAGTCATCGCCGATCCCAAGCACGACCGAATTCCCGGAGGAACCGACAATGCCGCGAAGTTGGCGGATCAAGCCGAACTCGCCGAGGTCACGGACTGTGGGGTGTTTTTTGCGCAAACGTTTCATGAGTGGGCGCGCACGTACAGAACCATCGCGACATTGGCGGCGTTGAACAACACGTGCATGGTGATGGGGGCCAGCAACGAGCCGCTCCATTCGTACGCGAGCCCGAGCCCGACCGCGAGGGCGAAGAGCGGTCCCAGGGACGGCAGGTGAAAATGGATTACAGCAAACACCATGGACACAACCATCAACGCCCGCAGTGTGCCCCAACGCTGCTTGAGCACGGGATAGGCGAAACCTCGAAAGAGGAACTCTTCGAAAACAGGCGCGACCGCGATGGCGAAGGCCGCGATCAGGACCACAACGGACACGGAGTCAGAACTGGCCAGGAGGTCGGCGATGGGCTGCGTCTCTTCCTTGATCCCGACGAGGTGACAAAACTGCGAATAGGCGGCGAATGCGATCGCGAGCGGAGGGAGGACGGCGAGAAAGCACATCGCGCCAAAGCCGATGGATTTCCCTGGCGATATGCCGCGCAGGCCGAGCGCCCGACGCCAGTCGATGCCGCGTTGCCGGAAGCAGGCCACGAAGGCCAGGAGAATGGCGATCCGTAACGTCATGTCTGTGGCCAGCAGCCAGGGCATGACGCGATCTTGATCCCGATGGATAAGGTAGAAGGTGAGGGTGACCACCAGCTCGCCGGCCACGAGCACGAGAATCAGCGAGCCGGCGGCGACCAGCAAATCGCGCATGTTCCATGGTTTCGGGTCAATCTTGAGCGTCGGGCCGTTGCCGGTGGACGGGCTGTTGGACAGCGCTGGCGGCGCGAATCGGAAGAGCAAGTAGAGATCGCAAATCAGCCCGGCCCCAAGCAGAAGGACAGTCGTGGTGGCGATGGCCGGATAGCGGGCGATGAGTTCGGGTTCCGAAAGATTGTCCGTACCCGCGGTTGTCGCTGCCACAGCGAGAAATTGCATAAAAAGATTGAGTGGAAAGTGCATGATCGCTGTCAAAGACCACCAAGAAATCTTCAACCGGACCCCGGCCAAATGCAACTTCTTTTGCGGGTGAAACGCCCAAATAGTTGCACTTGTCAGACGGTCAGGGGCCTAGTAAGATGCGGACAACACCCAAGTTCAACGAAAACGGAGATTGCAAGAACCACCATGAAGCGAAAATTGCTGGCAACGATAGTAATGGCGATGGCGACAGTTGGTGTCGCCCGCGCGGACGGAACCAACACCCCGGCGGTAGCGGCGACAGCTCCAGCGGCCGCCCCCAAAATCCAGTTCGACAAGACCGTGTACAACTTCGGCGCGACGTCGCTGGTGGAGTCCGTGACCGGCACGTTCAATTATCAGAATGTCGGCACAGCCGACCTGAATATCAAGAAGCCCCAGCCATCCTGCGGTTGCACGGTCGCCAGCGTGAAGCCCGATGTCCTGAAGCCGGGTGAGAAAGGGGAATTGGTTTTCACCGTCCGAGTCGCCGGTCAGCACGGCCAGTTGGAGAAGCACATTACCGTTCCCTCCAACGATCCGGCCAGCCCGAGCGTGAGCCTGTCGGTCAAAGTCGAAATGAAACAGATCCTTGAGGTTACCCCACAACAAGTTTCCGTGGGGGCCCTCCGTCAAGGAGTGACCACCAACCTGAGCGTGGTGTTGCGTCGGATCGACGGCCAGAAGCTTATGATTGCGAGCAACCAGCCCAGCAGCAAATTCCTGACCGCGCACGTGGAAGCGATTGAAGGCTCGACCAACCAGTCGGTCAAACTCGTGATCGATGCCCACGCCCAGGGCGCCCCTCGGACGCTCAATGAAAATGTGAAGGTTTTTCTCGACGGCATCAGCCAGCCCGCAGCGACTGTCTCGGTCAACGGTCGCCTGCTTGGTGACGTGGTACTGGATCACGAACAGTTGTACTGGCCGGTCTCGGACACAGCGCACGCGCCGGCACAGAATGCGCAGGCGCAGCCGATCCGCCGGATCACCGTGTCTTCCACGCGTTCCGATCAACCCCTCCAAATCACAAATTTGAGGACCAGCTTGACGAACGTGACGGTCGAGTTGGTGACCGTCGACACGGGGAAGGTGTATTCCGTGATTGCCAAGCTCACGGACTCGCCGACGCAATCGGAGCGGGGCACGATCAGCTTTGATACGAACACGTCCGTGCAGCCGAAGATTGTGGTACCGGTGACGATCATCGTGCTGAAAAACACGGAGCCGCCGAAGCCGACCCCCCACCCGTAGCACTTGAACGAGGATTACGATACCGGCGATCATCGTCCTGCGACCGTGGCCGGTGGATGGATGGCGGGCACACTGCGTCGGGCGCTGGTGATCGTGATGGCCGGCACCGTGCTGGGTTTGGCGGCCAACGCGCTATCCCCACGGCGGATCCCGCTCCTCACGCCACCGAAAGCTCCGCCACAGTCCAGTGACACGATGGCCCTGGACGAGGCGAAGGCATTGTGGGGTGGTGGGACGGCGTTTTTTCTCGATGCGCGCGCGACGGCGGACTACCGGGCCGGGCACATCGCCGGCGCGCTAAGCCTGCCGATTGAGGAATTCGACGACCACTATCCGCAAATCCAACCGATGTTGTCGCCCGATTCGACGAATGTCGTTTACTGCGATGGGGTGGATTGCGACCTGAGTCATCGGCTGATGGATCGGCTCCGCCAACTGGGCTATCACAACGTGCGTCTGCTGGTCAATGGCTGGACGACGTGGCACTCGGCGGGGCTGATGACGCACACCGGAGACCAGCCGTGAGGATTGTGAACCTGATACTGCGGCTCATCATCGGCGGCGTGTTTATCGCTTCGGCTGTCATTAAGATTGGGAATGTGCAGGTGAGTCACGGGCATGGAATCCAGTTCTCGCCCGTTCCCGACCTGACGCAATTTGCCCAGGATGTCGCCAACTACCATGTGCCGCCGCGGGCGTTGAACAACCTCGTGGCCATCACGCTGCCGTGGATTGAACTACTGGCGGGCGGACTGCTGGTGCTCGGCATCTGGAAACGCGCGAGCGCGGTGGTGATCACCGCGTTGATGGTCGTGTTCCTGGCGGCCATCGGGTGGGCACTGGCCCACGGGTATGACATCCGGTGCGGCTGCTTCGGCACCGTCGATGCACGAAGGGTGGGGATCACGGCGCTGGCGGAGGATTTTGTGTTGCTGGCGATCGCCGCGTGGTTGGCGTGGTGTCGGGAAGATTCAACGGAACGAACAACGGAGACAAACCAATGAAACGACAAATCGTGGCGACCGATGCCGCGCCGAAGGCGGTCGGACCTTATTCACAAGCGGTCTGGGCCGGAGACTATTTATTTTGCGCGGGGCAAGTCCCGCTCGATCCGGGCACGGGAAACATCGTCGCGGGCGGGATCACGGAACAAACGACACGCGTCCTGGATAACGTTCGGGGCCTGTTAAAGTCGCAGGGTCTGGATTTCGGCCACGTGGTGAAGTCCACGGTGTTCCTGAGCGACATGAACCATTTCGGAGCGATGAACGAGGTGTACGCGAAGTGTTTCGCCAAGGAGCCGCCGGCCCGGTCCACCGTGCAGGTTGCCCGCCTGCCCAAAGATGCACTGGTGGAGATCGAAGTGATCGCCGTGCGGTGAGGGTGACGGGATTGGAGAGGGCATCGAACCAATCTTTCGTCCAACGTAATACGCGGGAGGAACAGCCGGCCTTTGTGGGCTAAGTCCCCGGGACTTGCGGACCGGCTCCGAGTCGTGTCAGCGCGTTTTTGACCGGGGTGAAGTCCGGACGAAGTTTCAGGGCCTGCTGGTAGTGCTCGATGGCCTCCGGCGTGCGGCCCAGTTTCTCCAGTGCAAGCCCCAAGTTGAAAGTTGAAATGCGCTTCGACGAAGTCGGGCTTGATCCGCAGGGCCTGCTCGCAGTGGGCGATGGCTTCGTCAATCTTGCCCGTTTGCGCCAAGGCGACCCCCAGATTGCCGTGCGCCTTGGTGTCATCGGGATCGATTCGCAGGGCGTGTTGGTACAGCTCCACGGCCTCGGGCATCTTGCCCAGTTCGTGCATGGAAGCTCCAGCGTTATCGTACACGTCGGCGCAACGCTCGACGCACGCCAACAGGTTAAACGCCACCGAGAAGGCCAGCAGCAGGCCCCATCCCCAACGCGCCACACAAGTGCCGAAGGTTGACAAGGTCCGCGCGCGAGGCGGGGCGAGATTTAGAAGCAGGGGAGGTTGTAGATCTTGCCGAGGCGGTGCTCGAAGTAGGCTTTGCGCTTGTTGGGAGCGGCCCGGAAGACGGGGTTGGCGAGGTACAGCCAACAGAACTCAATCCATTCGGACAGTTTCGCCGGAGGAATTCTTGATCTTTTCATGTGATTGTTTCCCATTTGTTGGCTGACGCGGTTAGGTGGGAAGCAATCTTCGTGCGCGATCATAAGGGATTTCGAAAACCACGGGACTGCGGGCGTTTTTTGCGGCGAGCGCCGTGTCACCGGGCGGTTGCGACCGCAGTTTTGCGAATCTGTCTCGCAGGAATGAGGTGCGGGCGATTTTTGTCCGTTGGAGTGACGGGGCTTTCGCCTTGCTGGTGCGACGCGGTGTGTGTTAGCTTTCGCCCGCTTTTATGAGGAGAGTGGGGCGATTCCTGTGGTTGGCAGCGGTGCTGGTGGCGTGGGCGATGAGTGTGCGCGCCGACGAGCCGGCGGCCACCAACGTGACCATCGAGCCGGCCACCAACATGGCCGCAGAGCCCACGGCCAGCCCGGCCATTGCGCCCGCGACGAACGCGACAGCAGAAGAAACCACGAACACGATCGTTGGACCGGCCACCAACATGGTCACGGAGCCAGTCGCAAGCCCGGCCATCGAGCCGCCGGCGACGAATGTGGTAACAGAGCCGGCCACGAACGTGACCGTGTCACCGCCGCCGAATGTGGCGGCTGAGCCGGCGACCAATGAGCTTGGCGAAACTTCGGCCCCGACGATCAACGCGGAGAAAATGACGTTCGACAATGCCGCGAAGACGTTTCTTGCAGAAGGGAGTGCCATCATGCGGGACAAAGATGTCACGTTGGTGGCCGACCGGATCCGGTTCAACAAACAAACCAATGAAGCTTGGGCGGAGGGCCATGTCCGGATCAATCAGAGCGCCCAGGAGTGGATTGCGCCATCGGCGTACTACAACTTTGGCACCCGACAGTTGAAGGCGGACGAGGCCAGCGGGTTTGTCGATCCGCTGTACCTGCATGTCCAGAACCTCGAGCAGGTGGGCACCAACCACTATGTGTTCGGCCACAGCACAGTCACAACCAGCGACCTGGAGCATCCCGGCTATTCTCTGCAAGCGAAGCATGGCGAAACGTGGACGGGTGACCGGCTTGTGTTGCACGACGCCACGGTGCATGTGGGGACCGCGACTGTGCTTTGGTCCCCCCTGGTGATTTGGTCGTTGAAGGGAGACATGCCGCCGATGGTGGTGAGCGTGGGCGACAACTCGCTGTGGGGGGCGTTCCTGCTGTCCAGTTTCACCTGGAAAGTGAACAAGGCCATGGATCTGACGGTTCACGCCGATGAGCGGACGGAGCGCGGCTTCGGTACCGGCGCGGACTTGAAGTATCGGTTCGGCACAGCGGCTCAGGGATTGTTGACCGGCTATTTTCTTGACGACGCGCAGCCGGACAAGTCCGAACCCGGCGGACGCAGCGTGACGCACGGCGTGACCAACGCTCCCGCAACCGGCTTCGTCACCAACTCCGCTGCCCGTTACCGCGCCGAGTGGCAGCACAAGCAGTATTTAACGAATGACGTGACGCTCACAGTCGATCTCAACAAGATGAGTGACGCCGAGGTGATGCACGACTATTTTCGCCAGGATTTCGACCACGACCGCGCACCTGATTCGGTGGCCGACATCACGAAAAGCGCGCCGGACTACACCCTGTCGTTTCTTGTCCGGCCGCAGTTCGACAAGTTTTTTACGGAGGTGGAGCGATTGCCGGAAGCCAAACTGGCGGTGGACCGGACACGACTGGGCAACACACCGCTCTTCTATGAAGGCGAAAGCAGCGTCGGGCAATACGACGATGTGGCTGGCCCAACAAACATTGTCGGCACGGGCGAGAGTCCGGATTTTGTGGGCAACGCCGTACGGGCGGACACGTTTCATCAGATTGTGATGCCGTCGATGTTGGGCGATTGGCTGTCGGTGGTTCCGCGTGCCGGAATTCGCGGGGACTACTATTCGCGCGCTCCCAGTGACGCCCCGGAGACGCAGAATGTCACCCGGGTCGTGTACGACCTGGGCGGAGAGACTTCGTTCAAGATCTCGCGGGAATGGGACAACGTGCACAGCGACTGGTTGCACATCGATGGGCTGCGGCATATCCTGCAGCCGTTCGCGGATTACCAGTGGATCCCGCGTCCCGACCGTGCAACCAACGACCTGTTTCAATTCGACTCCGTGCGCGATGTTACGCTCCTGGGGGGCGACAGCCTTTCCGTCACACGCTATTCGCCGCTGGAATTTCCGGCGAACAATTCGATCGACTCGATTACGGGCGAGGACACCGTTCGCTTCGGCCTGCGCCAGACATTGCAGACGCGCCGGGACAACCAGGCATGGAATCTGATCGATCTGACGGGCTGGACAGATTATGAAATCGAAAAAACGTCTGGCGAGACTGATTTTTCCGACTTTTTTGGCACCATGGAGTTTCGGCCCTACCGATGGCTTTCGTTGGACACGTTTGGCCGGTACCAAATCAATGGCGGTATCCTGCGCGAGTTCAACACCGCGCTGCGCCTGATCGATGCCGACCGCTGGACGTTGGGAGTGGGCACGAGATACCTGCGGGGTGATAGCAACCTCGTGAGTGTGGACTGGGCATACAAGCTGACGCGTCATTGGACAGCGCATCTGTACGAGCGGGTGGACCTTCAGGATGGCACGTGGGAGGAACAGGAGTACACCTTGCGTCAGGAAACACACGACTGGTACATTACCTATGGATTCCGGTATCTGGAACAGCGAAACATATCGGGGAGCCCGCCTAGTGAGATGACGGCGTTCTTCAGCCTGACGTTGAAGGCTTATCCGGAAGCGGTCGTGGCGGTGAACTGAGTGGAGAGGAAACAAGGACAGTATGCCGAAGATAAGCATAGTGGGAACGGGATACGTGGGTTTGGTGACCGGCGCCTGTTTCGCCGAAGTCGGCCATGAAGTGATCTGCGTGGATAACGACCTGAAGAAGGTCGAAGTGTTGCGGGCGGGGGGGATCCCCATTTACGAGCCGGGCCTGGAGGAAATCGTCAAACGCAATGTCGCCGCCGGGCGATTGCGCTTCACGGGCGAAATTGCCGACGGGGTGAAGAATTCCGAGGTGGTCTTCATCGCCGTACCGACGCCGCCCAATCCTGACGGCTCGGTGGACATGAGTTTTGTCGAGCGGGTGGCGCGGGAGATCGCCGGCACCATGACGGACTACAAGATTGTTGTGGACAAATCCACCGTGCCGGTCAAAACGGGCGAGAAAGTCGCCGAAACCATCAAACGCTACAACAAGCACAAGGTCGATTTCGATGTCGTCAGCAACCCCGAGTTCCTGCGGGAGGGTTGCGCCGTGCCAGACCTCATGCAACCGGACCGTATCGTGATCGGCGTCAGCGGCCCGAGGCCCGTCGTCAAGATGAAGGAGATTTATTCGCCGTTCCACGCGCCGATCATCATCACGGACATCAACAGCGCGGAACTGATCAAGCACGCCTGCAATTCATTCCTCGCGCTGAAAATCTCGTACGCCAATGCGCTGGCGGTAATCTGCGAGACCAGCGGCGCCAATATTTCCGACGTCGTCAACGGCATGGGTCTGGACAAACGCATCGGGCGGGCGTTTCTCAACGCCGGTCTCGGTTATGGCGGATCGTGTTTCCCGAAGGACCTGAGCGCCTTTATTCGCATCGCCGAAACGCTGGGCTACGATTTCCGCCTGCTCAAGGAAGTCCAGCAGATCAATGCGGACCAGATTCAGCACTTCCTGAAGAAAGTCCACGACACATTATGGATTGTGAAGGACAAGACCCTTGGCATCCTCGGACTGGCGTTCAAGCCCAACACGGATGATATGCGGCTCGCGCCGTCGCTGGAGGTCATCCGGACCTTGCAGAAGGAAGGCGCAAAAATCCGCGCGTACGACCCCAAGGCGATGGACAAGGCGCGCGAGGTATTGCCGGGCGTGGAGTTTTGTGACAGTCCGTACACCGTGGCGACGGGAGCCGATGGACTCATCATTTGCACCGAATGGGACGAATTCCGACAGCTTGACCTGGAAAAGCTGCGCGCCGTCATGAGCCAGCCGATCGTGTTGGACGGTCGCAACCTGTACGACCCGCAAAAGATGGCCGAGTTGGGTTTTGTCTACAAGAGCATCGGGAGGTGATGTGGGCTGCGGTGCAGCCATCCTGCTGCCGCATCTGTTTTCGCTGTCCAACGAGATGGAAACTAGGCATATAATTCCTGACAAGGTCGCAGGCAAGGGAGAATAAGAATGGACTACTTGGTCACAGGGGGAGCCGGGTTCATCGGTTCGAACATCGCTGAGCACCTGGTGGGGTTGCGACACCGTGTGCGCATCTTCGACAATTTTTCCAGCGGCAAGCGCGCCAACGTCCACACGTTCGCCGACAAGGTGGAGATTGTGGAGGGTGACTTACGCGATCCCAAAGCGGTGGCCCATGCGGTTAACGGTGTGCGGTTCGTGCTTCACCTGGGCGCGATGCCGAGTGTGATCCGCTCCGTGGAGGACCCACGGACAACGACCGAAGCCAACATTCTCGGCACGGTGAACCTGTTAATTGCCGCGCGGGACGCGGGTGTCCGGCGCGTGGTGTTCAGTTCCTCGTCGAGCGTATACGGCGATACGCCGACGCTGCCGAAACGCGAAGATATGCCGCCATCGCCATTGTCACCGTATGCCATCCACAAGATCACCGGCGAGTACTACTGCACCATCTTCCGCCAATTGTACGGGCTGGAGACCGTCTCGCTGCGGTATTTCAATGTCTTTGGCCCGCGGCAAGATCCGCAATCGCAGTACGCGGCGGTTATCCCGCGGTTCATCACCGCAATCTTGAAGGACCAGTCGCCGACGATCTATGGCGACGGGAAACAGACCCGTGACTTTTCTCACGTTGAGAACATCATTGACGCCAATGTGCTCGCCTGTCAGGCCCCAAAGGAAGCGCTCGGGCAGGCCTTCAACATCGCCTGCGGCGGCCGGGTTTCGCTGTTGGACCTGGTGAGCACCGTGAACAAAATCCTCGGCAAAACTGTTCAGCCGAAGTTTGACCCGCCGCGTCCCGGCGACATCCTCCACAGTCAGGCCGACATCTCGAAAGCCGAAAAACTCCTCGGGTGGAAACCTCGCGTTGGATTTCGCGAAGGCATCGAGAAAGCCGTCGCGTGGTACCAGCGACAAGGCTAGCACAACGTCGCCCACACTGCCGCACAGCGAAAATTCTCCGTGCAAAATTCTGGCGACGCGTGTATGTAGGCGGGGCGTTTGAATCATGAGCTTGTTCCGACCCAATTTCAAAGTGCCGGGCGTGGTCGAGACGGAGGACCTCGTCAAGCGCGCCGGCGCGAAACTGTTTTCGCGCGGGGCGAAAAATGGCGTCTCCGATAAGGTCTCGGATGCCGTCCGAGACGCGGCGACGAAGGATGCTACGACAGTTTTGCAGGAACTGGGCACCTCGCCCACCGGATTGTCGGAGGAAACGGCGGCGGCGCGGCTGGAGCAATACGGGCCCAACGAAGTCGCGCAAGAGAAGCGGCACGGCTGGCTGGACCGTCTGTGGACCGCAGCGATCAACCCACTGGTGATTCTGCTGACCGTCCTCGCCATCCTGACCTTTGCAACGGCGGGAGACTCCAGCGATATTATCGGCGGAGTCGTGATGGTGGTGATGGTGTTGCTCGGCCTGTCTCTGCGGTTTATCCAGGAAACAAGGGCCGACAACGCCGCCGCCAAACTCAAGGCGATGATCAAGGTCACGGCCACCGCCATGCGCGACGGACAGCCGAAGGAAATCCCGCTGCGCGAGATCGTGCCGGGTGACGTGGTCAAGTTGTCGGCGGGCGACATGATTCCCGGTGATGTCCGTCTCATTTCCGCCAAGGACCTGTTCCTCATCCAGGCGACATTGACCGGCGAGTCGTTGCCGGTGGAAAAGACCGACGCGCGCGACACGCGTGACAAGGTATCTCCCATCGAGCGCATGAACCTTTGTTTCCTCGGCACGAGCGTCGAGAGCGGCTCGGCCACAGCGGTCATTGTCGCCACCGGCGCGCAAACCTATTTCGGAAAGATGGCGCGCAGCCTCATCGGGCAGCCGGTGGAAACGGCGTTCGACAAGGGCGTGAAGAAATTCACCTGGCTGATGATCCGGTTCATGGCCGTGATGGTGCCGCTGGTATTCTTCATCAACGGGCTGACGAAACACGACTGGAAGGAAGCGTTTTTCTTCGCGCTGGCGGTCGCGGTCGGCCTGACGCCCGAGATGCTGCCGATGATCGTATCGGTCTGCCTGTCCAAGGGTGGTCTCGCAATGTCGAAGAAGAAGGTTATCGTGAAGCGGCTCAATTCCATCCAGAATTTCGGCGCGATGGACGTGTTGTGCACGGACAAGACGGGCACGCTGACGATGGATCACGTCATCCTCGAGGTGTATTGCGACGTGTTCAAGAAGGAAAACGAGGACGTGCTGCACCATGCCTATCTCATCAGCCACTTTCAAACGGGTCTGAAGAACGTCCTCGACCGCGCCGTGCTGCAACACAAGGAACTCCGCGGTGAGCTCTCGCTCGATACGTACACCAAGGTCGACGAGCTTCCGTTTGATTTCTCCCGGCGCATGATGTCCGTGGCGGTCGAGGGGCCGGATGGCGCGCGGGAGTTGCTGACCAAGGGCGCGCCGGAGGCGGTCTTTGTCAAGTGCACGCACTTCGAGTACGACGGCGAGATTTTCCCGATGGAGCCGATTCTGGCTGATGATCTGATGGCGGAAGTCAACGACCTGAATTCTGATGGTTTCCGCGTCCTGGCCGTTGCGACCAAGAAGCTCGACAAGCGTGATTCGTACTCCAAAGCGGACGAATCGGAATTGGTCCTGACCGGTTATCTGGCGTTTCTGGATCCGCCGAAGGACACCGCCGGCAAAGCCATCACTGTATTGCGACAGCACGGCATCACGGTCAAGGTCCTGACTGGTGACAACGATCTGGTTACTCGCAAGGTCTGCCGGGAAGTCGGGATCGACGCGGACAAGATTATTCTGGGCCGCGACGTTGAGACCATGACCGACCCGCAACTGATCGAGGCGGTGGAAACAACGGATGTCTTCGCCCGCCTGTCGCCGGCGCACAAGCAGCGCATCGTCAAAGCACTGCAAGGCAAAGGCCACGTCGTCGGGTTCATGGGCGACGGCATCAACGACGCCCCCGCGCTGCGGGCCGCCGATGTTGGCGTGTCCGTGGACAACGCCGTGGACATCGCCAAGGAATCCGCCGATGTGATTCTGCTCGAAAAGAGTTTGATGGTGTTGGAGGAAGGAGTGCTGGAAGGCCGCAAGGTCTTCGTGAACATCCTCAAGTACATTCGCATGGGCGCGAGCTCGAACTTCGGGAACATGTTCAGTGTGATTGGCGCCAGCGCGTGGCTGCCGTACTTGCCGATGACGGGAATTCAGGTCCTGACCAACAATCTCCTGTACGACTTTTCGCAGGTGCCGATTCCCACCGACAATGTCGGACCGCAACAGATTGCCAAGCCGCGCCCGTGGCGCATTGGCGAGATTGCCAAATTCATTATCTTCATTGGCCCGATCAGTTCGATCTTCGATTACACCACGTACTCGATCATGTGGTTCTGGTTCAAATGCAATCAGCTGAACCTGGCGCCGCCGCCGGAATTGGCCGCACGCTTCGCGCATGTGAATACTGCCGATGAGACCTATGCGGCTTCGTTATTTCACACAGGCTGGTTTGTCGAATCGCTCATGACACAAACGCTGATTATCCACGTGATCCGAACCAATCAGATTCCCTTCATACAATCCCGGGCCAGTTGGCAATTGACGATGACGTCGCTGCTGATCATGGCGGTCGGGGCATGGCTGCCGTTCACAGCGGTCGGCGCGAGCCTGGGAATGGTACCGCTGCCGCCGCTATTTTGGCCGCTGTTGTTCCTGACCTTGCTGTGCTACGTCGCATTGACGCAAGTCATCAAGATGTGGCTGGTTCGCAAGCGCTGGGTCTAAAGAAACACAGCGTCTACGGGACCCCATCCCCCGGAAAGAGGTGAGGCCGAGGTTTGGGGCCTCGGCCTCTCTTTGTCGACTGGCGTGGAGAAGCGCCTTCGACGAGGTATGGTGTGGTATAGGGTGAATGTTAACTTAGCAGGGTCGGTGCCAACGGTGCCGACGGTGCCAAATGCGCCAAATCTGGGGTTTCTGAGGCCGATTTGTGCCGAAATGGACAAAAAAGGTGGTGGCATTCCCTTTCGGAGTCTCAGAATTGCACGTAAACGAGCGATCGAGAGAGCGCAACTTTGCGACTTGCGCGCTTGACGGGCTTCGGCGGTTTTCTATACGGTGGATGACTTAACGATGGGGAGATCAAGGACCAATGTCTGTTACGATTGAAAATGCCGCGCCGTGCCGCAAAAAGCTCCGTGTCGAGATCGCCGCCGAGCGTGTGGCCGGCACGCGGGCCGAGATTTTGCAGGAATTCCGCAAGGTAGCTACCATTCCAGGGTTTCGTCCAGGCAAAGCGCCCGAACCGATGGTGGAGAAACGGTATGCGGGCCAGATCGATGAGGAACTGCGCAAGCGGCTGATCCCCGAGAGCTACCGCGAGGCCCTCAGCGATCAGAATTTGAAGGTCGTCGGCTACCCCAAAATCGAGGGTGTCGAATACCGGCCCGGTCATCCACTGGTCTATACCGCCACGGTCGACACGGCCCCGGAATTCTCGTTGCCCGACTACAAGGGCATTTTGGTGAAGAAGAAGACGATTGCGGTGAAGGAGGAGGACGTTGAGAAATCGCTCGATGTCTTGCGTGATCAGCAGGCGGATTTCGTCGACGTAGCTGGCCGCAGCCTCAAGACGGGCGACTTCGCCGTGGTCAATTACACCGGCGTGGCGGACGGCAAACCCATTAGCGAGCTGGCACCGGACGCCAAAGGGTTGGGGGAGAACAAAGACTTCTGGTTGCTGATGTCCTCGGATTCGTTCCTGACGGGCTTTTGCGATCAGCTCCTTGGCGCCAACGCTGGTGAGAAGCGTCAGGTTCTGATTGATTTTCCCAAGGACTTCCCGCAACAAGCACTGGCCGGCAAAAAAGCGACCTACTTTGTCGATATTGTCGCCTTGAAGGAGAAGAGGCTGCCGGAACTCGGCGAGGAGTTCGCCAAGAAGCTCGGCATAGAAAGCCTCGCCAAGCTCAAAGAGAACGTCCGCAAAAGCCTCGAAGCTGAGGTGGAAGAACAGCAGGAGTCCGACGTGCGCCGCCAGATGGTCGAGCACCTCCTTTCCAGGGCCGAGTTTGAACTTCCCGAGTCGCTCGTCCAGCAGGAGACCCGCAGCATTATTTACGATGTCGTTCGCGAGAACAGCCTGCGCGGGGCGACCAAGGAACAGCTCGAAGAGAAGAAAAACGAGATTTACGGCTTTGCAGCCAAGAGCGCCAAGGACCGGTTGCGCACGTCGTTTATCCTCGACGCGATTGCCGCCGCCGAAAAGATCAAGGTGGACGAAGCCGAAGTCGAGGAGCGCATCCAACAGATGGCGCAACGTTCGCGCACGACGCCGGCGCGCCTGAAAGCCCAACTGGCCGAAAAAGGCGGTCTGGGCGAGGTTGAGGAACAAATCCTGGTCGGCAAGACCTTGGATTTCCTGGTGGACAGCGCCAAGGTCGAGGTCGTCACGGATTCGTGACAGGGTCCGAGCGGAAGCCGGTTGCAGACGGCAAGAGAAGTGCTACTATTCAACCCTAAAGGAACGCACATGGACAAAGCCCAGATTCTAGTGCCGATGGTGGTGGAGCAAACCGGTCGTGGGGAGCGCGGGTACGACATCTATTCGCGGTTGCTGAAAGACCGCATCATTTTTATTGGGACCCCCATTGATGACAATGTTGCCAACCTCATCATCGCGCAGATGCTGTACCTGCAGTCCGAGGACCCGGCCAAGGACATCAATCTTTATGTCAACTCGCCGGGCGGTTCGGTCACGGCCGGACTGGCGATTTACGACACGATTCAATTTGTGAAGTGTGATGTGACGACCTACTGCGTCGGCCAGGCGGCGAGCATGGGCGCGGTGCTGCTGGCCGCCGGCACGAAGGGCAAGCGGTTCGCGCTGCCCAACGCGCGCATCATGATCCATCAACCGTGGGGCGGCGTGCAGGGTCAGGCCTCCGACATCAGCATCCAGGCCAAAGAAATTTTGCGGATGCGCGACCGCCTGAATGAAATCCTTTCGTTGCATACCGGCAAGCCGATTGACACCATTGCGAAGGACACGGACCGCGACTTCTTCATGTCTGCGGCGGAATCGCGCGATTATGGGCTTGTCGATGACGTGGTCAAGTCGCGACGCGATACCGAAAAGAAACCGGAGAAAACGGACTAGAAAATCTCATGGCTCGACCGACCAACCTGACGATGTGCAGCTTCTGTGGGAAAACCCACGGGGAAGTGCGCAAGCTCATCGCTGGTCCGGGCGTGTACATCTGCGACAACTGTATCACCGTCTGCAAGAGCATCCTCGACAAGGAACTCGGTCATTCGAAAGCCAAGGTCTCGTCCGGTTTCAAGCTGAACGTCCCAAAGCCGGCGGAGATCCGGCGCGAACTGGATCAGTATGTCGTCGGGCAGGAAGGCGCCAAGAAGAGCATTGCGGTGGCCGTTCACAACCATTACAAGCGCATTCAGCAGGACGGTGCGAGTTCTGACAAATCGGTCAAGCTGGACGAACACCGCGACGTGGAGATCGAGAAGAGCAACATTTTGTTGATTGGCCCGACCGGTTCCGGCAAGACACTGCTCGCGCGTACGCTCGCGCGTGTGCTCGACGTGCCGTTTTGCATTGCCGATGCCACCACGCTGACCGAGGCGGGCTACGTCGGCGAAGACGTCGAGAACATCATCCTCCGATTGTTGCAGAACGCCGATTACGATGTGAAGCGCACCGAGTTGGGCATCGTGTACATCGATGAAATCGACAAGATCGGGCGCAAGAGCGATTCGGCCAGCATCACCCGCGATGTCTCCGGCGAAGGGGTGCAGCAGGCGCTGCTGAAAATCCTCGAAGGCACAACCTGCAACGTCCCGCCGCAGGGCGGTCGCAAACACCCGCATCAGGAATATATCCAGGTCAACACCGAGCATATTCTGTTCATCTGCGGCGGCGCGTTTATCGGGTTGGACAAGATCGTCCAGCGCCGCATCGGCGGTCACGCGCTGGGATTCGGGAAAGAGGACGAGACGTTGGCCGTGTCGGATCGTGGCAGCATCAACGAGTACGTCGAGCCGGAAGACCTGCTGAAATTCGGGATGATCCCCGAGTTTGTGGGCCGGCTGCCGGTCGTTTCGGTGCTCCGCGAGCTGACCGAGCCGGAGTTGATCGCCATTCTCACCGACACGAAGAACGCGATGATCAAGCAGTACAGCAAGCTGTTCGCGATGGAAGGCGTGCACCTGAATTTCACCAAGGACGCGCTGCAGGCGTTGGCCGAGTCGGCCTTGAAGAAGGGCACGGGCGCGCGCGCGCTACGCTCCCTGTTGGAAAAGCTCATGCTCGATTTGATGTACGAGATCCCCTCGCGCGACGACATCGCCGAAGTCACCATCAACCGCGGCGTCGTCGACGGCAAACGCGAACCCCTGATCCGCAAGAAGCAGTCGAAAGACGCGGCGTAAGCAGTCTTAGGGCTGAAAGTAAACTGTTGCGGCAAGCCCGAGCGTCGCGATCAGTACCAAGGCTCCGATCCAAGCCAGAACATATCCCACAATCAACTGGCGTCGTGCCGGGTTCCACATGCCGCCCGATACCACGCGTGCACGATGCCAATTCCAGAAGGCCAGAACAAGAAACGGAGCACCCACCAAGGGTACCAAGCTCGCCAAGCCATATCTCCGGCACCGAATCGAGCTGGCAATCATAACGACCTTGTTCATGGCGTGGTGTGCTGAAACTTCTTTTGCTGATCGCGGTCGATGCGTTTCAGTTCCTGGCGAAGCCCGCTCAGGACGAAGCTGTTGGCGACGATCAGCGCGGTGACGAGGATTATGAACGTCATGACGACAATCATGGCGCTGCCGCGTTCGTTCTTCATAGTGACCTCCCGGCGACAGCGGTAAACGTGAACAGCGGGTGCACAAGGACGGTCTTCTTTGGACTCGTGAGTTCCAATTCCCAACGCCAGGCGTCCACATGTTGGCGGGGATCGACAGACATCGTGGAAGCTTTCAACTGCTTGAGTGCGATGGTGCGGGTCCCCGCAACCTGTCGCCAGACCGTGCCATTTGCAAACACGTAATCGATTTCACCCGACGGCTGTGGAATCGCTACGCCGTTGTCGATGGCATGGGGTGGAGCGGTGGCGTGGCGGACATCGTCGCGCCAGCGTTCGCCGGCCCGCATCACCCGCACGATATCGTCGGCATTGCGGCGAAGATTGCGCGTGTACAAGTCGTATCGGTAATAGGCGGCAAACGACAAATCGATCACGACCGCGAGCACGGCGATGTAGACCAACATTTCGATCAGCGTATAGGCACGCTCGGTTTTCATCGTCCCACCGCCTCGCGCACGACAGGTGCGCCGAATTTCATTTTGTCGGGCCGCCATTCCAATCGAAGGTTTGGACCGTGGACGGTCAGTGTGAAGTGGCCGTTGGGCAGATATTTGGCGGACTCGGCGTGGACAGCGTATGGGTGCGAGCCTTCGGGATAATCGCGCCACTCACCAGCCGCGAGGACTTCCATTTCGCCATCGACGGCTTCCATGGCGACCGCACGCCAGTAATAGACGCGGCACATGTGTTGGTCATCGACGAACGAGAATCCCAGCGGCAGGAGAATCCCCACCGCGATGGTCAGGGCCATCATCAACTCGATCATCATCGAACCGCGCTCGGTGGTTTTGGCATTTACCATAGCGACATCTCCCACACCAAGGACGTCAGTACTTGGAATACGCTAACGGCTATGAGTCCGACAAATACGCCATTGAGAATTACCAAGCCCGTCGTGACGAATTGAGATGCGGCCTGTTCCTCTTGGAAGGCTTTTGCCTCCAAGGCCTCATGCCAACCTGCCAGAGCCATGCGAAAACCACCGTGTCCGTGAGCCGCATTCGCCAATCTCCATTGAAACTCCCCGCTGTCGTCCAACACCTTCATGGCTTCGGTCAACGGGACGCCCTGTTGGAGTCGTTCCACGATTCGCTCGCCAAGCCGGATGAATACACGGTTATCCGTGCCTGCCGCCGCCAGTTGCACTGCTTTGGCTTCGGGGACATGCTCATCCAGAAACACCGCCAGTAACGCGGAAAACCCCCAGAGCAGGCGTTTGCGACGCCACGGCAATCTCCATGTGAAATCGTCAGCGACTGGCTTTACAATGGGATCGAACCATCGAAAGGCCCGCGGCATTCCACCAGACGAGAATGCCGTCAAGCCAACCATGACTGCCATGATCAATTGAACTGCGAAAATGGCCATGGCGTGATGCGACCAGAAGTTCATCAGCCCCGGTGGCTTGGCACCGTAATCCATCACGATCTCCGAAAAGTTCGGAAAAATCACCGCGGCATAGTAAATCGTCAGGCCCGGAATCGCGCAAAGTAGGAATACTGCAATCACGTAATTGACGGCCGTCATGGATCGCGAGGAGGCGCCCGTGAGGAGCCTGCGACAGACGGACAAGATCGCCGGAAGATTGTCGGTGTGTTCGCACTGCCGCAGCATCACGGCGACGCGGCGCGGCAGTAGTTTGGGCACCTTGGCGAGTGCCTGGCTCAAGCGCATGCCGCTCTCGATGTGCGCAGCCAATAAATGGAACTGGGGGCCAAGGGTGGGGTCGTGCGTGTGAGAGATGTCCACAATCGTGCGCTCCGGACTCTGTCCATCGCGAATTCCGCTTTCCAGCAATTCGAGGAACAGACGCGCACGTTCCTGGCGGCGTAGCGGTCTGCTCAACGCGGCGCAGGTTATGCCGATCATACTGATGAAAAGTCCGAAGGGAACTATTATGGTCCAAATTACGGCCAAAACGATCTTAGTGAGTTCAACCTCGCCAGAGTTCATGGAATTATCCCGAGAGTTGGGCGATGATATGAGTCAGGGCGCCAAACAGCCAGTAGAGCTGGGTCATAATCAAGCCTCCGATGATCAGGACCGCCACCGGGAGAGCTGCATACAGCATCATCTCGGTCTTGTAAGCTGATCGTGACTGATAGATCTCCGCAGCCCGTTGGAAACCGCGAGCCAAATCCTCCCGACCGTTTGCCACGAGCCACACAAACAATCCGGGGAAAACCGTGCCGCCGTCAGCCAACGCCGTGAATGACGTTTGGCCCGAGGCGAGCCGTTGTTTCCACAGGGCAATTTCGCGTCCGGCCGGGCTGGCCCTCTCCATTTGCTGGGTCAGTGCCAACGCATTGTCAAGCGTGCATCCGCTGCGAAGCAGCGTCGAAAGGGTCGACGCAATCGTGGCGAGGTTTGCCTCGCGAAATGCTGGTACTTTCCAGCGCAGCCACTCCCGGAACTGAGGCGTCGACAGGAGCACAACAATGAGAACCAGCACCGTTGCCAAGAGCACCGGAGCGATCCACAATACCGCGAGTGGGAACGGCCAGGGTCGGCCTTCGAACAGGTCTCCCAATGCACCGGTGGCCAATTCGTGTTCGAAGATCGACAGCCACACGGATAGCACGAAGGTGCTCACGAGCAGGATCAGCGGGTAGACCATCAATCCCTTCAACCGTGTGCTGACCAGACAAGCACGCTGATAGTAATCGGCCACCAGCGTCAGCACGCCGGGGAGGTCGTTGCTTTTGACGCCGACCTGGATCATTTGGACGTAGAACGGCGGCAGTTTGCGGGAGGCGAGGGCTTGCTGGATCGGGACGCCGTTGGCGAGGTCGGCGCGGAGTTTTTCCAGTTCGTCGCGGAGATCGCCATGGCGCATGGAGGCGCAGAGCTGGCCGAGGGCGCTTTCCAGCGGGATACCGTCGCGGAGCATGGCGGCGAGTTGCTGGTTGAAGAAGGCGAATTCATCGAGTTTCATACGCCGAGAACCCTCCGGAGTTCTGCATCGTTGGTTAACCCGCGCTCGACGAGGGCGCGGCCTGCGGCTTCGAGCGAAATAGACGGCGCGATGGCGGTCGTGTCCTGATTGCGCAGTCGCTCGCACATCGGTTCGTCCGGTTTGACCCATTCGAGCAGCGGCGCGCGGCCTTTGTAGCCGGTTCGCAGGCACGATTCGCAGCCGTCGCCGTGACAGGTCGGGCAAAATCGACGAATCAGTCGCTGGTTTATCACCAGTCCGACCATGGACGCGATGGCAAATCGGTCGGGGCACATCACCAAGAGCCGGTCGAACACGCCGCGGCACGAGCCGGCGTGGAGCGTGGAAATCACGAGATGGCCCGTAAGAGCGGCGCGCACGGCGATATTGGCGGTTTCCTCGTCACGGATTTCGCCGATCACGAGCACCTGTGGGTCCTGGCGCAGCAGGTGACGGGCGGCCTTCGAGAAGGTCAACCCGCGCGCGTCGCTGACTTCCGTCTGCATCACATCGGGGATGATCTGTTCGACGGGGTCTTCGACCGTGATGATATGGCGGCCGCCGAGTTCGACGAGATAGCGGAGACAGGCGTAAATCGTGGTCGTCTTGCCGCTTCCCGCTGGGCCGGTCAGCAGAAGCAAGCCGGCGGTCTGTCGCAGGAACGCTTCCAATTCCACGCAAACGGTCTCGGGGAAATTCAATTCGCGGAGCGTGGGCGCCTCGGCATTGCTGAACAATCGGAGGACGATCTTTTCACCGGTGACGGTGGGGTAGGTAGCCACGCGAATATCGTGTTGGCTGCCGACCTCATCCTTGTCGATTCGCCCGTCCTGCGGCAGCGAGTCTTGGTACGTTTTTAGTCGGGCGAGAAATTTGATGCGACCGAAGACGTGATCGGCGATGGTGGCGGGCAATTCGGACGCAGGGGTCACGATGCCGTCCAGCCGAAACGCAACCTGCGCCGTGTCCCCGCGCTTCTGCAGGTGGATGTCGCTGGCCTTCGCACGCTCGGCCTGCTGGATCAGGTTCTCCAACACCTTCGGTGCCGAGAGGTCTGACACGCTTATATTGTAACAATCTGGTTTTGGAAAAGCAAGTTTGCGATGGACGCGCCGACATTGTATCGTCGGCCCGCATTGAGCCAGCAAATGACAGAGACCCTTCGACAAGCTCAGGGTGACAACCGGCAAGCGCCGCGGATGCCTGACGGCGTGTGGAATGCGTATTTGTTTCAGGTGTTCAATACGGTGTCGTTCACGATCGTGGTGAGCACGCCGATGATTCTGTATTTCAAGAAGCTGGGCGCATCGGCGACGGTACTGGGGATTGTCGTGGCGCTGCCGGCGCTGATGAACATCCTGCAAATCCCGGCGGCGCAATTCGTCGAGAAGATGGGGTATCGGGCGTTTGTGTTGTGGGGCTGGACCGTGCGGAGCGCGTTTGTTCTCGGAATCGTGGGTGTCGCGATGCTGCCGGGGAGAATCGACTCAGTAACGCGGGTTGCGCTGCTATTACTCCTGTTGTTCGCGTTCAACGCCTCCCGCGGCATCTCGCTGTGCGGGTATTTGCCGTGGATCACGCAGTGGATTCCCGAGGGAGTGCGGGGCCGATACGTATCGCGCGATCAACTCTCGGCCGCGCTGGCGGCATTGGGGACGATGATCGTCTCGACGATTTACCTGCGAGCGCCCGAGATGAAGTTCGCCTACGGGCTGCTGTTCTTCGGGAGTTTCGTGACGATTCTGCTGAGCCTGTGGTTTCTGCGGCGGATCCCCGATGTGCCATTGCCACCGATGGCCGCCAGCCCGGAACGTGTGCCGTACAAGGAAATGCTGTTCCACCCCCCGTTTTTCAAGTTGCTGGTCTACAATGCAGCGCTGTTGTTTTCGTTGGCGGGGGCGGGAGTGATTTGGATTCCGCTGCTCCGCGACAACTTCGCGGCCAGCGACTCGCTGATCCTGGGGATGATGGTGCTGTGGAACGCGGTGAGCGCGGCGTCGCTCTGGGGATTTGGTCATCTGGTGGACCGGGTCGGGAGCCGGCCGCTGCTGGGGATGGCGACGCTGATCCTCGTGGTGCACCTGAGCCTGTGGTGTTCGGTGGCGGCGCACGTGTTGCCGTTCAACCTCCTGGCAATCGTGCTGATTCAAACCACATCGGCCATCGGCGTATCGGCGTTCAACCTCGCCAACACCCGGCTGGTCATGGCGTCGGTGCCGTCGATGGGGCGAAGTCATTTCTTTGCGCTGTACACGGTCGTGACGAGCCTGGTATCCGGGATCTTCCCGATTTTCTGGGGGATCCTGCTCGATGCGCTGGCGGGTTGGGGCGGTTCGTGGTCGCGATGGCAATGGAACCAGTACAGCCTGTTGTACGCAGCGATGGTGGTCATCATGATCGTCGCGGTGGTGCTGCGAAACCGTCTCTCGGAAGCCCGCGCGATGACGACGGATGCCTTCTTGGGCGAACTGCTTGTCAAAACGCCGAGCCGCGCGATCAGCCGGTTGCTCCCGCGGCGTCCGGTGTCGTGACGCGAGGCTTGCCCCGGCGAGAGTTTTCGTTATTGTGTCAAACGGGATGATTGCACTTGTCGATTATGGGATGGGCAACCTACGGAGCGTGGAGAAAGCGCTGGCGCGGGTTGGGGCCGATGTGCGCATCGTCAGCGACGCCAAATCGGTTCTCGCGGCGGACGCGGTGGTGCTGCCGGGCGTCGGCGCGTTCGGGGATTGCATGGCGAATTTGGAGAAGGCGGGATTGACGGGTGCGATCCGCGATTTTATCGGCACGAAACGTCCGTTCCTCGGAATTTGCCTCGGGTTTCAAGCGCTATTCGAGACGAGCGAGGAAGCGGCGGGGGTGCGAGGGTTGGCGGTGTTCCCCGGCAGCGTGCCGCGGTTTGCGGCCAATGGCCTGAAGGTGCCGCACATGGGCTGGAACCAACTGCGGATCAAGAAACAGGCCTGCCCGCTGCTCGAAGGCGTTGCCGACGGCAGCCGCGTGTATTTTGTGCACAGCTATTACTGCAAGCCGAAAGAAGCATCGGTCGTTTGCGGCACGACGGAGTATGGCATCGAGTTTTGTTCGATGCTCTGGACGGAGAATGTGTACGCAACGCAGTTTCACCCCGAAAAATCGCAAGGGGTTGGATTGAAAATACTGGAAAATTTCGTCAGCTTGAGCGGGGCGAAGAAGAAACCCAACCACGCGTGAACACGAATCGAGGCGAATGACGACGCGACCGTTTCTGATTTTTCCCGCCATCGACCTGAAGGGCGGGAAGGTGGTGCGTTTGCAACAGGGGCGCGCCGAGGCGTCGACGGTGTACAGTGACGATCCGGGCGCGGTGGCGAAGCGCTGGGAGGACGACGGGGCGCGGTACCTGCACGTTATCGATCTCGACGGCGCGTTTGAGGGCGAGCCGCGCAATTGGGACGGGGTGCGAGCCATCCTGCGGGCCGTGCAGATTCCGATACAACTGGGTGGGGGACTTCGTCGCCGCTCGCAAGTCGAGGAGGCGCTGCAAATGGGGGTCACCCGGGTGGTGCTGGGCACCAAGGCGTGCGACTCAACGGATTTTGTCAGCGCCCTGATCCAGGATTTTCACATGCGGATCATCGTGGGGATTGATGCGCGTGACGGGTTTGTCGCGGTGAAAGGGTGGACGGAGAAGACGAAGCTGACGGCGAATGAATTTGCCCAGCAGGTGGCCCGGCTTGGCGTCCAGAACATCATTTTCACGGATGTGTTAACGGACGGCATGTTGACGGGGCCGAATTACGGCGCCATTTCCTCGGTATGTGGTGCGGTAACCTGCAACGTGATCGCCAGCGGCGGGATCGGCGGTATCGAGGATGTTGTCCGCCTGCGACACCTCGCGGAACACCTTCCCAATCTCGTTGGCGTCGTCATCGGCAAAGCGCTTTATGACGGGCGGATTGATTTGAAGCAGTTGGAAGGGTAGGGGTCACCACTCATCGACTCCGCTCCGGGCCAAATCTCGAGGGCTTGTTGCCCAAATCGAATTTCGGTGATTTCCGTGTCGTGGCGTAACACCCGTGTCCCGTTAGCCGGGGCCACTTGTTTACCAATGCCCGGCCTGATGGCGGATGGAGAATTCCTGGTAGTGGGACTTGGGCAGTTCGGCGAGGAAGCGGGACGGACGCTGGAAACCGCCCGTATCGCCGCCGGTCATGCGGAAGACCGGGTACGTGAGATACAGTTCGTCCTTCGCCCGCGTCACGGCGACGTAAAACAACCGGCGTTCTTCCTCCTCACCTTCGAGGTTGTCGAGCGAACGCGCGAGCGGGAACATGCCGTCGCACAAGCCGATCACGAACACGGCGCGCCATTCCTGGCCTTTCGCCTGGTGGACGGTGCTGAGCCGGACGAACTCCTGCTCTTTTGACGCCAGCAACGACGCATCCTCGGCTTCGAGGTTGGTCAGCAACGCCAACTGGCTGAGGAAATCGTCGATGGTTTCAAACTGCATCGCGAACGAGGCGAGTTGATGCAAATCCTCCTCGCGGGACCGCGCATTCGGATATTTGACCTTGAGGTAGCTGGCGTAGAAGCCCTCGACGACCTGCTCGACCATCTCCGCCGCGCGTTTCGGTTCCATCTGGCGCAATTGATTCAACACCTGCGCCGCCTTCTTCCAGTCATCGACCGCTTTTTTCGGGATCGCCTCGCTCGTGAGCAGCAACGGTTTGCCGTCGGCCAGTACGGGATGAAACTTCTCCCAGAGTTTGTCGGCGGTCTTGGCGCCGATACCAGCGAGCAACTTGAGAATGCGCTTGAACGCCATCTCGTCGTGTGGATTGACGGCGACTTTCAGGAAACAACTCACGTCCTTCACATGCGCCTGCTCGAAGAACCGCAGTCCGCTGGTGATGACGTACGGGATGTTGCGACGCGTCAGTTCCATCTGCAATTCCATGGCGTGGTAATGCGCGCGATACAGCACGGCCACGTCGTTGAGCGGCACGCCTTCGTCGCGCAATTCCAGAATGCGCTGCGCCACGAATTGCGACTGCTGGTTGCTGTCGGGGCACGGGATGAGCCACGGCTTGGCGCCGCCGGAGCGCACCGCGGTGAGGTTCTTGGCAAATTGGCGAATGTTGGCCTTGATGGCGTCGTTGGCGAGCGCGAGGATGCTCGGCACGCTACGGTAGTTGACCTCGATTTTGAACGTGCGCGTGCTCGGGTACCGCTGCGGGAATCCCAGGATGTTGCGATAGTTGGCCCCGCGCCACGAATAAATCGATTGCGCATCGTCGCCGACGACCATCAAGTTGCGATGTACCATTGCGATGGTGTCGATCAGGTCTGCCTGGATCTTGTTGGTGTCCTGATACTCGTCGACCAACACATGCAGGAACTGTTCGCGGTAGTGCGCGGCGACGTCGCCATGCTCCTGAAACAACCGCAGCGTGTTGACGAGCAGATCGTCATAGTCCATCGCGTTGGCCTTGAGCTTGCGTTCGCGGTACACGTCGCGCAACGTTTTGACTGGCCCGGCCAGATGCGAAAAGTAATCGTACTGTTCGGCCAACACCTGCTCGATGGTGCGCTCGGTGTTCACCGCCAGCGAGTAAATCTCCGCCAATACGTCGCCTTTCGGAAAACGCTCCTGCTTCGTATCGATCCCCGCTTCTGCTACACACGCGTCGAGCATGTCCTTCGCGTCTTCGCGGTCGAGAATGGTGAAATCGTTGCCGAACCCGAGGAGCTTGGCGTGGCGGCGCAGGATTCGGTTGCCGACATGGTGGAATGTCCCGCCCCAAATCGCAGAGATATCCGTCGGAAGCAGGTTCTCCACGCGTCGCAGCATCTCTTTGGCGGCTTTGTTGGTAAACGTCAGGAGCAGGATCCGCCCCGGCGGCACACCGTGCTCGACCAACCACGCCACGCGATACGTGAGCGTGCGCGTCTTGCCACTGCCTGCGCCCGCGATGACCAGCATCGGTCCGGAATTGGCCGTATCATCGGCACCCGTGGCCGTCACGGCGGCGAACTGCTGATCGTTGAGTTCCGCGCGGTAGTCGATATGAAGATCCCGCGGCCCGTGCGCGGGCTTCAGAATGTACTCTGGAGCCATCGAGACAGTATTCGCCCGTTACCGCTTCATCGCCAGCGCGAATATCACGGCTGCCACCAAACTGAGAACCGCCAGCATCCCCGCTGGCATGAACCGCCGCTTCTTGGCGTAGCGAATGGCGAATAACACCAACAACAGAAGCGCGATGACCTCCGCCGCCACGAGATTGCTCTGCGAGCCACTCCACACGCCGAATCCGCAGACCAGCAGCACCAATCCGAAGCCAACACCCGAGATCAGCGACGCCTTGCTGCCGACACGGACGAACCCGGCGATGCCACCCAAAATCATGATCACGCCATACACCCACACCTCAATTGCCGTATTTTCCATGGTTGCCACCTTACCCGATGGGCAGCGACTTTGTCCAGAGTACGGGAAGGCTGGTGAGGAGCTTCTTTGCTTGCACAGTCGGAAGCCCTTCTGCTACAAATAAGGCACGAAACTTGCAGTAATTCGCCCGAGAACCAAGGAGAAGTTTCATGAGCATGGATAAAAAGAAGAGATTGTTGGCGTGCGTTTTCGTCGTGGGTCTGGTCCTTTTTGCACGCCAATCTTTCGCGCAAGAGCTGATTGCCCGAAGCCAATTGCGGCGCACCACGGACCCTTCGCCACGTGCGGCGCACGGATCGGTCCTCATGACGATCGACGCGAACGGCAAGCAGACTTTTCAGGTCGACGTCGTCGACTTGGGAGAAGCCAACTACGGTCCCTTCATTCGGGAGGAGCCGATTATCTCGACTAACATCCTCTTTACCTTGCCCTTGGCCCCATTGAACCGCACCAGCGTCACAGGGGGCGACTGGTCACGCACGCTGCTTGGCCAGGGCCAGGCACCGGCTGACTTTACCAATGCCTTTGGAAGTCTGACAGAGCTAAGCAATAACATAGTCACTGTCGCCCAGCCGGGCATCCCCTTTGTCACCACGATCTTCACAAATATCACCGGCGGCGTGACCAATATTTCCATGGGCGTGACCAACATCGTCGGGTCCGTGACGAACATTATCAATGGCATCGTAATTCCTAACCCGGGTCAAACCGGTGAAATTTTCTCCGTACTCTGGGCGCCCTTGTACGAATTGACTGCCAACCCGGGCGCACTGAGCTATCACCGAAATGCCAAACTTGTGGCTATTGGGGACGCCAGTCCGCACGCGAAGGGGACTGTAAATATCAGCTTCGCTGGAACCACCGGTCGTTCCGTGTTCGACGTGCGTGCGGTGAATCTGACGAAGGGTCAACAATACACCCTTTTCGTTGCTAATAGGACTAACCAAGACCTGTATGTCATGATCCCAGTCGATACGATGACGCAGATCAATCTCGGTTCCACCGCCACGCTGGTGCGCGACACCCAATTCGCTGACCCACTGCCACAACAGGCTCGGGACATCGGCGACCTCTCGGGGCGTGTTGTGCAAATTCGCGATGCGTTTGACGTCGTCCATTTGCAAGGCGTCATGCCGTAATCCGTCACGGGATTCCTTTCCGTCTGAGGCAGGGCGGCCCAACTTCCGGGCCGCCCTGTTCATTTCCTCGATGGGCGCGGTTTCGTCTCATCGAAATATCCTCGACATGCCCGCCGGGAAAATGGTTTGCTCAGTGCGGAGTATTCAAGGAAGACATCATGACCGATTTCCGGATTCTGGCGACCGTTCTGCTCACTGGGTTTCTCAGCTGCCGCTGTGACGCCGTCACGAACAACGTCGTGCCGACCCGGCTCTACGGCTTCACCGGCGGCGCCGATGGCGGAATCCCGGAATCCTGGCTCATCCAGGCCAGCGACGGGAATTTCTACGGGACAACGTCGCAAGGCGGCGCCAACAACACCGGTACCGTGTTCCGGATGAACTTGGGCGTGACGAATATCGTCGGGACTGTAACGAACATTGCGACGATGACGACCTTGTACAGCTTCACGGGTGGCGATGACGGAGCCACCCCGATCGCCGGACTCTTCCAAGGCAGCGACAGCAATTTCTACGGTATGACGACGCGCGGCGGCGTCAATGATACGGGCACGGTGTTCCAAATCACTTCGGCCGGGACATTGACCACCCTGCACAGCTTTACCGGCGGCGCCGACGGCGGCTATCCGCTGGGAGGGCTCATCCAGGGCAGTGACGGGAATTTCTATGGGACGACGTCCCAAGGGGGCGCCAACAATACCGGCACCGTCTTCCAGATCACCTCGGCCGGGACACTCACCACGCTGTATTCCTTTCTCGGCGGCACCAATGGCGCCATCCCGGAAGCCGGGCTTGTTCAGGCCACGGACGGCAACTTCTATGGAACAACCTCGATCGGCGGCTCCAACACCTACGGCACGGTGTTTTCCATCAGATCGAATGGCGCGTTCACGTCGGTCTATCAATTCAACAAGGCCGACGGCAGATACCCCGGCGCGGCACTCATCCAATCCACCTCCGCCGATGGCTATTTCTTCGGGACAACCCGCCTCGGCGGAGCGGGTGGCGACGGAACCGCGTTCAAGGTCAGTTCGCAAGGGACGTTTACCACGCTCTTCGACTTCGGCGGGTCGAACGGCAGAAGGCCCGGTTCCTCCCTCCTGCAAGCCCAGGACGGCTTGTTTTACGGCACGACCTTCCTCGGCGGGTACAGGTACGGCACGCTCTTTCAGATGGACTCGAATGGCGTGTTCCGAACATTGGACAGTTTCCTCGGCGACATTAATGGCGGCGTCCCCTACGCGGCCCTCGTCCAGGGCACCGACAAGTATTTCTACGGGACGACGGGTTACGGCGGGCCCGGCCTTCATGGCACGGTGTTCCGATTCACGGCGTTTCCGGGCGGAACCTATACCGGTCTCGCCACGCAAACCAACGCCCTCTCTGCGGCCAGCTCTGGCTTTCTCAATCTCAACGTGCGGTTCACAGGATATTTTACGGCCAAACTCACGATGGGCAATACGTCGTCCACGTTCCATGGAACACTGGATCCTTCGGGCATCACCACGAACCTCGTCCCCCCCAACGGCCAAAACCCACTCCAGCTTATATTCCAATTGAATGACGTCGGCGGCGGGACCAACCAACTCGACGGCACCATCTCAAACGCGGTGTTCACGTCCGAATTCCTGACGGACGCCGCTGGCGTGTTTGCCAACACGAATCCCTGCCCTCAGTTCGGCCACTTTACCTTCATCATCGCCCCAGCCAACACCAACGACACCACAGTCCCTCAAGGTTTCGGCTACGGAACGTTGACCGTGGCGAAACTCGGCCACCTGCACTTAACCGGTGTTCTCGGGGATGGAACTCCGTTCCATGCGGGCGGTCCCATTTCCGGGATCGGCACCTTCCCGATCTACGACCTCCCGTACAACGGAAAACCCGGCTCCGTCCTCGGTTGGGTCACATTCCCCGCCACCAATGCATTCACCGCCACATTGGATTGGTTCAAACCCGCAATGCCAAACAACCGCTT
The DNA here is from genome assembly GCA_050010195.1 of Verrucomicrobiia bacterium. Lineage (GTDB taxonomy): Bacteria > Verrucomicrobiota > Verrucomicrobiia > Palsa-1439 > Palsa-1439 > Palsa-1439. The sequence continues at coordinate 95,514 of JBEKLM010000007.1, forward strand.
TTACCCTGACGAGTTCACGACCATGCCCACACTACAGGGCGCCGCCTACATCACGCCGGCGAAGACGAACGGCCTGACCGTCGCCGGCACCGCCCGGGTCACCCTCGGCGGCGGCAACCTATCGAGCAACCTCGTGAAAGACGTGGTCATCGACTCCAATGGTGTCGTCACCGTCACGAATCCCGGTCCCGACAATCTGGCGTTGTCGATTACGCCGTCGTCCGGCCTGTTCCGCGGCAGCTTCTTCAACTCGGCGATCAAGCTGACCCCGGTGTTCACCGGATACCTCCTCCAGAGCAACCAGTCCGGCGCGGGCCTCTTCTTCGGGACCAATCAGACCGGCTACATCCTCATCCAGCCCGCTCCCTGATCCGACCCGTCCGGAACTGCAACGAACCCAACGCCGTGACACGCGTCTGATCACCACAAGCCACTGTCCCTCAAGTGAAGCCATACGCCATCGTCGAAATGCCATGCAACGGGGGCGAGCGGTTCGCGTCATGCCAGCCGAATGGACGGATCCGGCTGACGGAGCACGTGTATTGAGACTGGTTCCGGGGCGGACGGCTTACACGCGGATCGCAATGCTGACGCCGCTCGGTGCGACTGCGCGGTTGGTGCCGCAGGAAGCACCCGAATGCCCAAACGCTGATCCTAGAGGGGTTCCGCCACAAGATCGTCACGGAAATCTCTTGCAGTCGTGATGCCCACAGGCGTATAAGATAGCTATCATCTCGTTTCTGGGGTCGCTTCCCGACTCCAGCGCGTTCCGTCTGCACGAGGTTGCGAATTCGTTGCGAGCTGACTCTTGAAGCATTCTATGAAGAAGCGGAAGTTTTGGGGATGGGCCAAATCACCGATTCTCGGAGCGCTCCTTTCCATTGCACGCGTCTGGGGGTTACTTGTTTTCACAACACCTGCCTGGGCAGCGGAAAGGCAGGTGCTACGTGGTCACATCCCAGAGGCTGTGACGGAATTGAATCTGCAACCGGTGGGGCGACTTCCCAGCACGAATCGCTTACATGTGGCCATTGGGCTGCCGTTGCGCAATCAAGACGCACTTGGCGCCCTGATCAAGCAGATTTACGACCCGGCAAGCCCCCAGTACCACCAGTATCTGACGCCGGAACAGTTCACGGAGAAGTTTGGCCCGACGAAGGACGATTACGCTGCGGTCATGGACTTCGCAACGGCAAACCGTCTCGCCGTGACCACGACATTTCGCAATCGCGCACTACTCGATGTAGAGGGAACCGTTGCGGACGTTGAGAAGGTTCTCCATTTGACGATGCGCCTGTACAGGCATCCGACGGAGGCACGCATGTTCTATGCGCCGGACACGGAACCGTCCCTCGATCTGGCTGTCTCGGTCCTGCACGTCGGCGGTCTGGACAACTACTCGATACCGTGCCCGAATTTCAGACGGAAGCAGCCCGGCGCGGTGCCCAATATTACCCCCAATGCCGGCTCGGGGCCGGGCGGTTCGTACATGGGAAGCGATTTCCGGGCCGCGTACGTTCCGGGAGTGCAACTTACCGGTGCGGGACAAGCGGTTGGTCTGTTGGAGTTTGATGGCTATTACACAAACGACATCACCTACTACGAAGCTACGAACGGGTTGCCGAATGTTACGCTGACGAACGTGCTGATCGATGGGGCCACCGGAAGCCCTAGTGGCTACGGCGGAGAAGTCGAAGACTCCCTGGACATTGAAATGGTCATCTCCATGGCACCGGGAGTGTCCGAGGTCGTCCTCTATATGGCCCCCAACCCCAGCCCGTGGGAAGACCTTATGTGCCAGATGGCCAACGACAATCTGGCCAAGCAAATCAGTTGCTCGTGGAGCAGCGGTGGTCCTGACCCGACCGCCGAGCAAGCTCTTGTGCAAATGGCCGCGCAAGGGCAGTCCTTTTTCACCGCGTCCGGCGACGACGATGCATACGGCGTCGCTGGATACACTGGGTCAATTCCCTTTCCGTCCGATAGCACGAACATCACGTCGGTCGGCGGGACGACATTGTCGACAACGGGTCCGGGCGGCTCCTACGTTTCGGAGACTGTCTGGAATGAGGGGTGTAGCGACTACTACCGTGGCGGCATCGGCAGCGGCGGCGGGATCAGCACGAACTACTCGATCCCGCCCTGGCAACAGGGCGTCAGCATGGCGTTGAACCAGGGATCGACGACCATGCGCAACATTCCGGACGTGGCCCTGACCGCTGACAATATTTACGTTCGGGTTGACGGTGGTGACGAAGATCTTAGCGGCACGAGTTTCGCGGCACCACTGTGGGCGGGCCTCACGGCGCTGGTGAACGAGCAGGGCGCGCTGAATGGTCGCAACCCGGTCGGTTTCCTCAACCCGGCTTTGTATGCCATCGGCGAGGGAATAAACTATACCGCCTGTTTTCACGATATCACCACTGGCAGCAACGGGTGGTACTGCTCCGCAGATCTGGTCAGCACCAACTTCCTCTCCGTTACCGGCTACGACCTCTGCACCGGCTGGGGCACACCGACCGGTTCGAACTTGATCAATGCCCTGGTCGGCAACTGTGGGCCGTATAGCATCACCACCAGCAATTCGCCTGGCGGTGGTGGTTCGACCAGCGGCGGCGGGACGGTGGCTTGTGGCTCCAACGTGACGGTCTGCTCGATGGCCAACGCCTGCTACAGCTTTGTGAACTGGACTGACCAGAACAGCAACGTCGTCAGCACCTCGGCCTGCTACACGTTCACGGCGGCCACCAATGTGACCTTGGTGGCCAACTTTACGCCGATCATTTCCTGCACGATCACCACCAGCAATTCGCCTGGCGGTGGCGGTTCCGCCAGCGGCGGGGGGACGGGGGCTTGTGGCTCCAATGTGAGGGTGTGCGCAACGCCCGACGCCGGCTACAGCTTTCTGAACTGGACGCTAAACGGCAACGTGGTCACCAACTCGGCCTGTTACACCTTCGAGTCGCCCAGCAATGAAACCTTGGTGGCCAACTTTACGCCGTGTAGCGTGAGCACGAGCAGTTCACCCGCCAATGGTGGTGCCACCAGCGGCGGTGGCCCGTATGCCTGTGGCTCGCAGGTGACAGTCTGTGCGACGACCAATTCCTGTTATCGCTTCGTGAATTGGACCGACCAGAACAGCAACGTCGTCAGCGCCTCGGCCTGCTACAGCCTCACGGTGACGGGCAACGAGACCTTGGTGGCCAACTTCGCGCTGATCACCTACACGGTCAGCACCAGTTCGTCACCGCCCGCCGACGGTTTCGCCAGCGGCGGTGGCACGTATACCTGTGGCTCGAACGTGACGGTGTGCGCGACGACCAACGCGTGCTCCAGCTTCCTAAACTGGACGGTTAACAGCAACGTCGTCAGCACCTCGGCCTGCTACACGTTCACGGTGGTCACCAGTGTAACCTTGGTGGCCAACTTTGCGCTGAGCAGCGGCAACTACACGAGTCTTTACTCCTTTGGCAGCTTTCCCTACGGCGAGTACGATGGGCAAAATCCACGGGCCGGGCTGGTGCAGGGCAGCGACGGCAATTTCTACGGGACGGCCTCCTACGGCGGGGCGAACGTCTCCAATGGCTGCAATTGCGGTACGGTCTTTCGGATCAGTCCCAGCGGCAACTACACGAGTCTTTACTCCTTTGGCAGCTCCCCCCACGGTGAGTATGATGGGCAGAATCCACAGGCCGGGCTGGTGCAGGGCAGCGATGGCAATTTCTACGGGACGACGTTCGACGGCGGGCCGTATTTGGACGGAAACATCTTTCGGATCAGTCCCAGCGGCAACTATACGAGTCTCTACTGGTTTGGCAGCTCCCCCAATGATGGGAGCAATCCGTGGGCCGGGCTGGTGCAGGGCCACGACGGCAATTTCTACGGGACGGCCTCTGACGGCGGGGTGAGCAACAACGGCACCGTGTTTCGGATCAGTCCCAGCGGCAGCTACACGAGTCTTTACTGGTTTGGCAGCTCCCCCAACGATGGGAGCAATCCGTGGGCCGGGCTGGTGCAGGGCCGCGACAGCAGTTTCTACGGGACGGCCAGCGGGGGCGGGGCGAGCAACAACGGCACTGTGTTTCGGATCAGTCCCAGCGGCAACTACACGAGTCTTTACTCCTTTGGCAGCCAACCCAACGATGGATTCGAGCCGGAGGCTGGTCTTGTTCAGGGCAGCGACGGCAATTTCTACGGGACGACCTTCGACGGCGGGAGGTACGGCAACGGCACCGTGTTTCGGATCACTGCCAGCGGGAGTCTGACGAGTCTTTGGTCCTTCACCGGCGGCTGCGATGGGGGAAATCCAAGGGCCGGTCTTGTTCAGGGCAGCGACGGCAACTTCTACGGCACGGCTTCGCTGGGCGGGTTGGGCGGCGGCACCGTGTTTCGAATCACTGCCAGCGGGAGTCTGACGACTCTCTACTACTTTGGCAGCTCCGGTTTCGTTCAAGGCAGCGACGGCAATTTCTACGGGACGACCGCCAGCGGCGGGACGAACTACGACGGTTCCGTGTTCAAATTGACTCTTCCCCTCAGCCCGCCACCCAATCAAATTTCTGGAGTCCAGTTGGCGGGCACGAACGCTGTCATCACGATCCCGTCCATAGCGGGTGAGACCTATCAGTTGCAGTACCGCAGTTCGATGACCACTGGAAGCTGGTCGAATGTCCCCGGCGTATCCATCACCAACAGTATTGGCAGTCTCCTGACGTTGACCAACTTCGCCGGAGCAAATCAGCCGCAAGGGTTCTATCGGTTCGCCATTACGCCATAGGAATTGAGCATGAGGAGCACAGTCGTCGGGACGAAACGGCGACGGAACAACAACCGAAGCCGCTCGTGGCGAGGAGCACTCGCGACGAGCCGCGTTCACGACTCGGTGAACCACCCCCGGGCTGCGCTCCCAGCCTTGGCAGGCTATCAGCCGATGACGCAAGTCTGAGCGACCAGGCCGTCATTTTTCAAGAAGCCGCAGATTTCTTGTGCCATTGACAAGGATTGTGGTGTCCCATATCGTAGCGGTGAAAATGTGATGGTAGCGACTGTCGATACAACGATACCGGTGGATCTGCGGCAACTGCTTCAGCAGACGGGACTTTTCACGGACACGCAGATTTCCGAGGCGCTCTCGGCCCCGCAATCCGCTGCGCAACCGCTGATTGTGACGCTGGTGAAATCGGGAGTCGCTCCGGAAGACAAGCTGCTCCAGGCTCTGGCCCAGGCGCTGCATTTGCCGTTCACGCGGATCACCGAGAAAGAGATCGATGCGGTCGTGCGGCAGAAGGTCCCGACCAAGGTGGTGTTCCAGCACAACGTCATGCCGATGCGCGCCGAGAACGGGACGTTACTGGTCGCCGCCCATGATCCATTTGATCTTACGATGCTCGAAGCCGTCCGGCTCGTGACGAAATCGCGGGTCCAGGTGGCCTTGTCCACGCAAGCCGACATCGCCAAGGCCTTGAAACGGTATTACGGCGTCGGCGCGGAGACACTGGACGAACTGTTGCAGAAGAACGTGCTGGACATCGACGACATCGCCGAGGTGACGAAGGACGATCTGGAAAGCGGTGACCAAGAGGCGAGCGTCGTCAAGTTTGTAAACCAGATTATCGGGGAGGCGTACAAGGAGCGGGCGACAGACATTCACATGGAACCGATGGAGAACGACCTGCGGATCCGCTACCGCGTGGATGGCGTGCTGCACCAGACGCCCGTGCCGCCGCACCTGAAACGGTTCCAGGCCGCGATCATTTCCCGCATCAAGGTCATGTCCAACATGGACATTGCCGAACGCCGCCTCCCGCAGGACGGTCGCATCAACGTCCGCAGCAGCGGCGCGGAAATCGACGTGCGTGTCTCGACCATCCCGACGGCCTATGGGGAAAGCGTCAGCTTGCGGTTGCTGACGCGCAGCAACATTTTTCTCGGACTCGAGAGTTTGGGTCTGAACAAAGACGAGGAGAAGATCGTCCGCAAGCTGATTGATATGCCGCACGGAATCATCCTCGTCACGGGGCCAACCGGTTCGGGCAAGTCCACGTCCCTGTACGCGTTTCTGAGCACGATCAACTCGATTGACCAACGAATCATCACCATCGAGGAACCTGTCGAATACGAACTGCCCGGCGTGAACCAGATTTCAGTGAAGTCCGAGATCGGTCTGACATTTGCCAGCGGACTGCGCCACATTTTGCGGCAGGACCCCGATGTGATCATGGTGGGTGAAGTGCGCGACCTGGAAACGGCGGAGATCGCCATTCGCGCGGCGCTGACGGGGCACCTGGTGTTCTCCACGCTCCACACGAATGACGCGCCCGGCGCGATCACGCGATTGATCGATATGGGCATCGAGCCGTTTCTGGTGAGTTCTTCGGTCGAAGCGCTGATTGCCCAGCGCCTGATCCGCACCAACTGCAAGGCGTGCAAGGAGGAGTATAAACCCGGGCTCGAATTTCTCCGCGAAGTCGGGTTTCCGGCCCAGGACATCGGCAAGGTGAAGTTCTATCGCGGACGGGGCTGCGAAGAGTGCCGGTTTACCGGATTCAAGGGGCGCTCGGCCATCTATGAAATCCTGGTGATGTCGGAGGCGTTGCGGCCGCTGATCATTGAACGCGCCTCATCGAGCGCCATCAAGCAATTGGCGATTAGCCAGGGGATGAAGACCCTGCGTGATGACGGCTGGGACAAGGTCCGCCTGGGGCAGACGACGGTGGAAGAAATCGCCCGCGTCACCCAGGAAGATGAAGAACTGGCCGGCACGTGAGTCGACCGCCGTTGGCCAATGCGGGGCGGAAGGTGGTGCACCACGTGCTTTTGGGATTGAGCACCACGTGGAACAAAGTATCCTGTTCGGTGTCGAACTAACGGCCATCACATGCCGATGTTCCAATATAAAGCCAAGACGCGCACGGGCGAACTGGTGAACGGATCCCTTGCCGCCGGGGACCGGCGCGCGGCGTTGGCCGAGTTGACCAAGCTGGGGTTCTTTCCGCTGGCGGTCGATTCGGCCGAGGCGGACCAGCGAGCCCAGGATCAGGCCAACCGGATCGGCAAACGGGTCAAATCCCGTGATATCCTCATGTTCACCCAGCAACTGTCCAGTCTTCTGAAATCGGGGATGTCGCTGAGCCAGGCGCTGGGCACACTGGAACGACGGTCCCAAAAGAGGGCCTTGGGGGCCATCCTGAGCGAATTACGGAACGGCATTGTCCAAGGCGAGAGCCTGTCCGATTCCCTGTCGAAACATCCCCGGGTGTTCTCCCGGTTTTTTGTGAACCTGATCAAGGCGGGTGAAGCCAGTGGTTCTCTGGATGAAGTGCTGTTGCGGCTGGGTAAACACCAGGAGCAGATGGCCGAGTTGCGCGAGAAAGTCATCGGCGCCCTGATTTACCCACTAATTATCGTCGCAGTGGGCATTTGCACGATCATTTTCTTTATGCTGGTGATGGTGCCGAAGTTTTCGATGATGTTCAAGGAAATGGGCACCACCATGCCGTTGCCGACTCGGATTCTCATCGGGCTCAGCGACAAATTTGTGTCGTACTGGTGGATTGGCGTCGTATTGGTTGTTGCCGGGGTGACAGTCTATCGGATTCGGGCGCGAACCCCGGAGGGGAAGCTGGCGATCGATGTCCTGAAGCTGCGGCTGCCGGTGCTCGGTCTCATCCTGATGGCCAACGCGCTGGCCCAGTTTGCCCGGACCCTGGCGACGCTCCTGGAAAACGGCGTGCCCGTGCTCACGGCACTGCAGATTGTCGAAGACACCATGACCAACCGCGTCATCGCGAACGAGATTCGCGAGGCCCGCACCCGGGTGACCGACGGCACGAGCATCAGCCAGCCGCTCAGCAAAGGCAAAGTGTTCCCGCCACTGTTGATCGACATGCTGGCCGTCGGGGAAGAGAGCGGCGCGGTCGTGCCCGCGCTCAAGAACATCGCGGACGCTTACGAACAGGAACTCTCGCGGATGCTGAAGATTTTTACGACAATGCTCGAACCCGTGATTATCATTATCATGGCGGTGGTCGTCGGCGGTATCGTCATGAGCATATTGATGGCGGTATTCTCCATCACGTCAGGAATCGGCAAGTAAGATTGAGGAGACGACAATGAACAACAGACCCCAGCACAACCGTAGCGCCGAGGCGGGTTTTACGCTCCTCGAGATCCTTCTGGTGGTGATTATCATCAGCATGCTCGTCGGCGTGGCCGTGGTGAATCTGGCTCCCAAGATCGGGGAATCCAGGATTACGGCGGCCCGGGATCAAATCCACAACTTTGCGTCGGCGCTCGATTTGTATTATTTGGACAGCGGGATCTATCCCACCACGGAGCAGGGGCTGAACGCGTTGATCGTTGCGCCGACGAGTGCGCCGGTGCCGGGCAATTGGAAGGGGCCCTATCTGAATCCAGCGGTCATCCGGAAGGATCCGTGGAACCACGATTACATTTACCAGAATCCGGGCACCCATAACCCAACCGGCTACGACCTGCTCTCGCCCGGTCCCGACGGCATCCCGGGGAACGAAGATGATATTGGCAACTGGCAATGACGCGCATTCTGGCGAAGCCGGCTTCACCCTGATCGAGTTGAGCATCGCGGTGTTCATCATCGCCATCATCATCGCGGTCACGATCCCCAGTTTCGTGCACTCGTATAACTCCGAGGTCCTGAATGCGATGGGCCGCACGATCGCAACGAGTTGCGAGTTCGCCAAGCTCAATGCCGTGCTGCACCAGCAAAAGGTCGGCTACTACATTGACATGGACCGCCAGACGATCTGGCTGATGCAAGCCGCCACCAACGATACGGCCGACGGTTCCTCGAGCGAAGGGGATGTTCTCAAGTCGATCCCGATGCCTTCCCGCATCGGGCTGTCCTCGGCCCAACTGGGGGAACTCATGCCCCAGGGCCGCGGGCAGGTCGAGGCCACGTTTTACCCGAACGGCACGTGCGACGCCTTTGCCGTGACGCTCCATGGCGTGGAAAAGGGGAGTGGCCTGGAAGTGATCGTCGATCCCGTGACGTGCCGGGGCATGTTGTGGCCTCTTAAACTATGAAATCCGTTCGTCAACGCCGCCTGACGACACCCCGACAGGACGAAGCCGGCTTCCTCCTGCTGGAGGTGCTGTTCGCGGTGTTTATCCTGGCAATCTGTGTGTTTGGGCTTATTGAGTGCCTGGGCCGCTGTATCGCCGCGGCCCGCTCCATCCAAAGTTACACCGTGTGCGACATCCTCCTGGCCAACAAGAGTTACGAGTTCCGCACGGAACGGCCCACGGACATTCTCGATCAACAGGGCACGTTCGATGATTACCCGGGCTACTCGTGGACGCGGAAATTTGACGGCACCGACATCGAGGGCATGTGGCAGCAGACGATCACCGTGTACTGGTACGAGCGTGGAACAGAAGTCAGTGAGTCGATCGTCGAGTACCGGTACCTGCCCGATAAAGAACATTGAGCATGCGCTCCCGCCATTCACACCGATCACAGTCCGGCTTCACGCTGCTGGAAGTCTTGCTGGCCGTCGCCATTCTCGGCATGCTGATGACCGCCGTATACAGCACGTGGAGCGCGGCGCTAAACTCCTGGCGGCGCGGCAGCGACGTCAGCGAAGCCTTCCAACGCGAGCGCGTCGTGATGGATGCGCTGATGGAACTGACGAAGTCCGCGGTTTTCTTTGCGCCCTCCGCCTCGCTGTACGCCTTCATCGCCACCAAGAACCCCGGTCTCGGCGACAGCATCAGTTTTGTCACCGCTTCGGACGCGTATCTCCCGCCGAGCGAAACCATATCGGCCGGCATGCGGCGCGTGATCATTTCCCTGGAGCAGGACCAGTATCGGCGCACCTACCTGGCGATTGTGAATGAACCGGCCTTGCGCCCGGACGACGACAAGACACTCGCGCCCCCGCAGGCTCACGTGATTTCGATGGATGTCAGCGCGTTCACAGTTCGTTACCGTGACCCGCGGGACGGGAGTTGGTCTGACAAGTGGGAAGAGGATCAGTTCCCGCCGTCGGCCGTCGAGTACACCGTGGCGTTTGGCGAGCGGGATGGCCGCGTTCCCCCCGTCGTCGTCACACGGGCGGTGGACATTCCGGTGGCGGCGTTCGTCGCCGCCGGGGGGATGCCCATTCCCGGCCTGATGGGTGCCGGCGCCAGCACGACCAATCATGTGCCGACGCCCTCCTTCGGCGCGTCGACGGGAGGAACACCACAAACGCAATGAGCCGGCACGCTCCAGGAATCCGTCGCCTCGAAGACCGGCGAGGGGTGGCCATCGTCATTGTCCTGTGGGTGGTCATGGTATTGTCCTTGCTGATTAGCGGGTTTGCCTTCACCATGCACGTCGAAACGCAGATTGCCTCCTACGCGCGCAAGGAGCTGAAGGCGGAGATGCTGGCACGTTCGGGAATTGAAGTGGCGAAGATGCAATTGCTGCTGCACCAGCAATCGGCGGCGGATGCCGGCTACGATGCGCTCAACCAGGACTGGGCGACCAACGAAGAACTGTACGTGAACCATGAACTCGGCGATGGAGTGTTCAATGTGAAGATCACGGACGAAGAGTCCAAGATGCCGATCAACACGGCCTCCGAACTGCAATTGGAGCGGTTGATGACGTTGCTCAGCGTCGATCCATCGGATGGCGACATCATCGCCGATTCCATTCTCGATTGGATCGGTCCCGGTGAACTCACCCGCCTGAACGGGGCGAAGTCGGATTACTACATGAGTCTTTCGCCGCCCTATCGCGCCAAAGATGCGCCGATGGATCGGGTGGAGGAGTTGCTGCTCATCCGCGGCGTGACGCCGGAATTGTTCGATGGAACCCCGGCCACCGACAAGGATCCGGCGCAACCCGGACTGCGAGACGTCTTTACCACCATGAGTTCGGGTACGGTTAACGTGAACACGGCCGCCCCGATCGTGCTGCAGGCGTGGCTCGGGCTCAACGATGCACAGGTACAAGCCGTTGTGACCCGGCGGGACGGCCCCGACGGCATCCCGGGGACGGACGATGACATCCCGTTTCGCACCGTTGACGAGTTTTTTGCGACTATCGGCAACCTGGACGCGGCGACACTCCAGGCGGTGCAAGGGCAGGTGTCGGTGATCTCCTCGTTTTTCACGATCAAATCCACCGGCGAGGTCGGCGGCGTGAAGCACACGATCCTGGCCACCGTGCGCCGTGACAATGGCAACATTGAGATCGTGATGTGGCAGGAAATCAGGGAGGCATCGTGAGACCAAGTCTCAATCCCCGCAAGTTGGCGCACATCGGTCAGGCGCGCGGATGGGCGGCGGTGGCGTTTGGCGGTTCCCGGCTCGAACTGACCACCGCGCGCGCGGACGGCGCGGAAGTCACCGTCGTTCAGGAGGCAACGGCCAGCGCGGCACCGCCGGGCGCCGCCGCCGATGCGCCGTTGCAATGGCAGTACGCCGCCCAATCGCTGCGCCAGCAGTTCGATCCGCGCGAGCATCGTGTCGTGACATCGGTGGATGGCGGGGACGTGCTCTGTCAGATCCTGCGTTTGCCGGCGACCGATCCCGCGGAATTGAAACAGATGCTCGACCTTCAGATCGACAACATCACCCCGTTGCCGCTGGAAGAGGTCGTCTACAGTTTCGAGCCGTTGGATGTCGTGGACGGCCAGACGCGGGTGCTGGTCGCCATTGCCCGGAAAACGACGGTGAATGAGCGCGTGGAAGCGCTGGAGACGGCCGGACTGCAGGCGGAGATCGTCTCGGTCGACGCCCTGGCGATGTTCCGCGCATTGGGCAAACGCTCTCTGCTGGCGACGGACGACAATCGAAACGTGCTGGTGATGCTTGGCCCGGTTACGGCCGACGTGATTGTTTATTCCCACGGGGTGATCCTGGCCGTCCGGTCGATTGTGCTTGGCGCGGATTCCGAATCGATTCTCCGGGAAGAACTGCAGCGGACGTTCGTTGCTGCCGAAGCCGGCCAGCCGCAGCGCGCCCGGGGCGGCGTCATCTTCCTGACCCACGATGAACCGGCGACATTGCTTGCGGAGCGGGTGGCGGGCGGACTGAGTACGACGACGTCGTTCCTGACGAACGGCGCGGTGCCGTCGCCCGGACTCAGCCTGTGTCTGGAATGTGCGGGCAGCGGAGCGCCCCCCCTGAACCTGTTGCCGGACGAATGGCGTCAGAAGCGGCAGACGGCCGCGTTCCGCCACCATCTCATTCGCGGGGCGATTGCAGTGGCGGCCGTCTATGCGATGGCGTTGGCGGTGTTTGTGAGTTTCCTGGTGTTGAGAACCTCACACCTGCACCGGGTGGACAACGAGATCCGTGCCCGACAGGCCGAGTTTCAGAAGGCGAAGAACTTACAGAGCGAGTTGCTCGCCATGTCCAAGCAACTCGACCTGAAGTATTCCGCCCTGGAGGTTTTGCGCGGCGTCGCGGTGCTCCTGCCCGACAACGTGAAACTGACGTCGTTCGTTTACAAGAAGGACCAGACGGTCACCATCAAGGGCCAGGCCCCGACGGCAACCCTGGCGCTGGATTTCCAAAGCCGACTGGAGAAATGCGACCTGTTCTCGAAGGTGGTAGCGGAACGTTCCGCCACGGAGGCGAGTGGCTTGACGAAGTTTGGCCTCACTTGTACTCTCAAAACCGCGGCCGCAGCGGCAACGCCCTGATATTTTATGGCTGTCACGAAACGAGAGCGCAACCTGCTGGTGATCACCATTACGGTGACCGTCCTGGTCATCAATTTTTTCGTGGTCAGACCGCTGTGGCGGAATTGGCGGTCGGCAGGCGAAAAGCTCAAGACGCAGCAACAGCAACTCGCCCTGATGGAGGCGACGATCGATCACGAAAGGCAGTGGCAAAAGCAGTATGACGAACTCAAGCAAAGCCTGGGACAGCGCGTCGAGAGTTTCCAGCAGAGTTCCGACGTCGAGAAGAAGATTCTGGAGGTTGCCACGAGTTCGGGGGTCCAAATAACCTCTCGTCGTCCGATGCTGGAAGAGGACAAGGGCGTGTACCGCGTGTTGCCAGAGCAGTGTGCCGTCGAAGCGACCACGGATTCTCTGGTGCGGTTTCTCTTTGCCTTGCAGACCGCGGCCGGTTTCATGAGCGTGGAGCAATTGCAGGTCACGCCGCGAACGGAGAATCAGGGTATTCTGCGCTGCGAGATTCAAGTGCGGGCGCTCGCCGCCAAACCGGTCGGGGCGAAATCGTGAACTCAGGAACCCGCAAGTATCTGGCGATCCTGGGCGCCCTGGCGGCCGCGTTGGGCGGAGTCCCGGCGGGCGCGGCGGAGCCCACCCGCGATTTTTCGCGGTACCAGATCATCCTGGACCACGCGCCGTTCGGGCAAATGGGCGCATCGGCTGACACCGCCCCACAACCGAGTTTTTCAACACGCTTCACGTTCGTGGGGATTGCCAGCGAGGGGGATGATCAGCCGCTGCTCGCGGTCATCCAAGAGAATGATACCAAGCACGTCGATTTCAAGGCAGAAGGTGAAAGCATCGGCACGGTGAAGGTTGTGAAGATTGAAAAGTCAGAGAACGGCCCGACCAAGCTCATTCTGAAACAGGACCTGGAAGTCGCCACGTTGGTGTTGGAAGCCAAACCGGGAACCGGCGCCGCGGCGGCACCCGGCGGCCCATCTGCCCGGGGCCAGCCCGCGCAACCCGGGCAGCCGCCAGGGCCGATGCCCATACAACCAGGTGTTCGCCGTATTCCGTTTCGACGGGGAGGATAAGTGAGAAAGCTGAAATTGAGTTTATTGAGTGTAGCTGTATCGACATGGCTGGCCATCCTGGCGGGTAGTCGACTGCGCAGCGTCGCGTATGCCGCTGACGGAACCAACACCGTTTCCCAGACCAATACCGACCAGGAAGCGGATACCGACGAGACCGATGAGGCGACCACAGCCACCAATGGCATGCCGAAGGAACTCCAGGACATCCTGCATCCGCCGTCGAACACGCCGCCACCTGCGGTGGCGCAGGCTCCATCCCCGCAACCAGCTGGCCCGCCGCCGCCGCCCGCCGCGGTTGCTCCGGTACCACCGCCAACGCGACCACCGCGAAGCTCCACTGCCGCCGCCGTTGGCAAAACGCCTGCGCAACCCGCGCTGCCGACTCCACCGCCACCGTCGCCCGCTCCGGCTCCGGCCCGACTGGCCCAGTCTTCGGAGCAAGCCGTCATCGACTTCGAATTCCAAGGAGCGCCGATCACCGCGATCCTCGACTGGTACTCGCGGCTGACGGGCCGCTCGATCATCTCCGCGCCAAACATCAATGCGCAGATCAATTTCCGCAGTCAATCCAAACTGACCAAGGACGAGGCGATTCAGGCCCTCGATAGCGTGCTGGCGATCAACAACATCGCGGCGATACCGCTCGGTGAGAAGTTCTTGAAGATCGTGCAGATCACCACGGCCAAGCAGGAAGGTCTTCCGGTCGGCCGCGTGGTGGCACCGGCTGACACCTTGGGCACGCAGATCATCCCCTTGAAGAACGCCAAGGCATCGGATGTCGTTCCGGTGCTGCAACCGTACCTCCACCCGTATGGACAGTTGATGGCGCTGCAAGATTCCAACAGCATCCTGATCTCGGAAACCGCGGCGAACTTGAAGCAAATGATGGAGATTGTCGCCTACGTCGATCAACCCTCGGCCCTGCGGATGGAAATGCGGTCATACGTACTCAAGCATGCCAAAGCCGCCGATGTGATGGCGCGACTTCAAACCATCATCCAGGAAGCCGAGCAAGCGGGCGCCCACGCCGCCGCGCCCGGTCAACCGCCATCTCCGATCCGCCGTCCCGGACAGCCGAGCCCGTCGACCGAAGGCGGGGAGGAATCGGTCGTGGAGGGAAAGGTCATCATGGCGGCGGATGATCGGACGAACAAACTGTTTATCTTGACCCGGATCAGCAATTTCGGGTTCTTCGACCGGCTGATTGCCGAGCTGGACGCGAAGGTCGAGCCCGATGTCGTGATGAAAGTGATCCTGCTTAATTATGCTGCCGCCGAGGATGTGGCCGGGTTGCTGAACGCCTTGATCTCGGGCGGATCGGCTTCCTCCTCCTCATCCTCTTCGTCACGACGGACCACGTCCTCGACTGGCACGACCAGCACGGGCGCGCGCGCGCCATCCGTGCCGCCACCGCCGATGAGCGGCGGAGGCGGGGGAGCCGGGAACCTGAACACAGGCTTCCTGCAGTATGCGGAAGGCGTGCACATCCTGCCCGATCCGCGGACGAATTGCCTGCTGGTGATGGCGACCAAGGAGGACATGGCGCGCATCCAGGAACTGGTCAAGAGCATCGACACATCCGTCGCGCAGGTGCAGATCGAAGTCGTGATCGCCGAACTGACGCTCAACAATGAGTTGGACGTGGGCGTTGACATGTTCAATCGGCTGTCGCGGGCCGGCGAGTATTCCGGCACAGGCGGCAACAGCACCGACGGCAATACGCCCGTCCAGCTCAGCTCGCTTGCCAGCAATCTGCCGACCGCGGCGGCGTTGGCCGGGGGCGCGGGCGGCCTTACGTATTTCACCACGTTTAAGAATTTGAACCTCGACACGGTCCTCCACGCGCTGGCCAGCACATCGAACGCCAAAGTGCTCTCGACGCCGGTGATCCAGACCATGGACAACCAGGTGGCCGACATCATCGTGGGCGAGTCGGTCCCCGTGCCGACCTCGCAGACGTCCTCGCTCATCACCGGCGTGGGCACGTTGGCCACGGCCGGCGTGACCTCCAGTATCCAGTATCAAGATGTGGCCATCGAATTGGACGTGACCCCGCGGATCAATCCCGACGGCTACGTGCGAATGGACATCGAGCAGAAGGTAAACGATCTCGGGGCCAACGTGAACATCGGCGGCACGATCGTTCCCACCATTCTCAAGAGGGAAGCGAAATCGTCGTTGGCGGTGGAAGACAGGAGCACCATCATTCTCGGCGGTATGATCCAGGAGCAGAAGACGGTGACGACGACCAAAACGCCGTTCCTGGGCGACATCCCGTTCTTTGGCCAGCTCTTCAAGAGCCAGACGAACAACCGACAGCGCACCGAGTTGATCATCTTCATCCGCCCCATCGTCTTGCGCACCGATCTGGCGGCCGTCGCCGAAGCCAAGCGCCGCTTGCGACAGTTGGGCGTAAGCGAAGAGTTGGAAGAAACGTATTTCCCCAAGGGTAGTTCGGGGACGAATAACGCGGCGTTGCCCCCCAAAGACTTTATCGGTTCGATGGCGCCGAACGAACCTCGCCAGGCGGAGTCGCCCCGGAATGACAGCATCGGCTCGATGGCGCCGAACCAACCGAACCAGGCGCCACCGCCCCGCAGTGACAGCACCGACTCAACGGCGCCAAGCCAATCGAGCGTGGCGCAGCCGACGACCGATTACTCGTCCGATCGTCAATCGGACAAGGTCAAGGCGCTGAAATTGCAGGACGGCGACATTACGACGCAATAGAGGCCGCCGCGCCGCAGAGGAACGAATGGACACAAAAGGATTACTCAGCCAGCGAGTGAAAGTGGTGTTGCGAAGGTTCCATCCGCAGACACCCCGGGAAATCGTTCGAGGCATCATTACCGACGTTGATGAAACCGGGGTGCGCGTCAGCGGGCGCCGGTTCCAAGAGCATCCGGATTTGGAATCGGCCGCGCTCCTGGAGCGACCAGTCGAGGCGGACAGCAAGGTGTACTGGATTCCCCACAGTTCGATTCGTTATACGGAAATCATTGCCCCCGGCTCGCTCTCGGAGAAGCAGGACAATGAAATCCAAGGGCACAAGGTGTTCACGCCCCAGGAACTTCACCGGTCCACCGAAACGTAATTGAGAGCGTCCCGGGCCATCGGCCTTTACTTCGCCGCCGTCATCCTGCTCGGCGCGCTGCTGGCGCCGTGGCTGTTCTGGGCCGTGCAACAGGTGGCCGCTCGCGTGGATGTCCTGCACGTTTACGCGACGTATCCGTTCCATCGGATCTTTGACCGCGCGATCATGCTCGTGGCGTTGGCCGGATTGTGGCCGTTGCTGCGGGCGATCGGGTTCCGCTTCTGGAGCGACATCGGCTACGTGCGCGCGCGTGGCTGGTGGCGTCACGCCCTGGCCGGGTACGTCCTCGGCGTCGCGTCCCTGACGGTCATGATTGGCCTGCTCGTCGTTTTCGGGGGCCACCCGCTGGTGTTTACCAAGACTTCGGGACAGATGGCAGGCGCCGCGGTGAAATTCTTTTTCGTGGGAGCGGCGGTGGCGCTCATTGAAGAGACGTTTTTTCGCGGGGCGCTACAAGGCGCGTTGCAGCGCCGCATGAAGGCAGCCGGGGCCATCCTGGTGGCCAGCGCGGTGTATTCGGCGGTGCATTTCCTGAAGCCGAATGGCGTACACATTCCCGCCGATCAGGTCACATGGGCCAGTGGCGGAAAGTGCCTTGTCTGGATCGTGTCGCAATCGTTGGTTCAGAAGGGTGTTTTCGTCGGGTTCGTGTCGCTGTTCCTGGCCGGGTGCGTTTTGGGGTTGGCATACGCCAAAACGAAGGCATTATATCTGTCGATCGGGTTGCACGCGGGCTGGGTGCTGGTCAACGAGTTCATGCGTTGGTCGGCGGCCGTCAATGTCACACAGGATGTGGCGTCGTGGCCGATGCTCGTGGCGCTGCTCGTGCTGGTGGTGTGGCTATGTCAGACGACATTCAAACCGCTGCGCGGCCCCGGGCTGTCCGGCTCTGGGCCCGGCGCGCGCTAGATCTGGTCTGGCCGCGGAATTGTCCCTTCTGTGGTTGTCCGCTGGCCGACACCGACCCCGGGATCGTCTGCCCCGCGTGCGTGTCCTCCGCCAAACTGATTGAGCCGCCGTTTTGCCGGCAATGCGCCTCGCCGTTCACGGGGACGGTCACGGGCGAGACCTTCGTGTGCGGTCACTGCCAGGATTTGCATTTCTATTTCGACCGGACCGTATGCGCCTGTCGCACCGAAGGCGTGGTGCGCGATTCCATTTTACGGTTCAAATACAATCGCGAAATGTATTTCGGCCGGCATCTGGTGGATTGGCTGTTGGGAGCGGCGCAACGCTGGATCGACTGGCGGGAAATCGACGCCGTCGTTCCTGTGCCGTTGCATCCACGCAAGTTGAGACAACGGGAGTTCAATCAAGCGGAGTATCTGGCGGCGGGATTGAGCAAGGTGGTCAATGTACCCGTGCTGAAACGAAACCTGCGACGCGTGAAGGACACGCCCACCCAAACGAAACTCGATGCCGAAGCGCGTATGAAGAACCTCCGGGATGCTTTCGCCGTGCGCGACGACAAGGTTTTCAAGGGCAAACGGCTCGTGATCTTGGACGATGTCTTCACGACGGGTGCGACGATGGACAGTTGCGCCAGGACATTGCGCGGAGCCGGAGCCAGAGAAGTGATCGCGCTGGCGGTGGCAAGAGGGGTGTAGAAGTGATCTCGTGAAGATCCGCGGGCGACAGGTCGGCCCCGACCTCGGAGTCGGAGTAAAGCCCGCCCGCCCCACCAAAACAGACTGGTGCAACGGGGGAGGGTTGTGCCAAGGTCTTGCTGAGGGCGGGGTTTGGGGGAAACTGTGGCCTCGCCATCGCGCAAGGAGGTTAACAACATCAATTTCATGAACAAACGCGTTACGGCCATGCTCGAAGTGGTGCTCGCTTTCGTACTGGTTCATGTCACGTATCGATCGCTGAAATACTTTACGCCGATTGGACGATGGGAAGGGGAGACGGGACTGAATTTTACGCCGGGGAGCGTCATGATTCTGGTTACGGGTTTGATCCTGCTCCTGTGCGGTCGGAGTTTCGAGGCTTACGGGTTGACGTGGAAGCGGTGGCGGCAGAACCTGAACATCGGATTGCTCTGGACGCTGTTGCTCGTGGTGCTGGCCGGTGTGGGGCGGATGTTCACCCATGCTCATTTTGATCCGTCAGTCCCGCGTGACGACACCGCGAGCCGGGTCGCGGGCGCGGTGTTTGGTCTCGCGGCGACGATCCTGCTGCTGGGGTTGATGAAGGGGCGGGCGACGTATCTGGATCGCGTGCCGTTGGCGACCAGCGTGGTGCTTCTCGCCGCGTTGCTGTCACTGCCCCTGGCCCTCGCGGGGTACTTCCACCGGCCCGTTGGGAGAGAGATGTTGGAGGTCGCGTGGTTATTCGTGTGTGCCGGCTTTGGTGAAGAGATGTTTTTCCGGGGATACATTCAATCACGGATCAATGAAACCTTTGGCCGCCCCATCCACGTGTTGGGACTCGATTTCGGACCGGGATTGGCCGTGTCCTCATTGCTGTTTGGATTTCTGCATGTCCTGAGCCCGGTCGATTATTTCCACGGACACTATCAGTTCGCGTGGTGGTACGGCGTGGAGAATTGTTTTGTCGGCCTGTTTTACGGATGCCTGCGCGAGAAGACGGACAGCGTTGTGGCCGGCGGCGTGACGCATGGTTTGGTCAACGTGCTGGCGAGAGTGTCCGTGATAATTTCCAGGTCCTAGATGGCGCGGTTGCGCCAAGACGTTGCGCGGGGCGGGGGCACGAGGTAATTCGTGCCGCCGGGCCGCACGATTTTTGCATTCGTCGCGTCAATTTGAGCAGGAAGCTGGTCGGCAAGGCTGCCGGCTGGCATCAGTCTGGTTTGAGCATCCGCTGTGATGAGGGAGGGAATCCATTTTTTATATTGTTTGTGGGTTAGGTGATGTTGATGGCGGTTGGAAACTGGTTCTTGAAAGAAGACGGGCAATCACTCGAGAAAGGTCAGAGATCACGCACGTTCGAAGCGATCAAGGTTCATCACCTTGTTCCAGGCCGCGACAAAGTCGTGGACGAACTTCTTCTCAGCGTCGGAACTTCCGTAGACTTCAGCCAGGGCGCGGAGTTGGGAGTTTGAGCCGATGGCAAGGTCGACACGCGTGCTGGTCCACTTGAGTGCACCCGTTTTGCGATCGCGGCCTTCAAACACGTCGGCGTCTTTCGAGACCGGCTTCCAATCCGTGCCCATATCGAGAAGGTTCACGAAGAAGTCGTTCGTCAGCGCCTCCGGTCGCTTGGTGAAGACACCGTGCTGCGTCCCGCCGGAGTTGGTCTTTAGAACGCGCATGCCGCCGATGAGCACCGTCATTTCGGGCGCGGTCAGGGTCAGCAACTGCGCCTTGTCGACCAGCAGCGCTTCGGCCGATACGGTGTATTTGGCTTTGAGATAATTGCGGAAGCCGTCCGCGATGGGCTCGAGCACGGCGAAGGAGGCCACATCGGTTTGCTCCTGCGAGGCGTCCATACGTCCCGGCGTGAAGGGAACCGTCACCTTGCGGCCGGCATTTTTCGCCGCGTGCTCGACGCCCGCGCAACCGGCCAGCACGATCAGGTCAGCCAGTGAGACTTTCTTGCCGCCGGACTGCGCGCTGTTGAACGCGTTCTGGATGCCTTCCAACGTCTGGAGCACCTTGGCCAGTTGGGCCGGCTGGTTAACTTCCCAATCCTTCTGCGGTGCCAGACGAATACGGGCGCCGTTCGCACCGCCGCGCTTGTCGGAGCCACGGAAAGTGGACGCCGACGCCCACGCGGTCGAAACCAGCTCCGAGACGGACAGACCGGACGCCAGGATTCTGCTCTTCAGCGAGGCGATGTCCTGCGCATTGATCAATTGGTGATTGACCGCGGGAATGGGGTCCTGCCAGATGAGTTCCTCGGCGGGAACCTCCGGGCCGAGATAGCGCGCGCGCGGACCCATGTCGCGGTGCGTCAGCTTAAACCAGGCCCGAGCGAACGCGTTGGCGAATTGATCCGGATTCGCCATGAAGCGCCGCGAGATTTTTTC